>CAYWAT010000052.1:793-13161 GCA_964456305.1 uncultured Polyangiales bacterium | reverse complement strand
CAAAACCCGAGCGTTCTCCCCAAACGGCCTCAGTCAATTCCAAAAGCTAAGTGCTTTTCAGGTACTATTAAGAATCAGTATGTCTCGGACTGCCCTTGATTTACTTTGAGCTTGAGTGTGCCCGGACGACCATAGAACCAACAATGTATATTATGGATACCTTGAGCTCCGGCTCCGCCGCACTCTGCTGCCCTGCTTCCGCAGGCGCTCGCTTTGCTCGCACGCGTCGTGAGGACCAGACGAAAACCAAGATCAGAGTAAAGCGAGAGCGGCTCAGCTGGCAATGGGCGAAAGCCTTGATCATTGTGACAGCTAGCTGCTATTACGGCTGTTCCTGTAGTTGTCATCGTTCGGGCATAAAGCATGTATACGCTGAAGAGAATTCCAGCGCGCCATCTACAACAACACCCCAGGCAACCGCTCCTAACTCTGCTTCTAAAGAAAAAAAACTAAGTCCAGCGCTAGAAAAATATCAACGGATTCATCAATTGTCGCCAGGCAAGTGTCGTCGTTTGGCGCGTAAAAAGCATATCAAGGTGGAGTCCCTAAAAGAGGTTCCTGGTGTTCAAGTACCGGTGCGCGTGAAGGGCCCTATCGCAGGTATCAGCCTGCATTACCCAGGACGAAATAAGCAGCACGAAATTATGGACTGCCGTTTGCTGCTAGCGTTGCATGCGTGGTTTAGCGTCTTGCACCAACAAGGTGTCGAGAAGATCTCACACATGTCAGCCTTTCGACCTAAAGCGAAAGTTGCAAGCACACGCAAGCCAAGTGGACATGCAACCGGTCTAGCGATTGATATCGCGACACTCACTCATAGCGATGGTCAGTCATGGAGCATTTTAGATGACTGGAAGGAACGCGCTGCCCACGCCGATCCCTGCACCGAGCACGAGAAAGATGACACTGTAACAGCAACGCTACGCAAGTGGGTTTGTGATGCGGCGACCCGTGATATCTTTCAGATCATCATTACGCCACACCACAACAAAGCCCATGCGAATCATGTGCACGTTGAGGTTGTCCCCAACGGCACTTGGTCATTTGTGCGCTGACAAAGCCGTTGTCGTTAACGGTAACGAGGTTGGAATCGTCGTTGCCGTTTTCTGCTCTTGCTTAGCTTGGGTATCGGCATGACGTGGTCGGTCGAGTTGAATGATACCAAGCCAGTCGAAGACTCGAATGATCGCGTAACATGGATCTACCTCAAAACGACGCACGCTAAACTTAACGCGCGAACCATATTTATGGTGATTGTTTTGAAATAACTCGCCGAGAGTCACAAAATCAATGGGCAGGCAGTTGCGTGAATCGTCCTTATTATCGAAATTGCGATACCCGTAGCGATGTCCACACCAGTTGACAATCGCGCCATGCACTGGCCCCATCAAATAATGGAAAGGCAAAAGGAGCCACATCCACCATGCTTGCGCAAAGAAAATATAAACGAGGGTGTAAGCTGTTCCCCAGAGAATGCGCAGCGTCCATCCTTGCCCTAGTCGGTCGATAAGTGGCCAGCTTGGACAGCCGCCATCAAAACGCGCTTCGGGTTGCTCCAGGTTGTAGGCGTATGCGTCGTAACGGCGCTTGGTGTGAATCATGAGCGTGAACACGTTGCCGAAGAACAGTGGCGAATGCGGATCTTTCTCGGTATCGCTGTAGGCGTGATGCTGACGGTGTAGTATCGCGTACGCGCGCGGATTGAGGTACGACGACCCCTGGCAGACGTAAGTCAATAGGTGGAAAAAGCGCTCCCATCCTTTTGACATGGTAAACATACGGTGCGCACCATACCGGTGTAAAAAGAAGGTCTGGCAAAACACCGATAACAGCCAGTGGCTGACAAAAAATATTGGCACGATCCAAAATGCATTGTTCATAATTTAGGGATAGGCCATTCTGATACTGATGTCTGTCTCGGTTTTGTCATAATCTGCTGTCACCCTGGTTCGATTTGATGCGTTTTACATCTTTATTCTTTTCGTTGTTTTTTTTCGTCGCTCTCTCGTTTATCGGGGCATGCACGACCGAGAGTCTGCACAACAGTGATTCACACGCGATTATCTTGGGCACAGAAGTGGAGTCCGATGCGGATTATCCCTTTGTGGTCGCTGTGGTGCTCATCAAACAAAACCCGAATCAAACACTCACCATCACCAGCTGCACAGGCACTCTTATTCACACTCGGGCGGTGCTTACCGCAGCGCACTGTTTTCATAACGTGTCATACGACTTCATCGATGTTTATGTAGGCACACAACCTCATGCCGAAATTACCAAAGCACAGTCTCCAAATCGCCATACACCCGAGCGAATGATTGTCCATCCCGACTTTGAGCCGCAAGTAGACGCGCAGACCATCAATAAGGAAGATATCGTTTTATTGGTTTTTAGTGAGGATATCGATATCGCGCCCGCAATTGTATTTCCGGCGCCTAAAGATGATTCATGGAAAGACAGTGAGCGATTGACGGTTGGCTTTGGCATTAATGATACCAGTCAACCGAACTCGAGCTTGAGACAGCGCGAAGGCACGCTGATTATGATAGGCAACGAGTCGACCCTCGCTAGTAACTTAGACCAGCAATTTCTTGGCCAAGGCAAAGATGCGGATGAGCTCTATGCACTGGCTAAACAGAACACCGAAGGTCAGCAACCCTGCAGTGGCGATTCAGGTAGTTCTTTATTAACACCCGTTGCGGAAAACCAGTGGCTTGCCAGTGGCGTGCAGTCCTTTGCGGATAGTGAGTGCGATCAGTTTGTGGCTTATTCTCGCATCGACACCGACTTTATTCGCGACGCCTTGAACGACCCAGACGTGGGTATTGGAGCCTCGGTGGTCAATCTGGTCTTATCTTATGAGCTGCCCGACGATGATGCGGTTCAAGTTGACCAAGCATCGAAACTATTTCTTAGCGTGGACAATACGAGCGACTCGTCGGTTGCAGATATTGTTGTTCAAATCGATGGCCTAGGTGATGAGGTCGAGCTGGTGGAAGCGACACCAGATCATGGCAACGTTAATCTCAATACGAATCAATGGCTCATCGATGAGCTAGCAGGACAAGAAAGCGCGACTGCTGAGCTGATGATAAAGCCCACAACAACTGAGCAGGTTAGTATCCAAGCAATCGCTTTTAGTACCCAACAAGGAATCTTAGAGTCGGATACACGGGATAATCAGATCGATTTCAGTTTTACAGTCGATACAGCTGCCGAAAATCCAACGACGGACGACACCGGTGCAGACGGGGATGACATTGCTGGAAGTTGCCAGGTAGTGCCTGGTACCAAGCCTCCCTACATCTGGTACATGCTGCTTATCGCGACATGCTGTGGTCTAAGATATCGAGCACGCCGTCGATCTCAGCGTTGTTAGAGACATAATCAGCATGCTCTTTGAGTCTCGGATCAGCATTTGCTGGACAAGCGAAATAAGCGACACGCTCGCGAATTTTCAAATCCCCTAAGGTGTCGCCAATTCCCAGTAAACGCTTAGGGTTGAGCTTTTCTTGGGTCACAAGTCGATCGATTGCCGTAGACTTGCTCACAAATGCCAAATCACAGTTAATCCATGCCCAGGTCATCGATATACGCAAAGGCCAGGCCTTTTGGGCGCACTGCTCTTGAAGTTGCGGAACAAGGTCCTCGAGCACCTTGGGATCTGGGTGGAAAAGAGAGATGGCGTAGGGTTTGTCGGGTTGTTGGAAAATTCCTTGCGAGGCCCATGTTTGGCTAATCCATGCACGAACTTCGTCTAACATCGCGACATGGGCCTGCGTGATCGCGGGGTCGGGTGAGTAAGCGTTCCCTACAGGAGACCATAACCACACGCCGTTTTCAGCGATGGCCGGCATGCAGGTATTGCTTAACAAACGACTCATGGCTTCAACAAAGCCCAGCGGACGACCTGAGCAAAGGGTGATGAGGGCGCGATCTCGTTGCTGCAATGCCTGCACGTTATGCGCAGTGACGCGGGCAAGCTTGTTGACGTCGAGAGGCGCAGTGGACTCAGGACCTAAGCAGCCATCGATATCGCAGATGATGAGATCGAATGCGCTATTGGGTGCGTGAAAAGAAGGTTGGTTCATGTCGTATGATTAATCTTCTGAGATGGCTGCCGCGGTAGACTCGACAATCGTCGCAATGGCTTGAGTCATCGCTTTGATAACGGCGTGATTCTCAGCAATCCCGTGGCGGCGGGCTAAAAATTTCGGGTCATTATAAACAATCCAAACGCCCTCATCTTCGGCCTGATAGATGAGCAGTTTCATCGGCAGGTCGATGCCTATGCTTCTGGACTCCTGCATCAGCAGGGTGCCCGGTTTCGGACTGCCAAAAAGAATAAGGTAAGTAGGCAAAAGTTTTTGCTTCACAGAGCGTGCATTACGCATGTGATTAACGCTGCCCATCACTTTTAGGTCTTGGTCTTCAATAAAATGCTTTGCGCGCCGCACCGTGATGTCGACCGTATGTTCACTGCGTAGTTGGATCCAACCGCTGTTGCTTGAATCTTCTGCCAGACCTGCTTCGAGTTCGGATAAATCATCCGCGCGATTGGGCGCAGGTTGAGGTTGCTGAGGCTGCTGCGAACCACCGCAATGGATTAGTAGAAATGTTGCCGATACAAAAAGCCAGTTACGCATTAACCTTTGTTTAGACATTGCAGTGAACCTAGAGCAATAACGCTCAGCATAATAAAGATAAATAGATAAAACCAATAAAGGTGAGCTGTCTTGCCGATGATGCGTCAAGGCTCTTGTACTAATTTATGCTGGAGATGGTTCGCAAAACCATGCAAGAGCGCTTTGTAGAATAAGCTGCCAATCACCTCGTATCCCTTGGGGGTTGCATGGCGAAAATCGCCCATGGCAAGGCGAGGTCTACTGCGGAACCAGCGCCGCATGGCCCCCTTTCCTCCCATGGCGGCGAAGGTGTTGTAGAAGGCGCAACCTTGACTCAAGGCAGCTTGGCGCTGTGCATCAACAATGCGCGGAATCGTGCGCAGGGTTTTGATGCGTCCTAAATCATCGCGTTTTGCTTGATCGAGGGGAGCGAACATGAGGCATCCCAGTTTGGGGTTGTCGGCTCGCATTCGCTGAATCACTTGCGTGTAAAAATCGACATAACGTTCGAAGCGACTCATGGGATCACCGGACTCGTTGCCGCCGAAGCCCAAGATAAGCAGGTCAACACCACGATGTTTTATCTGCGCTTTGATATGTTCAGGATCGTAGTTGAGAAGTCGCCATGCGCGCGCGCCCACAAGTCCAAGGGAGTCGTAGACAATCCCGGGTCCTTCGCGTTCAAGCACAACGCCATAGGCATGAACCGAGCCGCCCCCACCATGACGCAGCTCAAGCGTATGCTCGCCCTCGGCGACGGGAATGCTGTGAAAATCATCGCGGATAGTTTCCGAATGCGTCGACACACTCGGTAACACCTGGCCATCAAGAAGCAGATCGAGCATGCCTCCACGTGGATGGCGTTGGAAAAAAATCTCAAAGCGACTGACCCTTCCGCCCACAGGCCCTTCGGTATCGCTGCCGAACAGGGCCCAAGCGCCAGGACGGGATCGATAACGGATGCCGCCATAGCCATAACGTCCCTGTTTATCGCCGCCGTTCATGATGGGCGTCAGTGACCAGCGCGAGTTGCGCGCATCATGGTTCACATCACGATGACGATAAGGCATATAGCCTTTCGCAATCAGCACAAAGCCATGGCCCCCATCGCCGAATCGTTGTTGCGTTAAACGACGAACCGTATGGGTGATGAGATCCGTTGCAATGCTTGAATCGCCATAGTGAGCGATGCGTGTCAGTGCGCCCTTCTTACCTTCTGCGGTTTTTTGTAGCGTGTCGTAAAAAGCAGCCATGCCTTGGCCGCTGGGATCTTCGATCAGCACCTCGATGCCTGCGTATTCTTCTTTGCGAGGCAAAGCGCTTGAGTGCGATGTAGATGACGACGTTTTGCCTTGTTGATGGGTGTGCTGAGTTGTCGTCTTGAGCTGCTCGGCAACGCTGGCACCCAGCGTGTCTAAAGACTGACTGCTGTGGGCAGCACTCGTTTCTGAATTTGCAAGCCAAGGCGATGTCTCGAGTTCTTGCGCATCATCGATATAAAGACGCAAGAGAGGAAAACGAAGCCATCTCGATGCACTGTCTTTCTCATCTTCCGCTGGTGCATCGACATGCCACGGACGGAAACGCGCCAAACTCGGCACCGCATATACAAGAATCAACGCGATGCTGATCAGCAAGGTCGCCTGCCACCATAAACGCCACCAGGCTTTACTTGCACGCGGAGCTGGAGGCGAATCGGACATGGGTTGAGCGTATTGGGTTAGAACTGGAAGTAGATGTAGGGCACGGTTTGCGAGTTCGCTATCAGGCTAAGGGCAAAAGCCAAGACGATAAGCAAACTTAGCTGAATGGCGATAGGACATGCGATGAGCATTGATTCTGCACGCTGCGTCCAGGACTTGGGTAGGTAGTGGAGCATAAAACTTCCGCCAAGAACAAGCCATAAACTCCACGACAGTTGATGCATAGAGCCCCAGCTAGTGTCCAACAGGCGCAGCCCTACCTCCTTGGCTTCTGTAAGGTCTTTAGCTCTGAATAAAATGCGAGAAAGAACAATAAACTGAAGGCAAAGAAAGACTTTGAGCACATGATTCAACCCATGGGTAGAGGCGCTGCGACCCTGGCGTTGTCGATAGCGAAACCATAAGCGATGCAGCGCAACCGCGGTGGCCTGGAGACTGCCATAAAGCACAAATGTCCATGATGCCCCATGCCAGATGCCGATCAGAAAAATCGTGAGCCAAAGATTAACATAGGTGCGCAGCGGCGAGCCGCGCGACCCACCCAGCGGAAAATAAAGGTAGTCTCGAAGCCAGGATGAGAGGGTCATATGCCAACGTCGCCAAAACTCAGCGGGATTACTCGCCCAATAAGGACGGTCGAAGTTCTCCGGCAACCGAATGCCCATAAGCATTGCCGAACCGCGCGCCAAATCCGTGTAGCCCGAAAAATCGCAATAGATTTGCATCGTAAAGCCATAAAGACCCAGGCACACTTCCGCTGCGCTGTAAGCGGCAGGTTGATCAAAGACGCGATCAACCAAGTTAACCGAAAGATAGTCCGCAATCGCTATCTTTTTGGTCAATCCCAGCCCAAGTAAGAAAAGCGCCTGGCCAACTTGTTGGCGATTGATCGTGGGACGCTGCGCAAGCTGGGGAAGAAGCTCTGTGGCACGAACAATCGGTCCTGCCACGAGCTGCGGAAAGTAGGTAACAAAACACGCAAACTGCAAAAGGCTGCGCGTTGGCTGAATCGCGCCACGATAAACATCGATGGTGTAGCTCATCGTTTGAAAGGTGTAGAAGGAGATGCCGATGGGGAGCAGCACGTCAAATAGAGGCGGTGATCCGGGCAAACCCCAGCTGTTAAGGATGGGAAAGAGCTGCTGGCTGACAAAGTTGAAATACTTGAAGCTAAAGAGCAGCCCGAGATTGCCGATGAGGCTTGTGACAAGCCAGGCTTTCTTAACCGCAACCCGCTTTGTCTTGGCCATACAAAGGCCAGCGCTAAAATCGAGAAGGGTCGACCCCAGAATAAGCAGCACATAAGCCGGCTGCCAAGCCATATAAAAGGCGCAAGACGCGAAAAGCAACCAGGCTAAACGCAGGTGCGACCAGCGAGCGACAAGCCAATAAACAAAGGCAGCGAGATAAAGAAATAAAAAATAATCGAGACTGTGGGAGGCCATAGCACCATCAGTCGTACGTGTAACGATTGAGTAACTGCACGAATAGCGGGTAGCGTACTCTGGTGGCTTTTGATATAGGCTGCAACGCTAAATCAAAGCCGGTGTCTGTACTATGCGTCTTCCCCTCACCCGTCTGCTTGTACGCAGCCCCCTGCCCGGCGTCGCCACGCTCATGCGCCGTGTGGTGACATGCAGTGAACACATGCCCGCGTTGATCGATGCGCTCATCGCCGGTGATCAACAGGCCGTACATACGATTGCACGCGATACGAGCCGCGCTGAAGGGCTTGCCGACCAAGCCAAGAACGAAGTACGCGCCGCCCTCCCCATGCGTCTCTTTTTACCTGTGGATCGCCGCGATCTATTGCGATTGGTGAGTGAAATCGATGCAATTGCCGATGCCTCTGAAGATGTTGGCGTTTTGCTGACGCTGCGCACGATGGAGGTGCCCGAACCAATGCGCGACTTGCTGGTGGAGCTGGTGCGCAAAGTCATGGACACCGTTCATGCTGCTGAAACCCTTATCGGCACCTTGAATCCCCTGCTCGAAGTGGGGTTTGGCGGCCGCGCAGTCAAACGCGCCAAAGCCCATATCGATGAATTGCATCGCCAAGAGCACGAAGCCGATAAACTGCAGGACCAGCTCGCGAAAATCCTTTTTCAGATGGAATCCGAGCTTTCGCCGGTCGCTATTCTCATGTGGATGAAAATACTTAACAAACTCGGTGACATCGCGAATCACGCCGAGAATGTTGGCGATCAATTCAGGCTCTTTATTGCTCGATAATGCCTCTGCGTCTTGGAATTAGCCGATGGATCCCATTCATATACTTCTCATTATCGCGACACTGATAGGCCTTTACATGGCCTGGAATATTGGCGCGAACGACGTCGCCAATGCCATGGGAACGTCGGTGGGATCGGGAGCGCTAAGCCTGCGTGCCGCGATTTTAGTCGCCGCGATTTTTGAATTCGGCGGCGCATTGCTTGCAGGCGGCTCCGTTACGCAAACGATCAGCAAAGGGATCGTATCGCTCGACAATATTGGTCACGATCCCCTTATTTTATCTGTGGGCATGACCTGTTGCTTACTTTCGGCGGCAACCTGGCTGCATGTGGCCAGTTTCTTAGGCTGGCCCGTCTCAACAACCCATAGCATCGTCGGCGCAGTCTTGGGTTTTGGGTTGATTACGGGCGGTCCCCAGGCCGTCAACTGGTCAACCATGGGCAGTATCTCGGCCTCCTGGGTGATTTCCCCTATTTTAGGCGGCGCGATTGGTTTTTTGTGCTTTTCGCTGTTGCGAAGGCTTGTCCTCAACGCCGAAGAACCTCTTCATGCCATGCGCCGGGTGGGACCGATTATGGTCTTTCCCATCTTCGCCATTCTCACGCTGAGCATGCTCTATAAAGGTCTCAAGCCTCTCAAACTCAACCTGCCTTTCGAACACGCCTTACTCGCTGCCTGTGGTGTAGGCGTGTTGGCCTCCTTAATCGCCTGGCCATTGCTTCACCGCAAGATGCGTACTTCGGATCGCATGTCCCTCTTCGATTCTCTGCGACGGGTCGAGAAAATCTTCTTGGTCTTGCAGATTATGACGGCCTGCTTTGTCGCTTTTGCGCATGGCAGTAACGATGTGGCCAACGCGGTCGGTCCTCTTGCGGCGGTGTATGGCTCGCTACGCAGTGGGATTACCCCCGAACACGTTGAAGTGCCGATGAACGTGCTGCTCATCGGCGCGGTGGGCATTGTGATTGGCCTGGCCACTTATGGATACAAGGTGATGGGAACCATCGGCAAAGAAATCACCGAGCTGACTCCCTCGCGCGGTTTTTGTGCCGAGTTTGCCGCCGCGACAACCATTGTGCTGGCAACCAAGCTCGGATTGCCCGTAAGTACCACGCATACCTTGGTAGGGTCGGTGATTGGCGTCGGTTTTGCGCGTAGCATCGGTGCCATCAACATGCGCGTTCTGCGCGGCATCATTTCCAGCTGGTTTATTACGGTGCCTTTTACGGCCTTGTTGACGGCGATCATCTTGGCCTTGGTCAATCGACTGCTGGGGCCTGTCCTTTATCCCTAAAGTCTTTCTGAGGTCTTAAGACCGTGGGTTCTTTCGCCTGCGATTGACAGCATAGTCGTCCCGGCATGCTCTTGCTCAGGGGCGCAAGCTATCAAATCTCGCTCAATTAGCGGCTTTTATGACCTTTTGCCGCCTTGATGTAGGTGCCTAAGCGCCATTGAAGGACGCGGTGGTACATAGATTGCTTCTTATCGTATTGAGATGATTTATGTTCGTATATTAGCTTGTGTTTTAGTTTTTGGTCTCGCTGCCTGCGCCAGTGATGCAGGCCAGTCTTCCGAGAATGCAGCCAAAGCATTGGGAGGCTTTGCGGTAAAGCCGAATACCGCGCTGGGTAATGCGATTTGTCGCATGGAACTGTCAGCGGGTCACGTCTGTGCCTGCACCTTGATCAAGAGCAATATCATTCTCACCTCGGCGCATTGTTTTGATCACGCCTATAGTTCTAAACCCGGCATACAGCGTCCAGACCAAAACAAGATTCGTAATGCGAAGATAAGCGTCACCTTCGGTCATCAACAAGCGCAGTCATTCAGAGTTGAAGCGGTTATGGCAATCGAGGGGCGTCCCATGATTAGTACAGTTGCTTTTAACAGGCGCACACCGTTGTATGATGTCGCGGTGGCAAAACTGGATGGCGCTGTAAGCCTGCCTTTTAGGCCCGTAGACATCATCAACCCAGGCCAACGCATTGAGGGACCTTTGCTCTTTCTGGGCCTAGGGTTACCAAGCTTTAGTCCTATCGCGATCAACTATGCAGGGAAGCATGTGGCGACAAATCAGCAAGCTGGATTGAGTACTTATTATAGCAGCGATGCACAGCAGACCTGTGGGGGCGATTCCGGCGGCGGCTTGTTTAACTACACGCGCAGCACGAACAAACTGGTGCAAATCGGCGTCATTGCTTCGGCCTATCGTGTAATCGATGCGCATTCTCCCTGTAACCCAGGTTTGACCGTTGTGGATCTCAACGATTCATCGCTAAACCGCTGGATCAACAATGCCATCAATAAGCTCAACACCACCGATATCAATATCGTGGATCATGGTCTAGTCGACTTGCCGATCAGTTGAGGTATTGGGGTCCTTTGAGCGAAATCTTCAGGTCAACCGCTCTCAATTTCTTCCAACAAATCATGGGTTTAAAGTGGTCACAACCTTAATTTAAGCGATCACAGCCTATTTTAAGGTGTTCACAACCCTGCATAAATCACTCACAGCGTCGTAATCAACGGTCACAGCTGTCTGAAAGCCCTTCACATCTGCGCGCACCCCTCCTCACAGTTCAAGGCAAGTCGCTCACAGGGCCATATCATGCCATTTCACTTAAAACCGAGGCCATCACACCTCAGCGAGATGCCTTTTTAAGGGTGTGACCAGTTTAATTAACGTTGTGATTAGATAGGCTGGCGCTGTGATGAGTTTATCCCAGGTTGTGACCGGCTTAACGCTCGTTGTGACCAGATTTGCCGCAGCGGTGAAGCCTTTATGGCCACCTGTGACCGGCTTAAGCGACGGCTGATCGAGCGATGTCTGCGGTTGTGATTGCCTTAAGGTCAGCAGTGATCTCAATTAACGCAGCGGTGCCGCCCTTTTCACTGATGAAAAGACAGCTAGACCGCCCTCACTTCACTCTTAGCCTGGTTTTCGCTGCTAATCACCCTAGTTCCTGCAACGCGTTAGACTCTGTGCGATGCGCCATCTACCGCCATGGTTAGTGTAATACGCTAGATTCTATGCGTTGCGTGCGAGTGGAGCGAGCGCCCATGAAATGGGTAGCATCGCCTGGCGTTCATAGAAATGTCTAAACGGGAGCGCCCATGAAATGGGTAGCATCGCGTGGCATTCATAGGAACTCCCATCGTAGAGTATCCATAAAATCTCTCCAACTCAACTGACTCCAAAGCCTGGTGCTACGCACCGCCAGCGTATGACGCTGGCACGGCTTTAGGCAAAATCCCTTGTGGGGATTTTGGGCGCACTCAGGCTCAACGCAAATTGGGAGCGATCTAGTGGACGATGTGAGAAAGCTTGGAGGGCTAGAGTTTAAGTGTGCTTACAGCGTATCGCACTGACAGTGCAGTTCGCCGTTGGTCACAAAGATGGTGCCATGACAGGCCGCGCAATCGGCCTCAATGGCAACGCTATTGCCACTATGATCGCAGTATTCATCCGTGCTTGCCGCGGAGGAACTGGGTACGATCACCCATTCACCGCCTGATTCGAGGCATTGGTCAACAGCCTGAAGGGTTGACTCGTCGGCTTCGTTGGAGACTTGCAATCCACAGCCTGTTAGATGCACGACCAATGCAACATAGACGAACAAGCTATAAAATAAGCATCTCATGCCATGAAGTTTATCATAGGCATGCAGCCCTGTCATACTTGTTTACGCTCTTGGCGTTTGCGTGCACGACGAGACGCTGCGTTGGCGCGTCGTGCAGCTGAGCGATTGCTGTGCTTTTTCTTGGGGGGACCCGAATCGCTGCGCTTGCTGCGTGAGCCGGCCTTGTT
>CAYWAT010000052.1:0-760 GCA_964456305.1 uncultured Polyangiales bacterium | reverse complement strand
CGCTGAATCACATCCACCTGTTGAATGCGTACCGGCACCGCTTGCCCCAACACAAACTCGCGACCCGAGCGCTCGCCTCGAATGCGCAAACCGAGCTCATCCAGTGCGAAATAATCGTTGCCCAGCTGCTCCACCGGACAGTAAAGCTCGACAAAGGGATGCTCCACCGTGAAATACACGCCATGCGACTCGATCCCGCTGACTGTGGCGTTGAAAACATCGCCGATGGCATCTTGCATCATCAATGCGCGGTAGAGTTCGACCACTGAACGCTCCACCTGCATGGCGCGGCGTTCTAAACGGCTGCTTTCGACGGCCTGAGGACGCAGGGATTTACGTAATTTGCGCGACTCAATGGGCGTTTTGCGAATCACTGCCCGGATAATGCGGTGCACAGCAAGGTCGGGATAGCGCCGAATCGGTGAAGTGAAGTGCAGGTAATGCTCGGCGGCCAAGCCAAAGTGCCCGATGTTGTTCACATCGTAAGTTGCTTGCTGCATCGAGCGTAAAAGCAGCGTTTGCAGGACGCCAGCATGCTTGGAAGACTGGATTTTGCGCATGGCTTGCGCGAGCACTTTCGGGTTTTTGACCGAGTTTTCGTCAACCCGATGGCCAAGAGACTGCGCCACAGCGATAAAGCGCTTAACTTTCTCTTCGTTGGGGGCGCCATGGATGCGATAAATCGCCGGGCAGTTACGATGGGACAAAGCCTGCGCCACCACTTCATTGGCGATCAGCATCATCTCCTCAACCAACTGGT
>CAYWAT010000051.1:0-17674 GCA_964456305.1 uncultured Polyangiales bacterium | reverse complement strand
ATTGCAGCAGCGGCGTGGCGCAGTGCGTGGCGACGGACGAGAACCTGCCTTTCGACACAGCCTGTGGCAATGCGGGCTTCTGCGACGGTGAAGGCACCTGCGTGGAGTGCGGCGGTGATGAAAGCGCCTGTAATCCAGCCAACAGCTGCCAAGTGGGCGGTACGGGCTGCTCGGACCAGAACGAGAGCGTGTGTATCCCGCGCAGCAACAAGGAAGCTGGAACGCAGTGCTACCCAGACCAGGCATTGGTGTGTGATGGCGAAGGCGTGTGCATTGAGTGCGACAACGAAGGCCTGACCTGCGTGCCGCCCGACACGACCGGACTCGATCTTGAGTGCTACGACCTCGAGAGCGGCCAGGTGGAGTGCATTATGCCGGAGCCTGAGGAGGCGATGTGTCGTCTTGAGCCGAAGCCTGTGGACACGCCCTGTGACAATGGTGCGGGACGGTGTGATGAGAATCAGACCTGTGTGCCTTGTCTTCCGACCGAAGGTGAAAGTCCGGAGCTGTGCATCAACGGGATGGATGACGACTGCGACGGCGACATCGACGAGGAAGATGCAGACTGTGCGGAGCTCATCTGTGACCCGAGTGTAGACACGCAGCGTGGCTGCGACACGGGGCAGCCGGGCATTTGCGCAGACGGGGTGCAGACCTGTCAGCCCAATGGCCTTTGGTCAGGCTGCGTTCAGGTGAACCCACAAGGTGTTGAGAACAATGGTCTCGTTTGCGTCAATGGCCTGGACGACGACTGTGACGGCTCAACCGATGGTGATGACCCTGATTGCGGTGGCGCTAATGTATGTCAGCCAGGTCAGCAGCAAAGCTGTTCAACGGGTCGTCCTGGTGTGTGTGCGGCAGGTGTTCGAAGCTGTGGTGGCAACGGTCTCTATGGCGCATGCCAGAGCATCAACAACGGCGTAGCCGAAAACACCGCCGCTCTCTGCACCAACGGTGTAGACGATGATTGCAACGGCTTGACTGATGCAGCGGATCCACAGTGTGCGCCTTTCTTCAACCCATGTTATCGCCTTGGCAACTTCAATGGCCGTACCTACATCTACATTGACTTTGAGTCATGTAATCATGGAGAAGATAAACCTTGGGATTATGCACGTGATCTTTGTGCATCAATTCCTGGCTATCGTATGGCGTGGCTTGACGATGGTGCGGAAGCGCATTGGATCTCGCATGGTTTCCTTCGACACCCGCATGCCCCTGCAAGCAGAAACAAAAACGACCACATTTGGACTGGTGGTCGTAGGCATCATGGCGTTTGGTACTGGCGTAACACTGATGGAAGCATCAATAAGCCCTACTCGCCACAACCTCATAACCTTGGCGGCGAGGATTGTATGATGCTTCGTGAGGGAATTCAGTGGAAAGCGGAAAGTTGCACTGATGACGAGGAGGGTGTGGTTTGCGAGCCAATCAACTAACCCACCCGTAAAACGCTCTCGCTAACAGGGAGCGTATGAAACAAAGGCGGCCTTCGGGTCGCCTTTGTTGTTTAAGGCCTCAAGTCTTAGCGCTGCTATGGATGCAGTTTCGAGACTCGATGTTTACAGTTGCCACATACTGCTTGGCTATGACTTTAGCCTTTGCAGTGAGACCTTAAGAACATCCTCTGATGCAAAAGCGGTACTCCGCTGCACAGGCATCTTTGCAGGTGGATTCAATCACACGGCATTGTTTCAAGCAGCGAATCCAAGTTGGATAACAGGTGGTCACACAACTGGCAGCGATTTCCTGGCGTAGCCTGGGTGGCTTAGGAAAGTCCCGTTGCGCTGCGCTATTTTGCGGCTTGGGTTGTTGATGATTCAGCACCCGCGGTTGACTCAGCGGTTTTGACTTCAGCTGACGTAGTCGTTCTTGAACATAGAGCCGTCGTTCTAGAGGCTGATGCTCGGCGTAGTAGCGTAGCCAGCGGGTCCAACACTGTGTTTTGGTGTTTGTCTGACAGCTCTTGCTCAGATCGGCCGCATAGCAGCGCTCGAAGTACACCTGGCTTTGGCGTGTTTGCCAGTAGCTAGGCGTGCACGCGATACCCGAAAGGCCTATAAGGCATCCAACACGGACAAGAAGGGAGCGCGAACGATGCAATGGGGACAATGGCACGACGACTACTTTGGCACGCTTTGGCTTGGGTGGACATCCCAAGGTGTGGCGCGCTCGCATTTTTCACAACCCGCTGCAGAGGAGCTTCCCTCGCTCTCCTCTCTGCCCTCTGAGTGGACTCAAGCATTAGCGGATTACGGTGCAGGTGATCCCCAAGCATTGTTGCGCATTCCCTGTGATACCCGTGTGGGCACTCCTTTTCAGCGTCAGGTATGGGGGCAGTTACGCGCTATCCCTTTTGGTGAAACTCGGTCTTACGGCGACATCGCGAAAGCACTGGATAAGCCAGGGGCGTCTCGAGCGGTGGGCCGAGCGAATGGCAGCAATCCTTGTCTTTTGTTGGTGCCATGCCATCGAGTCATCGACTCTCAAGGTGGTTTAGGCGGCTTTTCTGCGGGGCTTGATTTAAAGCGCCGCTTGCTAAGACACGAGGGTCTTGCCTTTGCGGATTGACGTAGGTTTTCGCATCGGCTGAGGAGGGGTTCATCAAGACAACAACGGGTAGGCTTTGGCCATATCCTCCCAGGCGCGTTCACAAAGTGCTTGCAGCACATCCATGTGGATATCGTCTAGGCGCTTGACGTAAAGGCAGCATTTGCCCGTTTTGTGTTTTCCAAGAGTATCCAAGGTGTTCGTGTAGTTCGCGAAGCCCGGCATGATGTAAATCGCAAGGTTTTGTTTGCGCGGCGCAAAGCCAATGCGCATGAAATCGCCCTCGCGACCGCTCTCATAGCGGTAGTGATAACTGCCGTACCCCACAATGCTGCTACCCCACATCACCGGTTTATGTTGGCTCACCTTCCTCAGCATGTTGTCCAACGTGATTGCATCCTGTTGTTTGATGGGATCGTCGATGCGCTTGAGAAAGTCGGTTGCGCTGCTTTGATTGGCCTGAGTTTTATTACGTGTTGCCATATGCACTGGCTTAAACTGGGCTACGCACTTCTTCAATGCTGGGTATCCTCGCTATAAAAGATCAGAATACTGCCGTTCATTCTTAAAGATGCCTCTCGTTAACTGACCAAGGTTGACATCCTTCTTGGGGTACGGGGAGCTGAGCGAGATGGCGAGCGAGCTCCTTGGTGGTTTTGTGCAGGCTCTCTGGTGTTGCCGCGATCAACGCGGCTTGAGGTGCATCGTTGGTGCTGTAGCTCCAGCATAAGATAGGTTGCTTGCCTTTGCCTGCGTTTGCGTGTTGCTGATCATGCAGTGTTGTCGGTGGAATCTCGGGTCGTTGTCGCCATGTCGAATCGAGTGTGAGCGCAAGAGTGCTGAGTGAGGGCGGCGTGTTCTCGGGTCGTACAAAGCTCGTGGGCAAAGGCGCTAGGCCCCACAGGGCTTGTCCCGGTGACGCATGGCGAAAGGCAAAGAGCGTGGGCGTGTCTTCGGCAAAAACCACCACACGAAAGAAGGCATCTTTGAGGGTCCAGTATTTTTCTGGCCAATATTGATTCATCAAGACGATCAGTTGGTCGCCTAGCTTGGGTCCAAGGGGCTGCATGTGGTGTTGTTGCCAATGCTCAACCAGATAACGCGCCAGTGTATCGATGACCCAGTCTCCGTAGAGAGCTTGCTGTGCGGAGTTCCGAGGGCTGAGGGTGTGGCGCGCGAGATGCTCAAAGGCTGTGGCGACGATTTCATTCCAGTAGTTGGCGGTGATTGTGCCGATGCGCTCTTGGGTGGCGAGATGTGCTTCGAGTGGTGCGATCGAAGGAGACTGCCGCACCAGGTAGTGGGTGAGCTCGTGCATGATGGTGCTCATCACCGAGATGTCGCTTTGGTCACGATCCACCTCGACGATGAGATGATTGTCTTCGCGTCGCCCTAGACGCGCCCCTTGGGGTGGCCGTAATGCCATCACGATGCTGACGCGTTGCGAGGTTTTGGGCTTTAGTTGTGCGAATTGCGCAATGCGGCCGATGAGCGCGTGGATGTTTGTGTTTTGCAGATGCCCTTCGGTCAGGCGACGCAGCTTGTTAAGGAAGGGCTGACTGCGTTGCCAGTGCGTGCGTAGATGGGTGTCGGTGCGTGCGATGGCCTGCGTGATGATGTGATGGTCACTGGATGGGGTGACCCGGCGCATGCATTTAAGCATGGCGTTCACATTGTTGGCGCGATAGCCGCAACGCAGGTGGGGCACAAAGCTAGCATCCACATGACCAAAATAAGGCGAGGAGGTCCAACCTTGGCGCGCTTGACGATAGCGTTTGATCCAATCTAGGTCGTTGCTGCTGAAGCCTAGGGTTTGGTTTAGCCAGTCGAGAGAAGCGCCTTCTAAGGTGTTGAGTAGAGTCGCGGTATAAGGCGCGCGTACGTCAAATGATAAGTCCAGGGTATGCGCCTTGCCCCGTGCATCACCCGAACTCCCTGCATGTTTGGGGCGCGTTGTGGCGCAGGCACTTGCGAATACAAGAACAAGGCCGAGCAGCGTTAAGCGCTGGGCTACGCACATGATGAGGGTGCATCCTGCGGCGGATCTTGAAACTGGGCGAAGAGGTCGCGCAGGGTGCTGGGAATCGCCTGTGTGCTGAAGTCTGCGCAACGGATGCAGGCGGTTGTCACTGTGGCGCTAATCACTCGCTTAGCGCTTTCGGTCTGATAGCCGCGATACGATGTTGTGAGCGAGCGTTTGCCTATATGCGAAAACCAGATGCGTAGATCCAAGACATCGCCAAAACGCAGCGGTGCATGAAACTGGGCATCGGCACGCACCACTGGCCAGCCAATCCCGTCTTCTACAACAACCTTGCGATAGGAGTGGGCGTGTGCGTTAAAAAAGTCTTCGAAACCTTGGTGAAGGTAATCAAAGTAACGCGGATAATACACCACCTGTGCATGGTCCTCATCGCCAAATCGAACAGGAATTAGGGTGTTAAAGGCCATCGCCTCCAACTACGCGACGCCTGCAGACAAGGCAAGCTCATGCACACAACGTTTAGACGAGCAGCGTTGCGAGTTCGGCCGAAATTTGTTGCGAAATAGTCACGGTATCGAAACGTTCCCGCGCCGAGCGGATGATGTCGTTGGCCTTGAACTGCCCCTGCTGCAGTGCCTGCGCAAGTCGAAGCATGGTGTTGCCCAAATCCTCGGTATCCTGTGGCTGTGCCCAGAGGCCATCGATGCCATCGCGCACGATTTCTTTGGCTCCCCCCTGTGCGGTGACCACAGCGGGGATGCCCAATGCCATGGCTTCAACGATGACGCGGCCAAAGGGCTCGGGTTTGATGGAGGGCAGCACCAGCATGTCAAAGTCGATCATCTGCGGATGAACGTCCTTTTGAAATCCCGTGAAGTGTACCTTGTGCTGAATGCCTAGCTGCTGGGCGAGTTGCTGATACTGCTGCTGTAAGTTGTGCTTCACACTGCCGTCGTTACCGCCCACGATGGCCAAAACACTTTGGGGCAAGCGAGTGTGAATGCGAGCAAAGGCGTGGATAAGTCGGTCAACGCCTTTCCAGGGCATCAGTCGCCCGGCATAGCCGATGACCAAAGTGTTATCGCTCAGGCCTAGCTTGCGCTTGAGCTGGGGTTGGATGCGTTGGCGATCAAAGACGCTGAAGTCCACCGCGTTAGGAATGACGCGCACCTTGTCATCGGCGACTTGGCGATAGCTTTTGGCGGTGGCTTCGGAATTGCACAAAATGCGTTTAACGCAGCGACGGCGTGCTAGCAGCTGAAAAGCAGCGGATTCGATCCACGGATGGTCATGAATATTGCGGGCATGAAACACCACCGGCAGGCCCAAACGCATGCCCACCAGGGTACCCACGGGTTTGGCCAGCATATGGTTGCAGTAGATGAGCGAGGGTTTGATGGTGCGAGCCAGCGTCGTGATTTTATGGGTGCTGCTAAGCAAGGCCGCGATGCCACCGGTGAGATGGCGTGCCGTTGATTGGCCTTGAGCCCAGGCATAGGGAGGCCGTAGGGGACGCTCGATGAACTCGGGAATGTAATGAAGGTGGGCGTGCGCTGGCATGGTTGCAGCGACAACGCCGGGGTTGGGCATGACCAGATGGGCCTCGATGTGGGTCGCCTGCTTGAGGTAAAGCGACAGGCTGCGTCCTGGGCCACCGCCGCTGACACAACTGTTGAGAAAAAGAATGCGAGGCTTAGGCATGATGAGACTGTTGTGACGGATTGCGGATCCAGCGCCAGAGAAGCGCGCCGAGGCTTATCTCAGCGATAAAAGCAAGGGCGGTCATCTCCAATGCGTCAGGGGGAATCAGTTTGAATCGCGCCACGGTGCTAAGCAGCTGCAGGCTGAAGACCAGACCGATAAGCCCTATCGCTTGTCTGCTATAGAGGTTGGTGGCGTAAAGACGCCGGGCTTGAACCAGTTGCATAATACCCACTGCCGCAAAACTCGCGCCCACAGCGAGGGCCGCTCCTTCGATGCCAAGCCAGGGGATCAGCACCCACAGAAGCAAGGCTTGAATCGCCAAGGTGGCCAGGTTGTTGAGCATGCCTAGAAAGCTGCGGCTGGCTCCCATGATGACAGCATCGTTGAGTCCTGCGATGCCGTTGATCATCCAGGCCCAGCTCAGCAAGGTCAAACTCCACACCCCTCGCTCAAACTCAGGACCAAAGAGCTTCAAGATCCACGGGGAGAAGTTGATGATGAACAAAAACACCGGCGCTTGAATGAAGAGCACCGTCGCGACGGTTTCGGAAAACACGCTGCGCATGCGTTCGGTGTCTTGGCTGGCGTGGCTCTCGGAGAATATGGCCAAGGCCATCGGCGATAGCGATTGGCGCACCGAGCGGATCACGTTGGCCACACGCAACGCCGCGGCATAGATGCCCGTCGTGGCTGGATCGGTGAGCTGACCGAGGGCATAAACATCCAGACGGGAGATAAGAATGTAATTCATTTCCGAGACCCATTGCGGCCAGGTGTAGCGCAAGAGCTCGGTGGGCATCCGTCGTTGCCAGCGAGGCCAGCCCTGACGCTGAAAGGTGTGAACCGCAAAGCCCAGCACGATCAGCAAGTTGATATAGGCCGATGCCGCGAAGGCGATGAAGAGACCCTGCGATTGTGCGCCCGTAAAGAAGAAAAGAATCGCCAAGCCCGCGTGAATGATGGGAATCAGGCCTTCGTTAACGATGATCTGGGGAATGAGTTGGCGATGGGCCGTGAGCGTGCAGCACAAGAACTCGATGAAGGCCAAGGGCATCGTCGCCACAGCCATGATGCGCAGCGTGTCTTCGGCTTCGGGGATGCCGCTGAAAGCAGCGATGGGTTTGGCCCCGAGGCTGAGCATGAGGCTTAGGTAAATCAGGTTGAAGGCCGCGATGATGAGCATGCTGCCCACAGGACCTTGGCGTTTTTCTTGATATTCGGGGCGGGGAATCCACCAGAGCATGCTGCGATGCAATCCCATCAGGGTGATACGCACGCCGAGCAGGGTAATAGCCTGGGCGATAGCGAAGATGCCCAAGCGCTCCGCGCCGTAAAAACGCACCACCACAAAAAAGAGCAGAGGACTTGCGACTTTGACGCCGTAACCCACGACGCTGGTGAGCGCGGCTTTGCGGACATAGCGTTTGTCCTGCGCAATAGTGTCCGTCGGTTGCGTCATGGATTTTTGAATCTGCGCTTAGACAGTAGTCTTAGTGCAGTGCGCTCGTTTCGCTCTCATGCTAATCCTGCCCACATATGAAGCGCCAAGGATTGGTTTCAAGCGGAATTTTCTCCCCAACGCGGCTGCGTCGGGCTGTTGGTGCGGCGGTGGATCCCCTGCGTCCTTTGCTGGTGCAACTGGTGGTGACCCGTCGTTGCAATCTCTCCTGCGGATACTGCAATGAGTACGACGAGGTTTCCGAGCCTGTGCCTTTGGAGACCCTGCTGGCGCGCGTCGATCACTGCGCCAAGCTAGGCACGATGGTGCTCACGTTGACGGGGGGTGAGCCTCTGTTGCATCCGCAGTTAGACCAGGTCATCCAGCGTGCGGTTTCGCATGGGATGGTGTGCACCTCGATTAGCAATGCCTATCCCATCACCCGTCGTTGGATCGAACGCTTTAATGAAGCCGGGCTGAGCCTGTTGCAGGTCTCGGTGGACAACATGGAGCCCAACGAGGTCTCGCAGAAGTCCTGGGCGAAGATCAAAAAGAAGTTACAGTTGCTCAAGGAGCACGCGCGCTTTGATGTGAATATCAATGCGGTGCTGGGTTCCTCCGATGTGGAACAAACGCGGACTCTGGCACGTGAAATCAACGAGCTTGGTTTTTACATGACGGTGGGCTTGCTGCACGATGGCCAAGGCCAAATCGATGCGGGGCTTTTGGGCGATGCCTTGCCCAGTATGTACCGAGAAATGAAATCCCAGCGGCGGCGCAGCCTTTTTCATCGCTTCGGTGAGGGCTGGGAGGTGGATATGCTGCGTCATGGTCGCTCGCCCTGGAAATGTCGCGCCGGTGCGCGTTACCTCTATGTGGATGAGCACGGGGTGGTGTCCTACTGCAGCCAACGCCGTGGCGAGCCGGGTATCGATATCTTGGCCTATGAGCGCCCGGACCTAAAACGCGAGTTCAACACGCCCAAGGGCTGCGAGCCTGCTTGCACCGTTGCCTGTGTGCGTCGGGCGTCCAGCCTCGATAACTGGCGACCTCAGCGCGGTGAGATCAATCCTCCGCAACCTTCGCCAGATCTGGTTCCCCTGCGCGTACCTTAAATTCTTAGACCGCTCTCACACTTGTATCCTTGGCTCAGACACGTCATGATTAATGGTGACGGTGTCGGATTTGCCACTTGCTGCGCGACAACATAGCCTTCTGGATCACGGTGTTGAGCCTAGCGCCGAAGAGGACGCGGCGTATCTAGCGTTACTGGACACCCTGAGGTCCAACTACGCCTCGGTGGATGATCAGCTGCTTGCCAATGCCTTTCACTTTGCCCGCGACAAGCACGAGGGGCAGATGCGCAAGTCGGGCGACCCCTATTTTGTGCATCCCACACGGGTAGCGCAGATTGTGGCCGATATGCGCATGGATCTACCCAGTGTCTGTGCGGCCTTATTGCACGATGTCGTCGAAGATACTGAGGTCTCGGTGGATGAGATCACCAAGGCCTTTGGCGATGAGATTGCCTTTTTAGTGGACTCCGTCACCAAGCTGGGCCGGGTTAACTTTCGCTGCAAAGAAGACCAGCAAGCCGAGAGTTTTCGCAAAATGCTCTTGGCTATGGCCCGCGATATTCGGGTGCTGGTGATCAAACTGGCCGACAGGCTGGACAATATGCGCACCCTGGATTTTATGAAACCCGAGGCACAGGAGCGGGTAGCTTTGGAGACCTTGGATATCTACGCACCTTTGGGCGCGCGACTGGGCATGCATGGTCTCAAAGCCGAGCTCGAAGATCTTGGCTTCAAACATCTATTCCCAGAGGCTTATCGTAGTCTGTCGCGACAGGTCAAACAGCATTCCCGCGATAGCGAGCGCTACATCGAGGATGTGATTCATCGTCTGAGCAGCATGTTGGCGCAACGAGGACTCGATGCTCAGGTGCAGGGGCGGGTCAAGCATTTGTATTCCATTCATGGCAAGATGCGTCGCACTGGCTGCGAGTTTGATCAGGTGCACGACTGCATCGCTTTTCGTTTGCTGATGGACAATGTGGGCGATTGTTATGCCGCACTCGGCGTGGTCCATTCGCAGTGGACTCCCATCCCGGGGCGTTTCAAAGATTATGTCGCGCTGCCTAAGCCCAACATGTACCAGTCTCTGCACACTACGGTGATGGGACCGCGGCAACGGCGTATCGAAGTGCAAATCCGCACGCACGAGATGCACCAGGTGGCCGAGCACGGCATCGCTGCACATTGGCGTTACAAGTCTTCCGATGCTCCCGAGACGGGTCGCGATGGGCAGTCTTTTGCCTGGCTGCGTCAGTTGCTCGAGTCGCAGCAAGAGCTCAGCGATCCGGCCGAGTTTCTCGATAGCGTTAAGGTAGACCTCTTTCCCGATGAGGTTTACGTCTTCACGCCTGCCGGCGAGGTGAAGACCTTACCCAGAGGTGCAACGCCCCTTGATTTTGCTTACGAGGTGCACTCGGAGGTGGGACAGCATTGTGTGGGTGCGCGCGTCAACGACGGCATCGTTCCCCTGCGGCACAAGCTGCACAACGGCGATGTGGTTGAGATTCTCACCAGCCCGCATCAGCAGCCCGGTAAGGACTGGCTCGATTTTGTGGTGACCAGTCGGGCACGTTCGCGCATTCGCTCCTTTTTGCGCAACGAAGAGCGCGCTCGCAGCATTTCCTTGGGGCGGGACTTGCTCACCCGTGAGCTGCGCAAACACAAGATGTCTTTAGGGCGCTTCACCAAGCATCCCAAACTGAATCAGCTCTTAGAGAAGCTGCATGTGAGTCACCTGGATGAGCTTTACTCGCATGTTGGTTATGGGCGTATTTCTTGTCAGCATGTGATCGAGATTACGCAAGGCCACCTCGATGAAAAGCAGAGCCAGGCGCTGCGCCCCAGCTTTATCGAGCGCACTGTGCAGCAGGTGACCAAGCGTCACGAGGCACAGGGCATTCTCATCGACGGCCTCGATAACCTGTTGGTTCGCTTCGGCAAGTGTTGTCGACCTTTGGCGGGGGATGCGGTCTATGGCTGGATCACCCATGGACGCGGCGTGACAGTGCATCGACGCGAGTGTCTCAAGGCGATGGAACTAGACCCCAATCGTCGCGTTGAGGTGCGCTGGACGCAGGCCTCTAACGTTGAGTTGCCCGTGGCCTTGCAGGTGACCACCGATAACCGGCCAGGAATCTTGGCTTCTGTGTCCTCGGTGTTTACCGAGCATCGCGTCAATATTCAGGAAGCCGTGTGTCGCACTCAGAGCGAGGGTTATGCGATTAACAGTTTTGTGTTTCAGGTCAGCGATGTGAGCAAGCTGCGCCTGCTCATCCGCGCGATCGCTAAGATTCCTGGTGTGGAGCTCGTGACGCGTCAGTAGGGCACAGCTGCTCGGGGCGCATGCCGTAAAACCAATAAGTCAGCGCAGCGACCACAAGTGTAGCGCCCATAGGAATGGCCCAATCCATATGCTGTACTTGCTGATGAAAGAGGTTGAAGCCCTTGATGGGGAGGGTGTGCTTGTTGAGCAGGAGCGGCGTTGCGTTGAATGCGATGTGCATCGTCAGGGTGGTGAAAAGAGAACGCGTCCAGTGGAAGATAAGGGCGAAGAGAATGCCCGCGATAAAGGCGTACACCATGGCGACATACTCCACGTGGTGTAGAGCAAAGAGAAAGGCTGTGGTCAGTGTGGCCGTGCGCCATCTGTAGGCGGCGGATAAGCGCGGAAAAAGCCAGCCACGAAAGAAGATCTCTTCGCTTATGGGCGCGAGAATCGGAATCGTCAGCAGAATGCCCAGCCATTCGATGGATGTTTGCGGGTTGAGCAGAGCTTGCATTGCCTTGGCGCGGGCAGCATCCATGGGCCAGAGTTCGCGCAGCCAGTTCTCCAGTTCGCTTAGCGAGAATTGCAGTGCCACCCCATAGATAAGACTGGCGATGAGCCACAGAGGCGGGATGCGCTCCAAACGCAAGGCCGCCGGGAGGGTTTGCCGCGGGGCAAAGAAACGCCACCCCAGGGCGATCATCATAAGCACCCCCAGCATTTGCGCCGCACCCAGGTTGATCAGGTCGCGTGTGGCCTCCCCGAAGGCAAGAGACCAGGAGATGCGATAATGCCAGGCGTCGATGGCAGCGAGCAGTGCGAGCACCAAAAAGACCGCAATATGTGCTCCCATTGAGAGCAAAAATGCGGTTGTGATCCGCATAGGGACGAAGTTTCTGGTATGCTGAGGGGACACCACTGAGGTTTGGTGTCTGTCATAAAAGCTTTGCCCATGCTAGACCGTCCCCGTTTTGCTCTGACCTTGGCTTTCGTCCGGTCCTCGTCCCTCAAGGTATTACATACATACATTTTCGGTTCTGCGGTCCGGGCGCGCTCAACCTCAAATCAAATCGAGAACGGTCTACATCAATCCCGTTTTGCTCTGACCGTGCTGTCTAAGGCTCTCGGTTTATGGCATTCGTGCTTTCTCTGTTTGCTTCTTGTAAGCCTGGCGTTTGGCTGTGTTTCGACCGCAACCCCCGATACAAGACCTGCATCGCACAAGCATCCCACCGATCGTGCGTTGCCTCAGCGTGTGGACGCTGCCAACTACCGGCATGCGACCTGGCTTTTTCACCACCTGAAGACCGATGATCCTCGACGCGTCTCATTGCGGCGGCAGCTTTGGGACTACCTGGCACAGCAGGCGCCCAAGACCAGTTCGCCGCAAGCTTATGTCTTATTCAAGGCGCACTTCCGAGAGCAGCTCAGCTTTTTGGCCGCCAACGAAATCCTAGGTGATGTGCAGCTGCCCGCGGATGTGATTCGCAGCGCGCGCTTCTTGGCCCATGTAGGGGGACAGCGTGGTGACGAAACCATTGTATTGAGTGCCTTGCTCGTTCTGCAGCAGGCGGGGCAGGCTTTGGAGCCCTCGCTGGCGACTTACGCGGACGTGAAGCGATGGGGATATGAGGCGCGCAACACCCTTCCCAATCGTCTCAAGGGGTTGTCGCGGCTCATTGAGGTATGGGAGGCGCATGCGACATTAACCCCCACTAAGCCCGTGTTGCAGGCCTTGGTCCAACTTTACCGCAAGCGGCGTGAAGTGGCTCTACGCCAGATCAACGCCGATGAAAAAGCAACGGTATTGCCCAATGTGCTTGCCTACGGGGTTTCCTATGCCTTTGCGAAACGTACGCCCATCGATATCGCTTCGCTTTATCTGCAGCATGGCTATCTCGAGTTGGCTATTGCCGGTGTGAAAGCCCTGCAGCCAGCGCAGGCGACGGATACGCAGGTGCTGGAGATGTTGCTGCAGGCGCAAGATAATCCATCCGTGCTGGCCGATGTGTATATGGATTTTTCGGATGCCTTTCGCAAGCCACGCCCGGCCTTATCACGCGCGCTCTGTCTTGCTGCGCATCATGCCTTTCCCCAGGATATGCGCTTCTCGCGTTGTTTGGGACGCTTTGCGACATCGGCGAAGCGCTTCGTGGAGGCGAATGCCTGGTATCGCGTTGCATTGAATAACGTGACTGATGAGGGCGATGCAGTGCTCTTATACGACGAAGCCCTGATGGTGCTCGCAGCTGCCCTGGAGATCGAGGCTAAAGGCACTGAGCCTCACGTGTATAAGCGACTTGCCGCTTCGGCCTTTGAGCTATTGGATGCGCGGGCCGCCTATCCCTCATCGCGTCCACCGCCTTTGTCCAAAGCGCGTTTGCAGGCCTTGGTGGGTATGGCCTATGTGAATCGTGGGCAGCTGCAAAAAGGACGACAATATCTACAACACAGTCTGCGCGAAGAGCTTTCCTCGAAGACACTCACGCAGCTGGCGATGGTCGCTGAGCGTAGCTCTGACTTAACCAAAGCGGATGATTATTATCGCCGTGCCCTCAACGAAGTCGGCCGTAAAACGCATGACGATAGCGCTCGTCGCGCCGAACTGCTCGAGCGCCTGGGCGATGTGGCGCGTCGTTTGCGCAAAGACAGTGAGGCAACACGCTTGTATCAACGCGCTTTAGCCACGTGGGATCAGCTGCGTTCTGTGCTGCAGGGGCGTAAACGCGCGGCCTTGCAGGTACGACGAGGCGTGCTGTTGGGGCGCCTCGGCCAGCATGCAAATTCCATCGAAGCCTTTGAACAGGGCATTCACGATGCTCCGGATTGGCTGCAGGTATATGCTGGAGTGCTGGCTTATCTTGTGGTGGCCGAGCCCAACCTCTCCTTTGCCACGCAGGTGTTTTATCGCGTTCAGCGGCAGCTCTCCCTCGAGCCGGAGTGGAAGGTGTACTTCGCGCTTTGGGTGGGTGTGATCGCCGTGCGTGCACATGGCAGCCTCGATGCCGAGGTGACCGAGCTCGTGGATGACTTGGCCAAGCGTACGTCATCATCATGGTGGCGTCGTCTCGCGCAGTTTGGGGCGGGCAAGCTTTCGTATGGTGAGCTGCGTGGATTGGCACGTGACCCAGGACAACTGGCGGAGGCGCACTTTTACGCGGGCGCGCAGCGTTTGGGCAAGAACGACAACACAGAGGCTCTGCGTTTCTTTGAGAAGGTTATGCAGTCGCAGATGGTGAGTTTTTACGAATTTGCCATGGCCCAGGAGTTTATTGCCCAAGCGCGTTGACATAAGTTGCCATAATCCTTTAGCTCTGCATCTATGACGGCGTCAGTTTTTAATCTCGATCGGATCGGTGGCAGACCTGCTCTCGATGCCTTGCTTCATCTCACCGTGCGTGCGGGCAAGCATGCCTTGCGCATCTATGCGGCAGGGCTGGAAGGTGGCATTCAGCGAAAAGACGATCAAAGCCCCGTGACCGTGGCTGATCAGGAGGTGGAAGCCATGCTGCGTCAGCACTGCGAAGAGGCCTTGCCTCAGGTCGGTTTTATGGGTGAGGAGCAGGGAGAGCTGATGGGCGGCAACGCAGAGTTGCGTATGGTGGTCGACCCTATCGATGGCACTCGGGCTTTTATGCGCGGCATTCCCACTTGGTCGGTGTTGGTGGGTATTGAGGACAATGAGCGTGAGCCCGTTGTGGGGATTGCCTACATGCCAGCGCGTGACGAGTTGTACGTCGCGGTCAAAGGGCAGGGGGCGTATGGCAACGGCAAGCCTCTGCGGGTTGATAACTCGCGCGGTCTCGATGAGGCCTTGATTTGTCATGGGGCCCTACAGCAGTTTCACTACACAGATACGATGCGGCTGTTGCAGCGTTTGGCCGAGCAAAGCTACACACAGCGAGGCTTTGCCGACTTTGATGGTTACCGTCATCTGCTACTGGGTCGCGCGGAAGCGATGGTCGATCCAGGCGTCAAGGCCTGGGATATATGCCCGGCCGCGCTGCTTGTGCGTGAAGCAGGCGGCGTCTTTACGAGCATTGAAGGTGGGGCTTCCGTCTACGAAGGCAGCGCTTTAGCGGCCACGCCACGGGTGCATGGCCCTCTGCTCAAGCTGCTCAATAGTTAGACCCTTTGCGTTCTACTCTGATCTTGGCTGTGGTTCAGACGCACTCAAGATCAACGTAAAGCGAGGGTGCTCCAGGCGTTTAGGAGGGGCGGATGACGACGGTCCGCTTTGGCACCTGAATCGAGAAGCGCTTATTGGGGATCTTGCGGTTGAATTTGAGCCCCGAGAAATCAAAGCGATTGATGTTGCCCGCTGCATCGATGAGCATCACCCGTCTGACGACACCGCGGAGTTTGTCTTTGCCCACCAGGAAAATCACTCGCTTGAAGAGGGGAGTGTTTTTATGGGGGCGCAGTTCTAATAAATGACCATCGAAGCCTTTCTGCTCCTCGAGCAGACGAAACTTAAACTGGTCACGTAGTTTGCCCTGGCCCATCAAGAAGGAAAAGGCGATGGGGAGCTGGTTTTTGTTGACGGGCGATTCGATAAGCTGACCGGGTGAGCTATCTTCGCCGGGCTCGTAGATTTTGAGCTTCTTGCCATTGCTGACGATCACTTTGCCATCGTTGTGATAATCCCAGCGCATCCGGCCTTTCTTATCAAAGATGACTTTGCCTTTGGAGCGGTCGTAGCGCTTGTGCAGCTTGAAGAAATAACGCTGTTTGAAGCTGGCTTCGACAACACGGGTTTGGTCATAAAAGGCCTGCACATGCGCGGCGACCTGTTGCGCAGTAGGCGTGTTGTCTTGGGCGCTCACCTGAGCACACCAGGCGCTGCTTTGAAGGCTAAGGCCTGCGATTAGGGCACCAAGCCACAGCGTATAAGAGGGATAAGGGCGACGAGAGAGTAATCGTGATCGATGCATGCGTAACCTTTCGGGAAATCGCCTTCGCCTGCGGCCAAGCAACCGAGCTTAGCGTGAGCGAAGCATGTCTTACCCTTAGTTAGACGGCAAGCATCGCCATTTGATTCACTGGCGTGGTGATTTTAAGCCACGCTATCTTTATTTGAAGCTAGGCGACCCGTTGATGCCGCGTCCTGTGGGCTTTGCAATCCGGGGCGGTGCAGGCGGCGCTTTGACCGCTGGGGGTGGCGCTACTTTGGGTCGCTTCATCGACTGGGGACGTAGGGCAACGGTGGGGTCTTCTTCGTCGAATCCATCTCCGCGCAGCATTTGGTGCAGGGCGCGCGCTTCTTTCACCCGCAGGCTTTCGAGCAGCTGCAAGCCCACGCCTTCTTTATTGCGCCAGCGGATCAAGGTGCGGCACACGGTATCTTCATTGAGGGCGGGGATGCGAAATTGCACATCGATCACATTGCCCGGCGTCAGGTCGAGGGGAGTGACGACAAACATGCCGCCCATACTGATGTTTTGGGTGATCGCACGATGCGCTTCCCCTTCATGAATTAGGGTGACACGCAGACAATAAGCATACCTCTCGTGCGCTCGCTGATCGCTCACTACAACCTCCCGACTACCTTTCAAGAATATCGTAAAGCTGTAGGAGAATGAAACGCTTTTCCCCGGCTTTTAGCCCCTCCTACCTGTATTTTGTGGACCTCTGTAGGGGCATGTGATTGGGTCTTCGAGAGCACTCGTGCTACCCTGACAGAATTGAGTTCATCGCTGAGGTTTGTTCGTGCGTAAAGCGCTTTTCATCTTGCCCAACCTATTCACCTTATCGAGCGTCTTCTTCGGCTCGTATGCGGTGTTTCTGTGCGGGTCGCCTGACTCGGCCGATGACACCTTCTACCGTGCTTCCTTGCTGATCTTGTTTGCGATGTTGTGCGACAGTCTCGATGGACGCGTCGCTCGCCTTACGCGTACGCAAAGCGCCTTTGGGGTGCAGATCGACTCCTTGGCTGACATCGTCTCCTTTGGCGTTGCCCCGGCCATGTTGGTCTATCGCTGGTCCCTCGCCAGTCTTGGCTTTGCCGGGGTGCTGATTAGCTTCGCCTTCATCGCTTGTGGCACGGTGCGTCTGGCGCGTTTTAATGTGCTCGCCACCGATCGCCATGGCGTCCCCAAAACGCCGACAAAGTACACGCATGGCTTACCCATCCCCGCGGCTGCGGCTATTCTCACCTCGTTGGTGGTGGCTAATCACGCAGTAACGGGGCGCTTGCCCGCGATGCCCTACATCATCGCCTTGCTGGTGCTCACGCTGTCCTTTTTTATGGTCAGTGCGGTGCGCTTTCGCTCCTTCAAGGACCTGCGTTTTTCGTGGCGAAGCGTTATTTTAGTGTGCATCGCCTTGCTGAGCAGCGTGATGGTGACCTTGCGTTTCCATATTTCTTTTGCCTTGGTGTGGCTACTGGCCAGTTACGTGCTCATCGGAGTCATCGAGGCCATCGTCGGTACCTCTCGGCGCACCGGCACGACCGATATGCCCGAGCCTTTGGTGCATTCGCACGAATCCCTGAGCTCTGACTTATAGACCGTCTTCGATTTGCTTTGAGCTTGAGCGCGCCCGGACCGCAGGAGCGAAAATGTATGTATAGATACCTTGAGAGACGAGGACCGGACGAAAGCCAAGGTCAGAGTGAAGCGAGGATGGTCTAGCTGTGTCTGTTGATCGCCTTCTCG
>CAYWAT010000050.1:0-17771 GCA_964456305.1 uncultured Polyangiales bacterium | reverse complement strand
TTCGCCGAAGCGCACCACCGAGGGACGCGGCGTGTTGATGGTTTGTGTGCCACCGAGTTGGTCGGGGTCAGCTACCCACATCGCTCCCGACGCACCGTATTCTTCAATCACAAAGGCGGCCGAATCAAAACGAAGCACACGCTGACAACTGTAGTTCGCCTCGATGCTGCAACTGTTATCGCAACCATCACCCATCGAGGTATTGCCATCGTCGCAAAACTCACTGACATCCACGATGCCATCCGGATTGCCACCCAAACACTGCGCGCTGGCTATTGTTGGCTGCATAAACAAACCAAAATCCAGCATTGCCACAAGCAGCGTCGGCAAGCCGATTCGGCTACTCCGACAAATCAGCTGACGATTCAATTGCATGGAGAATCCCTTCCATAAACTGTCGCCCAGTTCTCTACATCAGCGACCCAAACCCATGATCAATAAGCGTGCATCTTTTGAACAGTGGTATAGTTCTGAAAATGACAGCTGTTTTTGTGGCAAAAATACCGACACATTGTCAGTACTTTTGGAAGTTCTCTTCACGCTAGAGGAATGCGCTCTGCAGACAAAACCCCATGTTGCAGAGCACAGCGCACCACATCGGAGCGTCGGCCCAGCTGCAGCTTCTCGGAAAGACGTGCTCGATAGGTGCCCACAGTTTTTTCGCTTAGGTGCAAGTGAAGGCCGATTTCACGATTGCTGTAGCCATAGGCAAGCAACTCAAACACATCCCTCTCCCGTGGGCTTAACTGCAGGGTATCGTGGGTTGGCAGAGAACTACCGCTAAATATCGCCGCAAACTCGGGATGATCAGAGGACAGGTGCACATGGGTCCTGCCCTTAGCCACGGCACGCAGCGCTTCCGCAAGCTCGGTTGCTGGAACTGTCTTCGAAACATAAGCCGAAGCACCGGCCTGCCACACAGCGCGAAAAAGGGAGGGCTCGTCCTGCACGGCCAAAGCAAGCAATCGAGTGTTAAGTTGCAATGCGTGCACCCCCCTGATGATCTCAAGCCCAAGCTCGTCCACGGCGCTCACCTCTACGATAACAACGTCGGGCATATGCTCTGCAATCGTAAGCAAAGCATCGGTATTATTATCGACCGAGGTAAGCAACTCAACATCATCAAAAGTCGATAACAAATGCTGCAACGCGTCTCTCGCAAGACCCTGCTCAGCGATAAGAATCACTCGAATGGGATGGACATAGTTCATAGCCGATACGCAGCTTGTGGATTTTTACACAAATAAGCTGCGACCGGAAAAAACCACCAGCTAGCAATAACCGAGCAACATCCTCAGCCCAAAACAAAACGTCCTGTGAGCGCCAGAACAGCAGCAATCCACATCGGCGTTAGGGTCAGCACCATGCCGCCCACACGACGCAGGAGGTCGCGTTCGGTCAGCGCAAAGGAATAAGCATGCAGCAGACGACCCGCACACAAGGTTGCGCCAAGGGCATGCAGCACCCAATGCGGCCAACCCAATAGTTCGTCCACAAGCAGCAAAAGAAGGACCATAGGCACATACTCAGCGAAGTTGGCATGACCTCGAATGATGCGAGCAAAACGCATATCGCCACCATGGCCGATGCTCTGCTGTCGCTTGCGACGATTGCGAATCACGTAAGCACTAAGCGTCATATAGAGCAGCCCGAGAATACCTGCATAAATGGGGACAACCTGAATGGTCATGGGGGTTCCTTTTCTTGGTCTTGTTTTGATAGTTCGGAAGCGCAAAAGGTTTTAGCCAAGCGTCAACATGTTGAGGAAAGTAAACCAGACGGCAACGGATCATGCACACAATGACAACACCAGAAGATATGCGACTCGTATCTTTGGCGCGCGAACTCGCCGGTAGCTTTGCTCTGCGAGAAGGAGGAAACGCGGGCTCTGTATCCGCGGCCCTACGTACAGCGAAGGGAAAGGTCTATACAGGCATATGCGTCGACCTCCCCTGCGGGCTGGGATTTTGTGCCGAACAAGCCGCTGTTGCCGCGATGTTGAAAAATCGCGAGACAGTGATCGACACTCTGGTCGCAGTACGAGAGAGCGGTGAAATCCTTGCGCCCTGCGGACGCTGCCGAGAGTTACTGCTGCAGATAGACATCCACAATCAGCAGACTCGCGTGCTGCTACCCGAAGACAAATGCGCCAAGCTAAGCACACTGATGCCCCACGCGTGGCGGCAGGTTCCTACTGGATCAGTTTAGACAACAACGGTTGCATTTCGTTATACTTCCACATTTGAATATCCATAAAAACTCGTTTATTACTCCCTCACAAAACCCGTATGAAGTCTGAAAAAAACAACCAATCCCCACGCATCTTAGCAAGAGGAGCAATGACTTTAGCTGCCATCGTTATCGCTCACTTAAGTGCATGCGGAATTGGCTGGCTGATAGAGCTCATCGTTTACGCGCTGCGTGATAAAAGTCGCGATGTTGTCTTCTTAGCCGTGCTGATGTTTGGCACTATACCCGTGTTCGCAGGCTGGCTGCTGTTGGGATGGCCCTACGTCGTGATCATGCGGAGGTACGAAAAACAGTTCGCGCTGCCCTACAGCGTGGCCACGGGCTTGATGCTCTCGTATCTTCCATTTTTGATTGTGCCTTCATTGTTTGGACTCAAAGCCATCAAAGCATTCTTAGGCGTCTGGCAATTGCATGTCTTCTCTGCACTTATCGGACCTATATGGGTTACGCTCTACGGCCTTGCACTGCGTCGCCAAGCAAAGGGATAAGCACTGCATTCAGACGCTGGCAGGCAAACTAGGCAGCCATCAGCGATCGACCACCAGCCCCTCTAAAAGTGGACGGAGTTCATCTGGAATGGCTCGACTTTTTCGCGTTTTGGTGTCGAAGATCACAGCCACCACAACCGCTTCACATGCTGTGGTTGCATCGGCATGAACAACGCGCTGGCTAAAGCGCAAGCTTTTAGTGCCCACGCGCGTCAGGCAGGTTTCCACCGTAAGCTGTTGGTCCATCGTCGCTTCTTTACGGTAGTCGATTTCCACACGCGCTACGACAGCCGCAATCTCTCGATAGGTAAAGTCGTCTAAAGGAATGGTACTGTCACGGAACCAACCAAAGCGACCCCACTCGATATACTCCTGATAGGTCGCATTATTGACATGCCCTAGCCTATCGATGTGAGTAGAGCGCACGGTGATGGGAAGACGATGAATCATGGCCCGAGCTTAAGACCGCACATGCCACACGCAACACATCTCTGGCATTGTGATGATGCCTTCATTCATGCCTGCAGCGCTTTTCGTCACACGCATGTCAAAAAGGCAATCATGACAGATAAGCGAGGCCCTTCAGCCGCTGGAGTGAATATAACAAGATATACACAGTTCCCTGCGAAAACCCTCTAGGTTTCCTCGTTTAGAAAGCCTGGTGCTGCGCACCGCCAGCTTTTTCAAGCTGGCACGGTTTCAAGGAAAATCCCTAGCGAGGATTTTGGGGGCGCTCGCCAACTTCACTCATCCGGCCCCACAGCGACTTAGCCGGTCATGTATGGACTGGCACAGTATTGGCTTCACATCATTTCCATGGTGACTTTTGTACGCACTCACTTATCATGGCTTACGATTATATATCTGGCTTTTTCTCTTTACGGATGCGCTAATTCCGATGATTTATCGCCCAAGCCCAAATCAATAAGTCGTGTGATCGATTACGATCATCCTGCTGTGGTTTATACCCTCGTTTACGAAAACTTAGGCATAAGGGGTTACGGTGAACCGACACGATGCAGCGCAAGTGCTTTTGATCAAACTAAAGTAGAGAAAGATGGAAAAAATTACTTAAATATATGCTTTATGACAGCCGCACATTGCATGGATAAAGAGCAAATAGAAGAGCCTCGCTTCTCAATGAAAATACGCTTTACATCGCGTGATAAAGGTGCCAATCCCGATGCCAATAGAGAAGATAGTTTTACCGTCGAAGTTGATAAGCAACACTGGTACCCTCACCCAGCTTATAACCATGATCTAGTAAAGGGTTCTAATACAAACATTCACGACATTGCCGTTTTTTGCGCAGATGTAGAAGATCATCAAATCAACAACTTATTCAAAAACAATTTTAGAGTCATTCCTTTAGAAACAAAGGAAGGTCACGTACCGGATGTTGAGAGTGCTCAATTTGTAGGCTCAGAAGTTAGCACCGTGGGCTATGGTCTTAGTGGCCCCGATGACGATAGTATAATCACACGCTGGACTCCGAGAGTAACCAAGCAAAAGGTTCAACAGGTTTACCCCGATGCCTTACTTATGCGTGCCCAGGAAGGTAAGGGAAAGATATGTTTTGGCGACTCCGGTATGCCAGCTATCCTTAGTCATAACGGTCAGTTTATAAATGTTGGAGTGTTTTCTAAATTCATTGCCGGTCATGATCTTCCTACCTTTGAATACTTTCCAGAGTGCAGTGATGGTTATACTGCATTTGTACGGATTGATACCCATTTAGATTTTATCAAGCAAGCTGTCGCCGCGAGCCGGCAAGGCGTGAAACGTCAAGATATTACATATACATCGATTAATATGGGGACCTGTCATGCCCAGCGACACATTTATTACACTGTTCCGTCCAATATTAGAGAAGCAGAGTACTGCACAGAAAAGGCCCAAGACAGGTTTGAATGGGTGCGATGCTTCGTTGAAGCAGGGGTGGCTGAATGTTCAAATTTTGCAGACCTCCAATGCGATAGAGTCGACTTCTTTAAGAAAAACCAAGCGTGGTGTCAGCCATGTTTAGACAGCATAGGTTTCACCGCAGATTGGGAAGGCGAGTGTGTTTATGGCGACGGCGTGTGTGACGGCATCTGTGATCATATCGACCCTGACTGCCAATATTCCGCCGGCACATGCAACACTCCTATGTACTATCCAGGCTTTATAAGACCTCAGTAAGTTAACTATAAGCTCATACCTCTGATAGAATAATGGAGATAACTTCACAGAGTTTCGATTAATTCGTTTGCTTAGGCTTGTGTTCTTAAGGGTGCAGTTACTGCACCTCTTCTCTTAGAGGAATTTTCACGACCGACGAGACCGGGCACAGCCCCTGCACTGTCGCGAAAGGAGCGATGGGTGCGAAAAATCAAATCGGGTATGGGAGACATAGAAGCGTAGTTATAATTGAAATCTTTGTGATGAACGTAATGCTTTTTGGTGATGAGATTGATGGGCGCGAAAAGAAATCCAGGCAGATTCAAACCAGAATGAATGAAAATATTACCCATCGAATAAAGAAAGAACATCGCAAGAAAAGCATAGGGGGACACGGGACCCGTGATGAGAGTGGTAACCGCCATGGCAAGGACCAAAAGGGCCAATCCTGTGAACAACTCGGCGGGATGCTGCAGCAGGCTTTCAAGCGCCGTGGGGAAGCGAGCTTTGTGATGCTCGCGATGGACCAAGGGCATCAACCGTGGATGATGCATGATCCGATGTGCAACGTAATAGGTGAAATCGTAGATGAGAAACATGCTTAGTGTTTGCACCGCTGCGAGCGTAAAACCGTTGTGCTCCTCCGCGATAAGCCAGCGTCCCAAACCATAAACAATGCCCAACGTCAGACCCAAAGAAAGCAAACCGATGGTAAGCACGGTGCGAATGTATTTCTTGAGATTGATGCGCATCGGCACGTAGCCAGGAAAGCGGTATCTTTCGGCCCAGGGCTGGTGAAACGCCCAGGCAAGCATGACAATCGTTAGGGCATTCAAGACGAGGTTCGTGATAAAGAGCGCATCAAAGGTAGACATAGCTTGCCTTGCTCTAACACAGCTCGCCTAAAAGGCATGCCGCTTGCCCAGCCGCTCTCCCTAGGAGCGCGGCATCCAGGCGATGCGCAAGACACTGCCCACTCCCAGTCCGGTCGCCACGCCCAAGGTACTTGCCATCCCGAGACAGCTGCAAGCAAAGGCGCTCACCGATAAAATCATCAGAAGTGTTGCCGCACCGTATCCTAGGCCGAGTCGTTGTTTCACGATGGGTTTCACCGCCAGCCAGCCTGCGGAGATACCTGCCACGCCGCAAAGCGGCAAGCACAGCGATGAGCACCCGCCCACTTCACAGTGGTGCCCCAATAGGGGCGCCGATAACGCGGCGAGATAAGGAATCATTCCAAAGCTAAGTCCAAGTCGTGCGACATGGTTCCACGCCTGTCCGGCCCACCGCATGGTTCCCACCGCTGCGATGAGAATAAGCCCAGCCCACACGAGCTTGGTCTGCTGCTTCGTCGCGTAAGCCAGGACCGCGAGTGCTAAAGCTGTGATCATCCAGGGGATAGCCGCGCGCAGCCGTCCTAGTTCATACGCCATGCGTAGTTTAAGAGGCGATTGTGTATAAGGCGGAATTGAAATGCTCATGATATGCCTCGGTCTTCTATGTCCTCAGCTTGGTCGTCAGCTTGGCGCCACAGCGTGCGTAACCTGGCCAGGGCACGTTGTTTGCGCTTACGCCACGTTGCTCCGGTAGGGGTTTCGTGTCCGGTCAAAATTGCCTCCACGCTCAGTCGTTCTGACTCGGGGAGCGCTTGCATCAGTGCATGCAACTTCTCTCGTAGCTGCTTCCGTTCAAGCGCTGCATGCGATGTGTCCTCATACCAAGGTTGCTCTGTTTGCTGTTGCAACAGCGCACCATTCTCTGCGAGAAGTTCGCGTCGTCTGCGATCACGGCGAAGCACGCTGCGACACTCCCATGCTGCGATGGCGAAAGCCCAGCTCAATGCATCTCGCTCGCGATCGTAGGCAGCGGCTTGGCCCATGAGCTTAAGCAGTGCCTGCTGAGCAAGGTCCTCGCCTTCGGCAGCGTTGGCGAGCAGCCCTGTACAAAATCGACTCACCTTGACCCACAACCTTTCATAGAGGGGTGCTAAGGCGCTACGATCCCCCTCCGCTAACCGAGACATCAATGCATTGAGCTCTTGACGCTCTGCATCGTGATTAGCAGAGGGAAGATGACTCATTACTTCTTCATCACCAGATCAGACCACAGACCCAGTAAACCTCTAGAGATGCTCACCTAGCTACCACAGGGGCAGTTACTTCCGCAGGGACAGTCCCCACAAGGGCAGCTTCCACTGGTGTGTTGAGTATAGGCATAGGCACTTGTTGCCGATGCAAGCACCAGCCCAGCCACTGCGAGAATCACGTTGAGTCGTTGTTTTAGTGTGTTTTTCATCGTCGTCTGTTCCTTTCCTCGATAGAACGGCGAGCTAGTTGGTTCACAGTCCTGGAAACATCTTCACTCGCCGCCCACCCTGACTAGGCACGAAGAAGTCCGGATGTGACATGCTTTCCACTGATCGTGCCTGTTGCTAAAGAAGATGAGTATGGCGCCTGCAACTTAGCTCTCTCATCCATTCTCTCTGTTATGATCCTGATTAGGGTCAATATGAAACCAACTGTAACGCCCCGTCTCTCTGCCCTCGTTGCTCGCGATGCGCGTCGCGTTGTGGTGTTTCGCCGCGGCCCCTCCAAGCATGTGCGCATGCTCTTGTGGAACCTCGAGGATGATTCGATCACGCCAGGGCAGTGGTTCAAAGGGCGTATTTATACCGAGCGTTGTTCTCTATCTCCCAACGGTGAACTACTGCTTTATTTTGGCGCCAAATATAAAGGCGAGGTTCCAGCCCTGACAGCGCTCTCGCGCCCTCCTTATTTTACTGCGCTCGCTTTCTGGCCTCAGTTAGGCACATGGGGCGGCGGGGGCTATTTCCGGTCCAACCATGATCTGGTTCTGGGGGCAATATCGCCTGCGGCCAAAGATACCTCCAACGAAGTGCATATTCCCAAAGCATTGCAGGTTCGCCACTATTCGGACTTGAGCGAATCTGAAAAGCAGGTCGAAGCGTATTGGCAGCTCGTACAAGCAGGTCAGGAGCAACACTCGAAAAGAGCGATTCGTAGTATCCAAGAGAATCAAAAGCAGTCATTTGAAGAGCCGATGGACAGTGTCTTCGATCCGCCCATGATATGTAGGCGTCAAAATCCGCACGAGTCCGAGCTTTACCTTGAACAGCGTACCCTCGGCTTCCCCAAAGAAAAGCCTTACTCACCAGTGGAAACTTATCGCTTGGTGCATCTCGGTTCCGGAAAGCCCAAGCCTCTTCTACCTCCCGAGCGTTGCGACCTTGGCGTACTCGACTGGGCAGCATGGGCTCCGAGCGGCAGTCTTATTTATGCCAAAGAAGGCTGTCTTTACCGTGATCGTTGCATCGGACCCAAACGCTTAACCAATACACCTGAACTCATCGCCAACCTGTGTGACCAAGAAATGAGTCCCATATCGCCACCCCCAGAAGCACTACAATGGCCGGCTTATCTAGGACGTTCGCGACGGCAGAAAAAACACTAAGCGTGTCATTTCAGGAGCAATCGTCGCTAACGCCCATTACATCCATGTAAACATGCCCCCCAAGCCTTCCCACCAGCCACCGTATACGATCACCCCGACGATACTGAATCGGGTGGCAGCGATCAGCGAGAGCGTTGGGCGACTATCGCTGCTGAGAGAGCAAGAGAAGGCGATCAAACTAAGGAGAGCGCATCGCATTCGCACCATCCAGGGCTCGCTTGCGATCGAGGGCAACACCCTGAGCGAGGCTCAAATCACGGCGATTCTCGACGGCAAGCGGGTCATCGCACCCCCGCGTGAAATCCAGGAAGTGAAAAATGCTCTGGCGACCTATGATCGCTTCGATACGTGGAAACCAGAAGCTGAGAGAGACGTATTGGCAGCACACCAACTGTTGATGTGCGGTCTAATCGACGAGGCAGGCTCTTACCGACGTGGCGGTGTTGGTGTCATGGTCGGCAAGCAGATAATCCACATGGCACCACCTGCTCAACGCGTGCCTCATCTCATGGCTGATCTGCTCACGTGGCTAGCTACGACGCAGGCTCACCCGCTTATCGCGAGCTCCGTCTTTCATTACGAGTTTGAGTTCATCCACCCCTTTGCCGATGGAAACGGTCGCATGGGGCGCTTATGGCAAAGCTTGATTTTGGCGCGTTGGAATCCGCTTTTTGCGCATATTCCAGTAGAGAGCTTGGTGTTCGAGCACCAAAGCGAATACTACCAAGCGATACAGGAAAGCACGCGTCAAACAGACTCAGCGCCTTTCATCGCGTTCATGCTGCGCATGATCGTCGATACCCTGAGCAACTTGACCCCGGAAGTCGCCCCGGAAGTGACCCCGGAAGTCAAACTGTTGTCCGTGCTCGATGGTGAGATGAGTCGGCAGCAACTTAAAGTCGCGCTTGGTCTCAAAGACGACGAACATTTTCGTAAAACGTACCTACTCCCAGCGCTCAAATCCGGCTGGGTTGAGATGACCATTCCCGACAAACCACGCAGCCGACTACAGAAATACCGATTGACGCGCAAGGGCCATCGGCACGTAAAGGTTCCATGCTGAAGATAAAGCTTCTCGTATCTGGCATTAGGTGCCTGACTTGGAGGTTGGTATGCCTGTCGGGATTACTTGCCCTGCTATGGAATGCGGGATGCGAGAGCTGCACCGTGGATCGTGCCAGCAGAAGCACTGAGGTTCGTGGCAAAGAGGGGCGAGAGAAGAAGGGAACGCACGCGAAGTCAACGCACCAACCTCCGCAGCGCGATCCAAACCCTTGTCGTGCAAAGCTCGCCCAGTTAGCAGATAGTGAGAAAGTTATTCATCAACGCGCCAAAACCTTTGCGAGCTGCCGATTCGATACCGACTGTGTCCTGCTTAGCCCCACGCGTATCTGTCCATCAAGCTGTGGCATCGCCCTGCATCCACGCGGAAAAATGGCGCTGCAGCCAACGATCGAAAAACTGCAACCACTGTGCACAAAGCTCCACGCTAAGAATTGTCTGCCCCAAGCAGAGCCATGCGGAGAGGTTGAAGCCTGGTGTGATCAGGGCAGCTGTCGAAGCAGAAGCGACTTAGGCCCAGTCAACGAAGTCGACGTGCCCGCAGAAAATCAAGCACAGCAACCCGAGCCTAACGCGTCTCCCACTTTCGACTCTCAAGACGAACGCGCGCAACGCTTACTGCAGGCGGTCGTGCACGACGACCCAGCGCTTGCGCAGGACTTTTTCTTTCCACGTGAGGCATTCGCAAAGGTCAAAGCGATGCGTAACGCAGATGCCTATTGGCAGCGTTTGTTGCGTCGTTTTGCAAAGGACATTCATACCCTCCACGCAGGTCTGACACGTACCAGCGATCTTCACTTTGTGCGTCTCGAACGCTCACGACGACCATCCTGGATGCCTCGAGGCAGCGAAGGCAACGCCCTGCCTTATTGGGCCGCCCGACATAACAAACTCTGGTACCGGCAAGGCAACAAAGAGCATTACCTCGAAGTCCGAGTCTGCATCACGTGGGGCAAGCAGTGGTACCTCATCCATCTCCTCGACTGGAAGACCTAATCTTGAAGTCTTGGTGTTCTATTGAAACCACAAAGCGAATTCTAATATTATACCATCGCACAATGCGACGTTCCTTAATCAAGAGACAACCTCACCTGCGCACCATATCGCGCCCTTTCGAATCATGCTTTAAGCGATCGTGATGATTCCCAAGGTGTCAGATTCAAAGCCCCGTGTTCACGCATTCTTCTTGAGCACCGGTTATGGTTTAACCATTTTGCTTGCACTACTTCTAGCAACAGCGTGTGGGGTATCGAAATGCAAGCGAAGGAAATTGGCCTCTGGTCCCAAAGCAGATGTGTGGATCGACGAGACCACCGTGGGCAGCTTGGATAATATCCAGGCTGGAGTCGGCAACATTTGGAAACGGAAGTACAGACTCTACGACGGGAGTGTACGAAACGGTTTGACTGCGACTCTCAGCTTTTGGGACGACAGCAACCCAGTACATGTTGACTGTGGCAAAACCGAGCTCGACCTCGGAAAAAACGACGACATCTATGTGAAAGTAGAACTGGGAGTCGGAAGCAAATGCCAGATTGGTCAAACATGGTGGCAGGTTGTTGGATTCCAGAGCGTCCACAAAATGCGCTCCATTGGACTGGCTCGTATCAAAAGATTGACTGCGATACCCCCATCGAACAGCAAGTGAGGCTCAGCAAGAGCATCTTTATGCTCACATGCTTTGTTGAATGCCAGTCGAATCATCAATCCGCCGTAGTGTCCCCAGTCTGCAGGCCACCATGCTTGGCTCTCCGTCAGTAGCTTGATCACATCGGCTTTAACGCTCCTTCGACTATCGATGCTGATGTATATCCCTGGGCAAGGCTTAATGACTCAACGCTTACTTGGCGATACTCAGTCAGGCTTTAGCGAATCAACAGGGACCACGCCCAGGACACAGGTACGCGATATTCCCATGACCGTACATGTCGTCGTGTCGATGACTTTTGATGCGCGGGTATTCCTTGCACTGCAAATGCATTGCCCATAGGCCGAAGGTACATGCGAAGAAGACTGACGGTAGGTGACCTACGACATCTGGGTGGGATGGGGAGCCCAGGTTCATCCCGCAAACTGACTAAAACGCAGCGGCTGCATCCACAGCTGAAAGTCATGAACGCCCCAAAGAATACGTGCTGCAGGCGAGGCTGTGCGAGTTGCCCCTACGGTCGCCAGCTCCGACGAAGCGCTAAGAGCATATAACTAGGACGAAGAAAAGACACTATGACCATGACAAGGCAAGCTCTCGTATTTTTACTGATCAACACAACACTTATTGGGACTGGATGTGCGGGAAGCCAAGCGGGAAAACGCACATCCCTAGCCAACACCAAAGCCGCGAATGATGGGCATGCCAACGAACACGATCATCATCACGGTTCAGACGGACACGCCAATGAGCATGATCACCATCACGACCAAGACGGGCATGCTAATGAGCACGAACATCATCATGGTTCAGATGGGCATGCCAACGAGCATGAACATCACCACGGACCGGATGGACATCTCAGCGAGCACGAGCATCACCATGCGGCTCAGAAAAGCAACAAGGATGATCATCACCACCATAGAGAGAGTGCGACCGAGTAAGGCCTTTTGCTCTCTACTCCCATGATGGACCGCTAGTCTTGTTGCACTTGGACCCCCGCCACAAGCTCTTGCAGCTGCTGTCGAACTGAGGCGATGGTGTATTCATCATCCGGATGTGGCGGATGACCCGGACGTTCGAAATGAGGGCGCTCGCCAAACTTCTGCCCCCAATGCATGTCGACCTGGCGAACGAATTCGATCAGTTGACCCTCTTGGCTGAGCAAGGGCTTCAGCAAATCCTCCAAAGCGCTAAGAGGCGCATCGGGATAGCGTGCGCAAACGACGTCATCCGCTTCGACGAGTTTGACCAGCATATCCTGTAATGCCCCCGAGGGATCCTCGAGATGGCTTAGGATAAATTGCTTTAGCTCGGACTTGATTTGCACGAGCTTAGGAACGGGCGACTCTCCTTTGAGGAAACTTCCACCTTCACGCCCAATCGCTTCAGCCAGTGAATACCTTCGTCCTTCACGAATCTCTTTTTCGATACGTTGGTCGTCGTTATTGGCAGGTTGATTTGAGTCTGGTTTTTTTGAAGACGTCATAAACTTAATTTTTGGACTAACACCCGCTCACTCTGACGTCACGCAACCTATCGCATTGCCTAAAGGCACACGCACCGCGTCACTGGTCCGATGCGAATAACCTGTTAGGCCGAGAGTAGAGCTATTGAGTGATGGTGAAACCTTGATGACCGTGATTTGGGCAGCACTGCCAATACTCGTCATTCTCGTATTGATGCTCGGCTTCAGCTGGTCCGCAGCTCGAGCAGGACTCGCAGGCGCAGTGGTCGCCATCGCTGTGGCCATCGGCGTGTTTGAGTTCCCGGCGACCTCAGTCCATTCCTTGAGCTTGGCTAAGGGACTAACCGGCGTAACGACGGAATCCCTATTTACAGCCTTGGTGATTCTCTGGATTATCGGGCCGGCACTGGGTATCTACGAGCTCCAAACGCGCACAGGCTCAGCAGACGTATTGCGTGCCTCGCTTGCGCGCTTCGCCCCAAACCCAACCTTTATGGCCCTTCTCGTCGCGTGGTTTTTCGCCATCTTTATGGAAGGTGCCGCAGGCTTTGGCGCATCCGTCGCATTGGCCGCTCCTTTTTTAGTCGCCGCAGGATTTCAACCCACAGCAGCGGTGGTTGTCTCTCTTGTGGGTCATGTCGTTGGCGTCTCTTTCGGTGCGGTTGGCACACCTGTGATTCCGCAAGTAACCGCGACTGGCCTCTCAGCGCTTGAGCTAGCGCGCAACACAGGCATCTATCACTCGCTTCTAGGATGGATGCCCCTTGCGGTGCTCATCATGATGGTGCGACGCAATGGACCAACGAACACATCGAACCTGTCCTTATGGGGTTGGGCAAGCATTGCTCTTGCTTGCTTTGTCGTCCCATTTACTGGGTTTTGGTGGTGGGTTGGGCCTGAGTTGCCCACCCTTGCTGGTGCCCTTGTCGGGGGTGCAGCATTCATCCTCTTACTCTGGGTCTTCAAACATCGCGCTTCCGAAGCGCCTAGATCCAATGACGAAGACACAGGTCGCGGCGTACTATCTGCCGCAGCGCCTTACCTTATCCTTGTGGCTCTGGTTCTTCTCACCCGCCTGATTCCGCCACTTAAGCAAATGCTGCAACGCGTCGAGTTTCACTGGGAGTTATGGGACACTTATGCTGGCTCGATTCAACCGCTTTATCACCCCGGCACAATGCTGCTCATCGGCTTTGTTGCTGGAGGGCTCGTCCAAGGCATATCACTCAAGGCGTTGGCCCATGCAGCCTGGGGTGCGACGCGCGCGCTTTTGCCGGTCTCGGTCGCGCTTGCTGCCATGCTCTTTCTGTCCCGAATGATGGTTCACGCGAACATGACCGATGTGCTAGCGGCCTCTGCCGCTCAAACAGCAGGAAGATTCTGGCCTGCGCTAGCGCCATTCGTTGGCGCACTCGGCACCTTCGTCACGGGCTCAGCGACAGCTTCAAACATTCTCTTCACGCAGCTCCAGAGCGAAACCGCGACAGCCTTAGGGCTTTCTCGCGCGAGCATTGTAGGAGCCCAGGGCTTCGGCGCAGCAGTGGGCAATTTGATTTGTCCGCACAACATCGTAGCAGCCAGCGCTACCGTAGGCCTTGTAGGGCAAGAAGGCGTCATTCTACGCCGCACCGTTTGGGTTGCCATAGGTTACGCCACGCTCGGTGCAATGCTTGGTCTATGGATACTGCCTTGGTTCTCGCCTTTACTCGCCAGTCAGTAACGGCGGCTGAGACGACGACACCAAAGCCTGAGTGATTGTTGGTTGCAAAAAAATCACCTGCAAGCCTTTGCCCTCGGTGCTCACATGTTGTCTACGGTGCTCACAATAAGCACCACTCGAACCAGGCCTTTGTCTTCAATGGGCGGAGAGCGATGAACCGCACCGCCTCCATCTGGGTGCAGGCTCCCTTTTGCTAAGACAACCTCCCCTGCAGCGGCCTGTTGGATGGCGTTTGGATCGCGAACGATTTCCTTATTGGCATCGCAAGGACAGCCAGGTGGATGCATCAGCGCGTCGCGGCACACAGCGTGCTCTGGAACCCACTGCGTCCCGGGACCCACGTACGTTGTCATGAGACGATAACGAAGGTAGTCGGCGTGAAATTTGCGACATTGATCGGTGAGAATCGGGCCGAATGAAACCCGAAGGCGAGAGGCGTCCAGCATGTGAGCCAGTTGCGTCGACAACGCGGTGATGTCGGTTGTGAGCCAGGTACGAAAAGGCTCGGCGATACCCTTTGTCGCAGGAGACAAATCGGGGTGCGCAACGTCAATGATCTCGTCAAAGCGTGGCAACCCTTGCTGCACCCAGGCTTCAAGCTCAGCACCCAGGCCAACAGGGAGCTGGCGAGACCAGGACACAAGGTCGCGTTGCTCGTGATGAAGTTGTTCGAAAGCCTCGACCATCGGGTTAGCCGCTGGTGAGACAGGTGACTGAGCAAACTGCTGCCTCAGCATATGACCTCCCTAAACACTAGAACCTGTGACTTGCCAAGTACGACTCGGTTAAGTTTCATGCGCAGATTAAAATGACGCAACTCCTATGCTTTTGCAACCAAATTGCATCTGTTCCTCTAGACCGCCCTCAATTTGCTTTGGACCTGAGTGCGCCCGGACCACAGCGACGAAGGCGTATAGAGAGACATGCTTTGATTGCCAGGCGCTGCTACCTGCTTCGCAGGCGTTCGCTTCGCTCACACGCAGCCCACAGAGTCTGACGCTTGGCAGCCGTCGTTGTGCTTAGCAGCCGGACGAAAACCAGGATCAGAGTGAAGTGGGGGTGGTCTAGCGCTCTTAGTCGCTAACTTCGCTTACGCCGACTCGCTAGCCATCTGCAGCTCCGGGAAGGGATTCCGAAACGATGCCCAGGTTTTACTGTCGGCGGAGGCAAGCTGCTTATCGAGCAAGCAGGCATCAAGACGTGCGCGCATGGCTGTCTCATCCATCTGCTGACCAATGAATACAAGCTGTTGGCCGCGGTCACCAAAGCGCGGATGCCAGTTCGGTTGCTGGTCCGGACGCTGACCCTCTGGGTGCCCCCAGCGTGAACGAGGCACGGCCGCCCACCACATACCAGCGGGGTTAACATTGCTCACGCCGCCGGCTTGTGCCCATTCGTACGCAACTCGATGATCGGCTGCGACCCAGAAGAATCCCTTGGAGCGAAGCACTCCGCGCCAGTTTTTATCGTCGTGCAAGAATGCCCATAGCTTCTCAGCATCGAAGGGTTGGGGGCTTCGATATGTGAAGCTCGAGATACCGTACTCCTCGGTTTCAGGAGTGTGCTCCCCCTCTAACTCCTTAATCCAACCCGCGGAGCTTTCCGCCTTCTCGTAATCGAACAAGCCTGTATTGAGAACGCTCTTGAGTGGGACTTGACCGCGCGTTGCCGTGAGAATCTTCGCCCCGGGGTTGAGTGCCTTGACGATAGCTTCAACTTCTAAGGCCTGGTCTTTATCCACAAGATCAAGTTTGTTGAGCACAATCACATCGGCAAACTCGATTTGGTCGATGAGCAGGTCGGTCACGGTACGGTGATCTTCCTCACCCAACGATTCACCGCGGTCCTTAAGCGCTTCAGCCTTGTTGTAGTCCTGCAGAAAATTCGCAGCGTCGACAACGGTCACCATCGTATCGAGGCGTGACACATGGCTCAAGCTCACCCCTTCTTCGTCCTCGAAAGTAAAGGTCTGCGCCACCGGGATAGGTTCCGAGATGCCGGTGGATTCGATGAGCAGATAATCGAAGCGCTCTTCCTGAGCGAGGCGCGATACTTCGGCAAGCAAATCATCGCGCAGAGTGCAGCAGATGCAGCCGTTGGACATCTCAACCAGCTTCTCTTCGGTCCGCGAAAGCTCGGCACCGCCACGTTCGACAAGCGCCGCATCGATATTGACCTCGCTCATGTCGTTCACGATCACCGCAACGCGCAGACCTTCGCGGTTGTTGAGCACTTGGTTCAGCAATGTGGTCTTTCCGGCTCCCAGAAAGCCAGAGAGAACCGTTACAGGGAGTCGTTGTGTATCTTCCATGGCGCGATCTTAATGCAATAGAATTGCATTATCAAGCCATCGATTTCAAAACGCCTAGAATGTTCCCAGAAGGTGCAACCTATTGTTGGAGGCGCGACCTACGCGCGCTTCACCCGGTACGGTGAATCAGATGGTAACCGAAAGGTGTTTCGACCACATCACTTGTGCCGCCGACCTCCAGTCCAAATGCCGCTTTCTCGAACTCAGGTACCATCTGGCCAGTACCAAAGGTACCGAGAGCGCCACCCTGTTGCGCTGAAGGGCAATCGGAATTGGCTTTCGCCAGAGCAGCGAAATCACCGCCAGCATCGAGCTGACTCTTCAGCTCCGCGATGCGTTGTTTCGCTTCCTCTTGGCTTCGCGAAGCAGTGGAGCGAGATGAACCCGCGTACATGAGAAGAATATGAGATGCGGCAACTTGGTTTGACATACAATTTCTCTTAGCAGAGTATCGGCAACCTTGCCCTGCCTTTCGGCATGGCCATCAGCGCCTTCGAAAGAATTCCTGCGTCACGCAAATGCAACTTGTTTGCATTTAGGCGGTAAGGGCAATACGCTCGCGACGCTATGAGTATGGAATCTCAAAACTGTCCACACTGCGGTAGTATATGCGCTGGCTGGATGACCGTGATTTTGTCTGTAGTGCTGTTTCGCTGGTTGTGGTTTCGACGAACGAAGGTCTCTAAAATAGGTGACGGACCGCACAACCATCTTTGCAGGTAACAAGACCGAATGGACGCTATAGCTGGACGGAATAGGACATTGTCGTTCTCCTCTCGACCGGGCTGCAAAAGTTGTTCGTGCCTCTTCAGTTCTACATAACTTGACTTGGAGCAATGCTCATGACTCATCGGCATCCAGTTATCCGCGTCTTTGATTGTCATGTCGCGCGACCCGCTGTCACGGCCGGTTACGAGTACTTACTGCTGCGCCGTGCGGCTTCAAAACTCTACGCGGGGACCTGGCGTATGGTGGGCGGCAAACTCAAGGAAAACGAAACCGCCTGGCAAGCATGCCTGCGAGAGTTGGCGGAAGAGACTCAGTTGCCTATTCGTCGCCTGCTTGTAGTCCCGTACATCAACCGCTTCTATGAATGGCAACACGATCGCATCAACGACATCCCAGTCTTTGTCGCGGTAACCGATGAAGGTGAAGAACCTGTATTGGACGAAGAACATTCAGAAGCCTGTTGG
>CAYWAT010000049.1:564-17927 GCA_964456305.1 uncultured Polyangiales bacterium | reverse complement strand
CGGGACCCTCAACTGGGTGGGCTTGAGCAGTCAGACTCTGTATGCGCAAGAGCTCTTAGAAAGCGTAGGCCTGCAGGCGGAGATTTTACAACGCGGCCGCTATAAGGGCGCTGCCGATATGTTCACCAAAAACGGCATGTCCGAGCCCATGCGCAAAGCCACCACCGACTTGGTGCTGGGCATGCAGCAGGTCATGCTGGATCATATCGACGATCGCGCTGCGCTAAATCAACGCAGCGTCGCCGCACTGATGGCCGAGGGCCCCTTCACCAGCGCACAAGCCAAAGCTAAGGCCTTGGTCGATGAGGTCACGTTCCTAGACGACGCGCGTGAAGGCATAAGCCGCAAGTTGGACTCGCATGTACTTAGGCGCATCCGTTGGAATGATGAGCAAGGGTTTAGCCTACGGCAATTCATCAAAGACCTGTTTAGCAGTGACGATGATGATGACCTCAACCAGGACGATACATCCGATAGCTATAACGAAGGCGATAGCCGTATTGTTGTCGCGCACCTGGAAGGCATGATCACCGATGGAGATAGCGAAGGGGATCCATCGGCAGTCTCCCGCCCCTTTGTAGAGGCCATGCGGCACTTTGCTAAAGACGACGGAGTCAAAGGCGTGGTCTTACGCATCAACTCCCCCGGCGGCTCTGCCTTAGCTAGCGACCAGATGTGGCATGCCGTCCATCAACTCGCGGAACGCAAACCGGTCATCGCTTCGCTGGGAGATGTCGCTGCCAGTGGCGGTTATTACATCGCCGTCGCAGCACCGCAGATCATGGCCCAGCCCAATAGCATCGTGGGATCCATCGGCGTACTCGGAGGCAAGGTCAGCGGCGGCGCTCTGCTTGAACGCCTGGGGATCAAGATCGGCAGCGTACGCGGCGCAAGGCACGCCTTATGGAGCAGCCCTTTGCAGCCTTTTTCACCAAGCGAGCGCCAAGCCATGGAAAACTCCTTGGACGATACCTATCAACGCTTTCTCAAACGCGTCGCCAAAGGCCGCAAGATGCCTCTGCAGCAGGTCAAAACAGTTGCCGAGGGATTAGTCATGACTGGCGCTGCAGCAAAAAAAGCAAAACTGGTCGATGGCTTTGCGAGCCTGGACGAGGTTGTTCGTAAGATCAAAACCAAAGCCAAAGCAACGCAGGCGTCGATCGAACACTGGCCGCCACCGCCTAAACTGCTTGATCTATTGCAACGAAGCACACAGCGCATCCAAGGCATCGACGCGCAGAATGTTCAAGGGTGGCTGCAACAACTACTGGGTCTCCTGCTTAACGTGCCCACATTATCAACGCAGCAACAACAGTGGCTTCAGTTGTGGCTAACGCAAAACGGACAACCGCTAGCGCTAATGCCTTACCTTCTTAGTATTCGCTGACAAAATGAAGGCAACCAAGGCCTCTAATTGGGCATCGTTGAGACAGGCGGCGTAAATCGCAGGCATCTGTGGCAACTTGCCTTTGACCACCTTTGCCATGGGATCGCGAATGGACTCGCGAATGTAATCAGCATCGAAGGTCACCAACCGCCCATCGGTCAGAGTGCGCTCTGTGCCCGCCAAATCATTGAGAGGACCACCGGCACACAAGCGACCATCAAGGCTGTGACAGGTTGCGCATTGCTGCTGCTTAAATAAGCGTTCACCCCACTGCGCAATGCTCAACCCCTGTGGTTTGCGTGTGGCAACCGAACGCCCCTCACACTCACAAGCACAAATACATAAAAGAGCTCCAACAAAGAAGCTTTTCTTCGACCTCAAATCAAAGCGAAAACGATTCAAGCGAAGGTGCTACCTCAAGGTCGCAGCTAACGAAGAAAAGCAGGTGTCCCCATGATCGTTCGTTCTTCCATTTGACGGACACGCTTGCGACGGCGACGGGCGGCTTCGGCGGCTTTTTTGCGCTTACGAATCGAGGGCTTCATGTAATAGCGACGGCGCTTGATCTCACGCAGCACACCCTCTGAGGCCATTTTTCGCTTGAGATGTTTGACGGCCCGATCAACCCCGCGTTCTCCGACGGATACTTCAATCGGACGACACTCAACAGCCTCACTAATAGTCATAGTCTCCAAACTCCCTTGAGGATTCGGGCAAGTCCTAGCTTGCCATGCCGGCCCACTATGGTTTATGAGGGGAATCCACGCAAGCATTAGATGCTGCTTGTCGTTCTCGATTGCCCGCAGCCCTGCCATGGATCTTCTTTTTCTAACTCCCTCTCTCTCAAGCACATCGCACGACGTGCAACTCTGCAAAGGCTTGAGCAAAGCACTGGCAAGCATGGATCATCAGGTCACGCTCATCGCGCCCTACGATCCCAAGGTCAACCTACAAGGCCTCGCTTTAGCGAAGCGATTACAGTCCATCGAGGTAACAGGCAGTGATCAAGAAGAGCCCATTACCTTTAATATGTACGATGGGCGCAGTGCCGCGGGGGTCAAAATCGTTTTGCTAGGACAGCAGGGTGACTCACCTTGGGTTCCACCTCATGACAATCCACAGGCGTGGCACGACGCAGAAGCCATGCATCGCCGTCATGCAAAGCAATGGCTCAAAGCCTTGGAGCAGTTCATCAAGGAGGCAGCCCCGCCTTTTGACCTTGTGCATGCCGTATCGTGGCTGGGGATACTAGGCTTAGCCGAACTTCAGCTTCCGCAAAGTATCTACAAAGTACTCACCTTAGGTTCAGATAGCTCAGGCATTCATCAGCGCGACGCGACTGAAACCCTCAAGCAAGCGATTGGGCACGCAGACCACATCAGTTTTTGTAACACTGCACCAGCAAGCCTGGTCGAAGCCATCCCGGAACTACAAAGTGCAGGAATCAGCGCAATTGGCGTCGACAACTCGACCTGGAATCCCGCCACCGACACCCACTTACCCTATCGTTTCGATGCCATGGACCTGCATGGCAAGGCCATGTGCAAATCCTGGTTCCAAAACCAGCAGGAGCTGCCTCTGAGTCCCCATGCGTTGATCACGCTCATCTGCGATAGCAATCAAATCGCAGATATGCTCCCGGCACTTAGCATCGCGCTCGAACAAGCCATGCAGCTGGCTGTGATTATCACACACGGGGAACTCACCGAAGAACAGGCCAGCGCATTAGACGAACTGCGCAACCGTTGGCCCGAGCGTTTCGCCTGGCACACTGCCAACACAGAAGACGAGCTACACGCACCCATTGCCGCCAGTGACTACACCGCCCTGCTCACAGAGCAAAGCACGCTTTTGCCCGCTTGCCTGCAAAGCTACGGTACCTTTCCGATCATCACCCAAGCTCACCCTCTGCAGCACAGCGTTGTCGACTGCGATGCGGAAATGCGCTCAGGCAACGGTTTGTGCATCCAGGCACTAGAACAGGAGGCACTGGTGCACGGCATACAACGGGCCCTCACCCTCTTTGCCCAAAGCCCCAACTTCCGAGCACTGCGCCGTCACATGATGCAGGTGGATCATTCCTGGAACCGCAGTGCCCACCTGCACGAATCGATCTACGTCAGCCTCGATGACAGCAGCCACGCAGCCTAAGCGCTACCACCACGACTGAGGCAATCCACCAAGCTTGGTAATCAACGGTAGGTTCGCGTCGGGCATGGCCAAGCTGTCGAGCTCCGCTGGCAAGCACCAACGATGATCGCTCACACCAAGGTGCTGCACGTTGGCGGAGCTGCTCATCAAGGCGCAGCGATAGAAGAGAAGCAATACTTCTTTGCTGGGGTAGCGATGAAAGATCACCTCGACCACATCTCCAGCCCGCACCCTGATGCCGCATTCCTCAAGGCATTCGCGCTCAGCCGCATGCCGAGGATCTTCGCCCGACTCCACCTTGCCGCCGGGAAATTCCCAATAGCCGACGAAGTCACTGCCCTGGGGACGCTGAGTGACCAAGACACGGCCTTCATTCACCACAAGAGCCACGCTTACAAGAAGAGGATTCACAATCGTCGTCTTCTTAATACAAACCGGCAACCCGGACAAAGCAGCAGCATAGCTCGGCAAATACCTTGGCTATTTATAGAAAGTCCACTAGACCACAACGCACTATGGAGGCCTATCGTGTAGCCATTGTGGGTGCGACCGGACTGGTCGGGCGCGCCATGGCCCAAATCTTAGCCGAACGAAACTTTCCCTTGCGCGAACTCGTGGCCATCGCCTCACCGCGCAGCGCTGGCAAGCAGATTCTCTTCAAGGAGCAAACCGTCACCGTCCAAGCCATCAGCGCCGAGCTCTTTAAAGGTATCGACCTCGCTCTTTTCTCGGCAGGTGGCGCTACCTCGCGTGAGTGGGCGCCCATCGCCGCAAGCCAGGGCACCATCGTCATCGACAACTCCTCCGCCTGGCGTCGCGATCCCGACGTTCCCTTATGCATTCCCGAGGTCAACCCGCGGTGTTTAAGTAAGCGCCCCAAGGGAATCATTGCGAATCCCAACTGTTCAACCATGCAGATGCTGGTAGCGCTCAAACCCATTCACGACCATGCAACCATTCGGCGCATCGTCGTCTCAACCTATCAGGCCATTAGTGGTGCCGGCATCAACTCCATCGATGCACTCAAGGCACAAAACCAAGCCTTGCTCAACGATAGCGACCTCGACACACAGATCCTCAAAGGGCAACTCGCGGGCAACCTGCTTATGCACTGGACCCCAGACGCAGACAGCGGATACAGCGAAGAAGAGCTCAAAATGGTTTTCGAAACACAAAAAATCTTCGCCGATCCAGGCATACGCGTATCCCCAACCGCCGTGCGCGTGCCTGTGATCAACGGTCATGCCGAAGCCGTGGCAATCGAAACAGAAAAACCGATCTCGGCTGCGGAAGCGAAAGCCCTCTTGGCCAAAGCACCCGGAGTCGAGCTTTGTGATGACTTCGCCAACGGTCTTTACCCGCAGCCATGCCATGCCGATGGCCGCGACGCCGTGATGGTTGGACGCATTCGCAATGACATCGGCAATCAAAGCGGCGTTCAGATGTGGATCGTCGCGGACAACCTGCGCAAAGGCGCAGCCCTCAACACCGTGCAAATCGCCGAGACCCTTATCGCCACCAAGCAGATCGAGCCAGCCGCATGACCCTCACCGCACGTTTTTTTCACCGCCAAGCGTTAGGGCGATACAGCCTTTACACGATGGCTATCCTTAGCTGCGCGACCTCGGAGCTGATGAGCAGCTCGGCGCAAGCCCAGGCGATCAGCGTTACCACCACTGCCTTTGGTACTCGCGACAGCAACGACCTCGACCTGGTAAACTCACCTGTTAACGCCAGTGAATGTAACGCAAACACCACAGTGACCTTGCGCATTAGCGGCATCAACAGCAGCCAAAGCGTGCTCGATTTCTGGCGCGGCGGGAATAACTGCAACTTGGAAAGTGAACGCGACACCACTAATGGTGGCTCCTGCACCAATATTACGGCTAGCGCCATCAGCAGCAGCACCGACATCAACGGTAGAACACTAATCGAGGACTTTGAGGTCGATATCGCAACCCTGCTTGGCGATTGCTCCAGCTCAGCGACCATCGACGTGTTTATCTTGGCGACCAACCAAGACGGCTCACAACAAGATGTGGGGAACAACTGGGGCAGCCTACAAATCCGTCTCTTGGCGGATCCACCCGATGCACCGGAGGGCCTCTCAGGAGGCAGCGGCGAAAACCAGGTCAGCATCGGTTGGGACAGCTCCGACAATGCCAATATTCTAAATTACCGCATCTATTTGGAAGCGAACGCTTGCACCGACGGCAACATCAACAGCAGCGCCTTACTGCAACAAGACGCCGAGGTTAGCACGGCGATTGAAGAAAACCTGCGTATCGGCTCGGTCAATGGCACCTCCTCATCCTTTGATGTTTCTCTGGATGGGCGCATCGAGATCGGTGAAGAGGCCGCAGTGGGTGTTGCTGCAGTCGACACCGCCGATAATACGGGCTCGTTAGCAGTAGTCTGTGTATCGCGCATCGATACCGTGGGTTTTTGCGAGCAGTTCGCCGCAAACTCCAACGAAACCTGCCCCGATGATTGCAATGCAGGTTCTCGCCCCTCTTACGGCATGCTGGTCTTTGCTGGATTATTGCTTCTTAGCCTGGCACAGCGCAGGATAAGGCGCGCTCGTTCATAAGGTGTAGGCTCGCATGCATCGCTTCTGCTCTCCTTTTTCCCTTCATTTTGGCTTGCTTGGTCTGGCACTGCTCCTTAGCAGTATGGTCAACCGCGCTGAAGCGCAGTACGGCGAGTACGCCTACGAAAAAAAACGCGTCGAGTCCCCCGAGTGGGTTGCATGGGAACTCAAAGTCGGCTTGTACCGTCCCGACGTAGGCAATGAGGCGTTTGAAGACATTTTCGGTGGTGATCGTGGCCCGCTCCTAATGACCGAGATCGATGTCTGGCTATGGCGTATCCCTTACGTGGGCCTCATTGGTCCTGGCCTCACCTTTGGCTGGGCGGGATATTCAGAAAGCGCGCTCGATGCGAGCAGTGGGTCCAGAGTCTCTGAGGATGTGTCCTTCAACATCTTCCCTTTTGCGCTGCTTGGCATCTTGCGCATTGACGTACTGGCACGTGAGCTAGGCGTGCCCTTGGTGCTCTCGGGAAAGATCGGGCTCGATGTTGTGCCCTGGCGTTCCTCCAAAGGCGGCAGTACGGAGGGCGATGGCGTTAGTCTAGGCTTGCGCTGGGCAGCTCAGCTGGCCTTTGAACTCGATATCATCAACCCCCAAGGAGCGCGTACGCTGGACGACGAATGGGGCATTAACCACACATACCTGTTTTTCGAGCTGCTCGGGTCTACGGCAGATACCTCTTTCCCGGTCGGCGATAAGCTTGCCTGGGTCGCAGGCTTAGGTTTCACCTTTTAGCCAGCTCTCTAGATCGCTCTCAATTTGCTTTGAGCCTGAGTGCGCCCGGACCACAGGAACGATAATGTATAGAGAGACACTCTTTGATTGCCAGGCGCTGCTACCTGCTTCGCAGGCGTTCGCTTCTGACATTTCTATGCATGCCAGGCGTTGCTACCCATTTCATGGGCGCTCGTTCTACTCGCACGCAACGCATAGGAGTCTGGCGTTTCACAGTCAGCATAACGATAACTGGCGCAGCCCACAGAGTCTGGTGTCTTGCAGTAGTCGTTGTGCTTGGCAACGAGGACCGGACGTAAACCAGGATCAGAGTGAAGTGAGGGCGGTCTAGACGGCATCGCTATGCCAGGATACTGCCTCAAGCTCGCCTATGACGGCTATGCCTATGCGGGTTGGCAAGCCCAGCGCGATCGCAGCAGCATTCAAGGCACTCTTCTCGACGCACTAAAGCGCATCGATACCTCGATCGCGCAGGTCTTTGGAGCCAGTCGCACAGACGCGGGTGTCCATGCCCAAGGCCAAGTGGCTGCATTTCAAAGCAAGCATCAGCTCGAGGCTCATACCTGGATCGGTGCGATCAATCGTTATTTGCCTCAAGATATTCGCGTTACCGAAGTCTGGCCTTGTGCGGATCACTACAACCCGCGTTTTGATACACACAGCAAGCGTTATCGTTACCTTATCGATACCGCGCCTACCGCATGTCCATACCTGCACCGCTATGCCTGGTTTCTTGGCGCACAACGACGGCAACAGCGTCAGCCCCATCATCAAGGCGCATCACCCGAGCTGGATTTGGACGCTATGCAAAACGCTGCGCGTTACCTCGAGGGTACTCACGACTTTGCTGCCTTTCAGGCAGGCGACGACTATCGGCAGAACAGCGTTCGCACCCTTCTATCCGTCAAGTTAGAGCAATCTCAATTAATGAACCTGCGTACGCTGCTCCAAATCGATGTCGAAGGCACCGCCTTCCTCAAGCATATGGTGCGCATTCTTGTCGGCACCCTGATTGAAGTGGGACGTCATCAGCGCAGTGCAGAAAGCATTGAAACCTTGTTACATCCTAATGCTCGCCGCGAGGAGGCAGGCATCACCGCCCCTGCACATGGCTTACACTTGCTGAATATTACCTTGAAGAACAACCGCTGAGCTGAGCCACTTGCTCGCGTGCGTAAGCTACCAGGGCACGCAGCTCCATGCTCTCGACCTGTTGTGCAGAAAGAGCCGTGCCGATGCTCACACGCACCTTTCCGCCCCGCACACACCAGGCATCTTTAGGCAAGATTGCCTGGGTGCCAGACAAGCCAATAGGCACAAGGGGCACACCTGCTTGCTTAGCTAAACGAAAGGCACCGGTACGAAAAGGCAATAGACGACCATCCGCCGAACGCGTCCCCTCTGGAAACACAATCACAGACTTACCGCCCTTCACCTGCACCGCCGCCTCACGCAATACCTCCACCGCCCGGTCGCGCGAAAAACGATCGATAAACACATGACCCGAATGACGCATCGACCCACTCAAAAAAGGCACGCGGGCTAACTCTTTTTTAGCCAAAAATCCTGCCGACATCGGCAAGGTCATAACCAACGCAACGATATCCGCATAGCTCTGATGGTTGCAGACATAAACGCATGGCTCATCCTGGGGGATGTTTTCCTTGCCCTTTACCTCTAGGTGCATCGGCCAAAGGCGCACCAGCCCGCGTGCCCACCAGTCAACCGTAGCGCGGCGAACCACAGTGGTGTCGCCAGACACATACTGCTTGAGAATCGCCCAGCTGGTGCACCACGCGGTCCAAAAGAGCGCAAACAAGGTGTTAAACATGCTCCTAAGCATCGCGAAACATCCAGCAGGCCGCTCGAGACGCTGCTGTGCCTGGCTGCTGTTGTCGACGCTCATGATGAGCATGCCTGCCTTTTTCGTTGAAAAAGCGCAAGCGAGAAAGAGCAAAGCGCCCATAAAAATCGCCATCATCACGTTGGGCGATGTGGACGAAGGACTGGCCTACCACGCTAACCGCTTACACCAGACCTTCAAACGCAGCTCGCTTTACGTCGTCCCTCAAGACAGCACCGCAGCCGCGTTGCAGGGGAAGGCAAACAAGAACAAAACCCGTAGTCCAGAGCAACGCATTCAACGTTGGCAAGGACAGCTAGGGTGGAACAGCAACAACGATCAGAAAATCCTGCAGCGTATCGCTCACTACCTAGGCGCTGTCGCGCTGATTACAGTGCAACGAAGGCAGGGGCAACTGCGTGCCAATGTCTTTGATCCGCATGCAGGTCGTTGGTATCGAGGCTCGCTGGAACTCGTCGAGCCCATACGCCAAGCGCAGTCGAAAACATATCCACATCGCTTTTTCGCCACACGCATCCGCACAGCGCGAAGCCGTCGGCATGCCGAAGCAATCAAGGGCGTTGCCAAGACACCAGGCAACTCAAAACAAGCAAGGCACGGGGCTCAAGCAAACGTTAAGGACAAAGACTCATCCTCATGGTTTGGCGACAATTGGCCCTTTTTGGTTGCCGGCGCTTTACTCGCAGGAACGATTGCTTTTTTCGCCACCCAATAAGGTCTAACTCGCTTTAGGCTTCTCGTTATTCTCAAGATGAATGGGGAAAGCAGGTGTCGAGCCGTTTTTCTCGATAACCCTTTTGCGCTTCTTGCCCATCTTTGCGCGCCTCAAGCGACGTCGTGTTCTGGTCTTTGCGGTATCCGAAACCATGGCATTACCTCGTCAGTAGAGCGCCGACTATGACTAATATCGAGGCAAGACGCAAGCAGGGTCACTCTTCGTCGTATAAGATACAGAAAACCACTCGCAAAACTGAATCAACGACTTGTATCATAGTGTGCCAGCTTGTTTAAGATAACGGTCATAAATGTCTCAGCACCTTAGTCACAAACTCTCTTAAGTTCCTAAGATTACACGCAATCAAGAATGGCACGTCGGTTGCTCTAGCTAGAAAACGCTTAAGGCACATTGATCCTGTGACACGGACACACCTGGGCAGAAGAACATCTCAATGTTCAACGTATCTAACGGCGTCTTAAGCATTAACCATTTTGGAGAACTTAGGAGAAATTATCATGCAATCGTACTCATCCTCACCCCGGCGGCGTTACACGCTACTGAGCATTCTGCTGGCCTTCCTTAGCTTAGGCGTTTTAGCCTGCGATCCGGATAGCCCCGCAGCAGCGCCCGCATCCCCACAGCCCGACGCTCCCGCGACACCTCCTGCACCAACACCCACACCGGGCTTACCCCCCAGCTTTGAAGAAAAACTCGAGGCGCTCATCAACGCAATCGTCGGTGACGGTCAAACGCCTGAAGAGCGTTGCGTCGGCGAGGTTGATAGCGACGCCGAACGCTTTGTCTTTCGTTCCGGCCAATTCGAAACTCCCGTCACCCTCAATCGCAACGCCTTACCCGCTGCTCTTCAGAGTCATCACATCTGCACCATTCAAGCGGTCGTTCACAAAGCTGTGGAAGATGCGCTCTTCGAGGTCGCTGAGCTTGACATCGATGCCAACTCAGATGCTGTCCTCACCAACTGCGTCAGCATGGAGCTCAACGGCTTTGTCTTCGAGCTGGGCTGCAACAAGGGCGACAATACCTTTGTACCAGGGCGCAAGTTCTTTGCCTTGGCCGGCGGCAGCTGCAATCAGCTGGCTTTTGAGTACAGCACCAAAGACAAGACCCGCAGCAGTCGCAGCATGCAAGACCTCGTTGACCACATGCTCATGGGCTATCGCTTTATAGGCGACCGCGCTGAGCTTGGCGTCTTCTACGAAGATGTCGCACCTGGCCATAACTGGCGCAAAAACGAGACACCAAGCTTTGGCGACAACTGGGAGACAGCATCCTGCCAAAGTCATACCGGCGATTACAACGATATGGGGCTAACCTTGAGTTTGCCCAAGACAGTGCAGCTTTGGGTACGCAACACCGCCATCAACACCTGCGGCGTGCTGCAACCACAAGAAATCAAGGACCCCTGCAGCATCACACCAGAGCTGAGCGCGGGTGTATTGCCTCTGCCTCATGAGGCCCAAGAACAGTTCAGCCTCGAAGTGGCAGGACTTGGTCTGAAGCAATACCGCTACGCGATTTTACCTGCTCAGGGCCAAGCTTGCGATGAGGCAACCTTCTCCGCATGGCGCAACCTCGACCAAGACATCGAGGTGCTCTCAAAGGCAGGTGGGCATTATCGTCTCTGCCTCGAAGGCAAAGGTACCGATGGCAGCATCGTTAAGAAAAAGCTCGCCTGGATTCACGGCACCAAGGGCCAAGGCATCGAGGGCGCGAAGTACGGCGAGTTGCTCAAGAGTCAGCTCATCACCGCTGAGATTAACCCCGATGATCTGGTCAACCTCGTGGTGCTCTTTGCAGGTGAGCCTAATCTCTCCGCCAAAGACTCTTTCACAAGCCGCAACGAAAAGCGCTGGTATGTTTACAACCAGTACAAGGCATTGGCAGAGCAAACCCATGGCGATGCGCTTAATGAAGCCACGCAACTGCAATCAGCGCAGCTGATCGAGAACTACCATGATCTGATCCTAGGCCAGGCTATCTTGGCACGCGTCAAAAACACAAACCTTGAGCAAGTCGCTGCGGCCTTTGCAAACGCTGACAATGTCAAACTCATCGAGGTTGAAGCACCCACGCAAGAGATAGCTGTGGAAGCAAATATCACCAATCTTGGTGCTGAAGATATCTGGAATAAATACCGCTACCGCGGCAAAGGCGTAACCGTGGGTATCATGGAGCCCAACGGTGTGGATATCCACGCTGCAATCGACAACCAGTGGCGTCGTAACGCCCTAGGCAACGCCGTGGGTACAGATTGGTACGATGCGGCTGGCATCTCGCCACTTGCTCCCATCAGCACTAGCACTACGTCCCATGGCACCCATGTCACTGGCATTGTAGTCGGGGAAGACGGGCTTGATCAGATCGGGGTTGCGCCTGAGTCAACATGGATTGCCGCTCGTTGGAACGACGGAGGAAGCGATATGTTAGCCGCTGAATGGATGGGTGCACCCTTTCAAGTTGATGCGTCTAACAACAAAATCTCTGCATCAGACCCGACGAAGGCTCCCGATATTATCAACAACTCCTGGATCAAGGGCGAAACTGTTCTCTCATTTAGATATGGCCTCTCAACATCCACTGTTGAACCCATGTTTCGTGCTTGGCGAGCCATGGACATACTTCCAGTGTGTGGAGCAGGGAACAATGGACTTCTACCTGCGCTCCCCTTTGCAAACGTCGGGGCACGTATTGGTAGTCCCGCGAACTATCCAGAGAGCTTTTCTGTCATCAGCGTCGTGGACAGCATAGAGCGAAACACCTTCAGCTCCTACGGTCCCATGCTATCTCACGCAGGCTTAGCGATCACCGACAAACCCGAGATAGGCTCCTTTGGTAATGCCATTCGGTCATCCTCCTTTGGCAGTGGTTACACGACGCTGTCGGGAACCTCGATGGCTACACCACACGTAACAGGATGTGGCGCCTTACTTTTATCTGCCAATCCGAATCTGACACCCGATCAGCTTGAGGCGTTGATGATCGATTCGGCAATCGACATGGAAGACCCCGGGCATGACTTCTTTACCGGTCACGGGATGCTTGATTGCGGTGCAGCAATGGAAGAACTGGTGGTCGACATCGACGATTTGACCATCAGTTGTACGCCTGCACCGACACTTTCACGCACGACCTGCCAAGTACAGGTGCCTAAACACCCCTTTGGATTTGACCATGCATTGCCTCCGAATCTGGCGATTTGGATTGGCGATGGCAATACCACCCAAACCCTCGATAAGGTCAAGTGCAGTGTAAGCGGTGCATCACCTGGTGGATCTAATACCTACACCTGCGAAGAGGTCCCCACCGGCTCAGTGCCAAGCGCTGTGCCTGGAACGGCTGATATTAAGATCTCAGGAGCCTACGGTTCACTTGCATCGGTGACCACCGATCAACTGGCTGAGGTTACTTCAGGTGCTGCCTGCGGCGCAGCCAACCAAGCCTGCTGCACCACGGGCAATGCCTGCAACGCCGGACTGGTCTGTGACCCAAGTGCCACCTGTCGCGCCTGCCCTGCCGGAACCACACTATCGGGCAACAACTGCGTAGCGCCTGAAATGTGCAGTTGCGACCCAAGCCAAGGCACCCTCAACGGTGCCGGCCAATGTCAGCGCCCAGGCGGCAGCCACACCGACTACAGCTGCCCACACGGCTTGCCTGCCGTTGGTAACCAGTGCCGCGCCGATGCTAATCACCCACTGCCTGTGAGCCAGCCCTGTGCATTTCCAGGATGGCCTGCCACCGGAGCATACTGCCAAGACGTGATCCTCAGCGGAGCGGGATTCAACATGACCATCGTGGGACCCTCTCCTGCCTGTGTTGCGCCTGCGGGGTTCCGTGGCCCGGGTTCGTGGCAACTCGCGTCGGTCAACGGTCGCGTGGTCTGCGGCTGGATCAGCTATCAACTCATCAACCCCGGTGGCGCACCCGGCAGTGCAACCCGACTCGCATTGCGCGAATACTACGCTGGGCAATCCTACAACGCCGTCATTCCTGCGCAGCAGAGTACGGTAACAGGGCCGCCGGTTATCACGCAACCCACGTGCAGTTGTCCTGCGGTCGCACCCATCGACCAGGGAAGCTTCTGCAGCGTTTACTGATCAAACAGAGACACATATAAACAATGGACATTGAAGCTAGGTCGCTCTCAATTTGCGTTGAGCCTGAGCGCGCCCGGACCACAGCGACGAAGGCGTATTAAAGATACGTCGAGCTCCGGCTCCGCCGCACTCTGCTGCCCTGCTTCCGCAGGCGCTCGCTTCGCTCGCACGCATCGTGAGGACCGGCCGTAGCCAGGATCAGAGTGAAGTGGGGACGGTCCAAACACAGAGCCGTAGCAACCAGCACACGCTGGTCGCTGCGGCGTTTGTTTTTCTAGGACCTGCTCGTCACCATCAAGGAACCGAAGAGCGGGTGGGTTGCCTTTTAGGAGTATTGACGATCAGGCACTCAACGCTTCCAACTGCTGCAGTTGCCGCGTGAGTTTTCCTGGCTGACCGTCGCCAATGGTCGCGCCATCGATATTAACCACCGGGACAATCCCCTGTACGCTGTTGCACAGAAAACACTCCTGGGCGCCATACATATCAGAGGGGAAAAGCATCTGTTCCTGCACCGCGTAGCCCAAACGCGTCGCTATTTGAATCACCTGCGAGCGGGTGATGCCCGGCAAGACGCCCACTGCTAGCGGAGGGGTAAGCACACGTTCTTGGTGCACAACAAAGACATTGCTCAGTGCACCCTCAAGCACTTCGCCAGCACTGCCTATCAAAATCGCATCGTGCATACCCGCTTCTTTGGCCTCTGCATAAGCCATCATGAAGCGCAGGTAGTTGCCATTTTTGGTGCCATCCAACGCAGCGATCCCCGATGCGGGCGATATGACGGTCATCACCGCCACGCCCTGTTCATCACGCTGAGCATCCCGCCCCTGCCACGCGTAAAGCGCGATAATGCAGCGCGCTGCCTGACTTGCGGGCATTCCCAGAGGACTCGCGCATACCCCGCGCGTCAGTGTAATGCGCACCACAACCTCATCCTGCTGGGTATTCGCAAAAGCGACACGTAGCCATGACGCCAAAGCCTCGGGGACCTTTAGCTTGAGTTGTTGAGCTGCCTTACTTAAACGCTCAAGGTGCAATTCACACCTAGCATTGCCCGAAGCATCGTCGCGGTAGCGAAAGGTTTCAAAAAGAGTGTCACCGTACAGTAGTCCGCGGTCGAAAACGGAAACCTGGGCATCGCTTGCATCGCAGAGAGCACCATCGATGCTGACACCTACAAGAGCACCCTTAGGCATCGTCACACATGTGAGCTCAACGATGCATCGCCGCTAAGCTGCGCAAGCAACTCGGTGGCTCGCACGTGATCGGCCTGCTCGTTGAGGGCCCGTTTGAGCATGGCTTGAGCGCGGCGCGTGTCGCCTTGGGCAGCAGAGATCTCACCCAAGTGAAAATAAATATCGGCCTTAGTAATGCCGCTGTTTTTATCGAGGCGCTGCAATAGCAACGCACGGAAGTTCTTTTGCGCCTGCTGCCAGTCTTTGAGACGGCAGTGCAGCTTGCCCAGATCGTGCAGCACGGATACGTTGTTGATGTCCATGCGAAAAGCTGCATTGAAGCTTTGCAAGGCTTCATCCATGCGATCAGCGCACTCGTAGACTTTGCCCAGCTTGTGATGCAAACGCGCCAAGACTTTAGGTCGATGCGACGCGCGCATGATCTCCAAGTGCGTGGAGAGAGCCTTAATGGCCTCGTCCCAACGCTGCATGTCCATGTAAATGTCGGCCAGGAAAAGCACCAGCTCCACATCGCTGGGATCGATAGCTAAAGCCTTCTCGATGCAATCGGCAGCTTTATCGGCATCGTGTAAATCGCTCCAGGCCAACATCGCCATGTCTTTATGCAGAGACGCCTGCCCCTTAACATCGGTGCTACGTGCACACTCATCGGCAAAGAGCTGCATCAAGGCATCAAAACGCGCATGCCGGCGCAGAAACTCAACCAAGGCATCGCGATGGTCATCCGGCGCCAGCGCATACGCGCGCTGCCAGGCCTGCTCGGCGCGCTCCAGATCATCCAGCGTTTCCTCGGCTAAGGTCGCCTGGCGCAAACTCGCAGCTAAGGCGCTCTGCGCATCATCCTGAGCCATTTGCAATTGCAGCATTTCAGACAGAGCCGGCCATTGCTCAAGCGAGCTGTACACCTCCACAAGCTGCGCAATGAGCGTCGCATCCTTGGGGTCCTCATCAGCCAGCGCGCGTAAGGTCTCTGCCGCACGCTGCGCATCGCCAAGATGCTGATAGTCAAGCCAGGCCTGGTCGCGACGTATCCGCTTACGCCACAACTCAGGCACGTCCGGATGGCTCAGATAACGCGCATACAACTCACCCAATGCAGGCCAATCCTCGGTTTGGCGCAGCAAACGCTGGAGGGTTTCCACCGCATCCTCATGCAATGGATCGAGCGTAAGGATTTCTTCGAGCTGCGCGATGGCCTCGCTAAGATTGCCATGCTCCTTTTCGGCGATCTTCACCAAGCGCACGCGAATCGCGATGCGATCATAATCAGTTGCGACCGCAGTCAAGCGCTGCTCCAACACTTCCCGCAAGGCTTGCCACTCACCCCGCGATTCATAGACAGCACTCACTGCATCGAGCACACGCAGGTCATCGGGATTGTCGCGAAAGGCCTGCTCAACGAGAGCATCGGCGCCTTTAGCCTTGTTCAGCTTGTCGCGATACACATCGCTCAACGCTAACTGCTGTGCGCTGCGCGCCTCTGGCTCATCGATATGCCTAAGCAACTGCTCGCTTACACCAACCCACGACGACCAGTCCTCGCGACCTGCGTGAATAGCCTGCAACGCACGCAAAGCCTGCCGTGTGGTGGTCGGATCCCAGTCGAGCGCCACCAGTTGATGGTAAAGAGCCAACGCTTGGGTTTCGTCTTTTAGGGACTGCTCGGCTAAGCGTGCACTTTCAACCAGCAGCTCGGCTTTAATAGCGGAATCGTCAACAAAATCGAGATACGCTACCAGTGCCTTAAGCAATGCCTCTTCGTTGTTCACCTGCCGTAGCAAGGCGATAAGCGTCTGATGCACGTCGAGCGACGAGGGATCGTGAACAAGAGCCTGGCGCAAACAATGCTCGGCTTGTGTGGGTTGATCGAGCCACTCTTGATACCAGCGTGCAGCACGCAGCAGAGAAGACACCGCCGACGCTGCGCTGAGGCCATGCACCGCAACCGCCTCTTCCACCACACCGGCAAGCATTTCAGGCACCCCAGCATCGAACGCTAAGCGTTCAAGGCGCTCGAGGGACCCTTCATTGGGACGGGTCAGCACCATGGCTTTGGCAGCTTCCGTCGCAGCACGCAGATCACCCAGCTCCTGCTCCCATAAGGACACAAGTTCGGTGTGCAGATGATATTTGTGCTCAGGATCGCGCGCAAGAGGGATGGCCATGACATAAAGGCCAGGAAGCTTTTCGTAATGCGCCTGCGCGCGATAATGATCGATCAGCACCTGCACCGCGTCGGCCGCCGGCTCCTTTTGTTGGCCTGCCAACTCATGCAAGGCCGCTAAGGCATCGCTGTGCATCGGTGCATCGGCAAGAATCGACTGATAAAGGGGAATCGCCAAGTGAGCTTGATCGAGCTTGGCCACATAAACCTGAGCCAGATTGAGCAGCGAGCTCAAACGCTCCTCGGGCAACTCGGCCGTGTCGGCCTCTTGCTGTAAAACCTGAGCGAGCTTATCCCAGCTCTCCTGCTTCACATGCACAAAACGCAGAGCGCGCAACACTGAAGGCGCTGTGCCAAACTGGTTGAGATACTCGTCCAACAAGGCCTCAGCCCGCGCGGTGTCGTTGAGTCGACCATCAGCAATGGTCGCCGCCTG
>CAYWAT010000049.1:0-544 GCA_964456305.1 uncultured Polyangiales bacterium | reverse complement strand
ATACAGAAAGAAAATCTCCTCGGGCTGACTGCAACGCTGTGCAATCTCATGAAAGGCCCCCACCAAACGCTCCCAATTCCCCAACACCGCAGCTTGATTGTGCAGTGCAAGGCAAATCTGTCGGTCATCCGGCTGCTGCTTTAGAGCATCCAGCAAGGCCTCAAAGGCCTGCTCAGGCTGTTGCAGATGCTCGGCAAAAACCTTGGCTAAATGCTGATACACCTGCGCACGTTCACGCGCGTCATCGAGGGCGGCCCCTTTGTGTGCGAGCAACTGCGTCAAAGGCAACCACTGCTCCTGCATGCCGAGCAAAGGCTCGAGCACATCGGCAATGCTTAAACAAAGAGCGGGATTCTGGGCCAGGTCGATAAGACGCCGAGTTGCCTCTTGATGGTCATCATCCAGCTGAATCACCCGCAAAAACCACTCCGCCGCCGCATAATGATCACCCAGATGATCATGGCAGAGGGTGCCCAACTCGAAGGCACAGTGAGCCACAATTTCATGATGCGAGACCTGCTCCAAATAGGCCTCGATTTCGGAG
>CAYWAT010000048.1:4021-17937 GCA_964456305.1 uncultured Polyangiales bacterium | reverse complement strand
ATGGATGGTATGAGCAATTGCCGGCTTTGCTGATTTCCACTGCGGCGGGCCTCATCGTGACCCGCGTTGCTGCGGAGCATGAGCACTCCTCTTTGGGCAAAGATGTCGCCACCCAAATCCTCGGCAGACCGCATGCCTTGCGTATGACAGCATTGTTTTTGGCGGTCTTGGGCATCATCCCTGGTCTTCCATGGTTCCCCTTTATCCTATTGTCTGCTTTGTTGTTTTGGGGCGCACAGCGTTTAAGCAATCGACTCTCCTCCGCGACAGACGATCCTCGGCAACAGTTCTCGCAGCGCGCCGAGGGCTTTGTTTCGTCATCTCAAGACAGCGAATTGCTTCCGCTCACCTTGCCCCTTCGTTTAGGCTTGGGGGCTTCCTTATATCAGCAGCTGTACGCGCACTCGCCTCGTCTGATCGATGGCGATTGGTTCGCGTCGCTACGCCAACGCATGTTCAGCCAACGTGGTTTGGCGTTGCCGCCCATGAAAATAGAAGAAGATCTTCATCTCGATCCCTGGTCCTACGCGCTAGCAATTCATGAAATTCCCTGCGTACAAGGCACCCTTGCAGAAGAACTTCGAGCAACGTCTGATGCTGCTTATCATGCCTTAGATGCACAAATCATGGCTGCGCTCAAGTTGCACGCAGGCACTTTGCTTGGCGTGCAGGAGGTACAAAATCTCGTCGATGCGCTCGATCGCATCGCTCCTGCACTGGTCCAAAACGCGCTGCCCAAGCCGGTATCGCTCACGCTGCTTAGCGATGTTTTGCGTCGATTGCTACGTGAGCAGGTGAACATCCGTCCACTGCAGTCTATTCTTGAAACCCTGATTGCGCACTTGCCTCAATCTAGCGATCCCGCGCAGCTTACCGAGCTCGTGCGTGCGAAGCTGGCTCGGCATATTTCACATCAGTTTGCATGCGATGGCATGTTGCGCGTGTGGGTGCTGGATCCGGCACTTGAGATGGAGCTGCGCGACGCTCTGCAACATACCGAGGCCGGCAGTTTCCTTGCCCTGCCGCCTGAGCGCAACGCGGAGTTACTCCAAACCATTCAAGATGCGATGCAAGAGCATTTGACAGAATCGTCGCAGGTTCCTGTTGTGCTCACTCAAAGCGATCTGCGACCTTATCTCCGAGCCTTGCTGGAGTTTGATAGGCCTGAGCTTGCGGTGCTGAGCTATCAAGAACTCGAACCCTCATTGCGTGTGGACGTCCTGGGCCGAATCGCATAAAGCAGGTTTTTATAGACCGCTCTCAATTGGCTTTGAGCCTGAGCGCGCCCGGACCACAGCGACGAAGGCGTATTAAAGATACGTCGAGAAGCGAGGATCGGACGAAAGCCAGGCTCAGAGTGAAGTGGGGGCGGTCTAGATGCTTTTTGCGAGTACAAGCTGATGCAATCGGATGTCGAGACGTGCAGTAAGGAGTGGTGCCCATGAGCTTGGTGCGTGTGGATCGCTTAGCCCTGGCGCTGGGTGGCAAGACCCTTTTTGAAGACTTGAACTTCGATATTGATGCGGGTGATCGCATCGGTTTGGTGGGTCCTAATGGCTCTGGGAAAAGCTCGTTGATGCGTGTGCTGAGTGCACAGATGACGCCGGATGCAGGCAGCATTGTGGTTAGTCAAGATGTACGGGTAGGGTACTTGTCTCAGGATGTACAAGCGATGGGTGAGCACAGTGCCCTCGATCATGTCTTGCAGAGTGTGCCCGAGCGCAACCGTCTCAAAGAGGAGGTGGATGTGATTCAAACCCAGCTCGATGCGCTCAGCAGTGATCCCGACGCTTACGACAAGGTCATGGCGCTTTCGGTGCAGATTGCCGAAAAGACGGAACGTCTGGCGATGTATGAACAGGATTACTCTGAGCATCAGGCCAAAGGGATTTTGGCGGGCTTGGGCTTTACAGAAGCGCAATGGCTAGCGCCAGCGACGTCGCTCAGTGGTGGCTGGCGCATGCGTGTGGTGCTGGCATCACTGCTTTTCCAGCGTCCCGATGTCCTGCTTCTCGACGAGCCCACCAACCATCTGGACATGCCTTCGGTGCTTTGGTTTTCGCAATTTTTGCAGAGCTATGCAGGCGCTTTTGTGCTCATTTCGCATGACCGCGAGTTTCTGAATGAACAGATTAACCGGGTGATTTGTTATGAGCCCGAGGGCGTTAACATGTTTCGAGGCAACCTTGATGCCTATGCCCAGCAACGTGAGGAGCATGCGATCTATCTCCAGCAGCGGGCGCAAAATCTCGCTCGCGAACGACAACATCACGAGGACTTTATCAAGCGTTTTCGCGCTAAGGCGAGCAAAGCCAGTGCCGTGCAAAGCCGAGTGCGGGCCCTCGAAAAAATGGAAGAGGTTAAGCTCACGACCAACCATGCGGGTCAATTGCATTTTCGCTTTCCTCCTTGTCAGCGCTCGGGACAGGAAGTCTTACGCGTCGACGACGTGCATCATCGCTATGATACCGATGATGTGCTGCGAGGAGTGACGCTGCGCGCTCAACGCAATGCGCGCATTTGTCTGATGGGGGTGAATGGTTCGGGAAAGAGTACGCTCTTGCGCATCATGGCTGGGGAACTCAGTCCCACGCAGGGCAGCGTGCAAGAGGGACATCAAGTGCGCATTGGCTACTACGCCCAGCATCATCTCGATACCTTGGACGCCTCGGGAAATGTGCTCGATCAGGTTAAACAAAAATCCGAAAACGCGGGCTTGACTCAGCTGCGTGCTGCCTTGGGTGCCTTGGGCTTGGGGGAGGAACATATCGATAAGCCCATCAAGGTTTTGTCGGGAGGTGAGCGTGCTCGGGTGGCTCTCGCTTGCTTGTTGGTGCAGCCCAGTAACGTGTTGCTCATGGATGAGCCCACTAACCATCTTGATTTGCAATCCAGTGAAAGTTTGGCGCACGCGCTGCGTGAGTATCCCGGAACGCTGATTTTCGTAAGCCACAACCGCAGCTTCGTCCGCACGCTCGCAACGCAGATTTGGTACGCCGAAGGGCATCGCATCGAGGCTTATCCGGGTACCTTTGATGAGTTTGTGCAGTGGCAGCGCGCGCAGCATAGCGCCCGAGATGCCGCGTCTGCGGATACGAATGCCAGCGCCTCAAAACAGCACAATGCGTCGTCGTCTAAGTCCAAAAGTCGGTCGCGACGAGTCCAGCAAGAAATACAAAAACTGGCAAAAAGAGTCGCAACGCTAGAACTCGAAATCGCCTCGCTTGAGGAGGCACAGCGCAGTCATAGCGATGCACTTAGTGATCCCGAGCACTGTGCCGATGAGGCAAAACGCAAGGAGAGTACCGAGGCCCTCAATGCTGTGAACAAGCAGCTCGACGAGACGATGCAGGCATGGACGCAGGCTCAGCAACAACTTGAAGTACGACAGGCCGAGTGACCCAATCCGACGTGCTCAGTGAGCTCTTTCCTAATTGGTCTCGTCGCGACGACGAGACCATTGCAGCAGCGCTTATTCACCCGCGGGTGTTGTGGCTGCGACACCAGCAAGGGTTGCATTTGGTGTTGCTGAACGTGCGCCCCTTTAGCCATCCCGCTGAGCTCGTGCCTATGGTTCGTCAGCACGTCCGCGCTGCTGTGCTCGCGCGTATGTGTATGTCAGCCCCTCAGCTTCAACCTACTGCGACGAGGTTAGAACAGGTGCATGTCTTGGGCTTCAACACGTTCAGCGATGATGTCTTAAGTCATGCCTGGCAGCAGCTCGCTTTCCGCCAGGCGCCGACTCTACCGCATTGGCTTTTATCGCATGTGCGTCACGAGTTGCAGTGCATCGATCCCCCCATTAACGACGATCCTCAATACCTACAAACAGCGATGCTTGAACCCAATGCACATCAGTCAACGCTAATGCGCATCGAGAGCGAGTTGCGCGCTGCGATGACCACGCGTGAGAGCTATTGGGGCAAGGCGCCGGGTGAGCTGCATCGTTTATTGATGCAGTATGCGGCAGTGCATGGCTTTGACTTGCAGGCTAGTGAAGAGGGGTTGCAGGAGGCGGAGCGCTTATGCCGTTCGCTACGCGCCGAAGAGGCTCAACCCCATCGGATGAATTGGATTCCGCCGCTGGTATTTCAAGCCTTGTGCGATATGAGCGGGGTCGTTGCGTCGGTGGCTTGGGGGGCGAAGGTAGCCTGGGGAGCGTATGAGCCCGACGCCCAAGGGCTGATTCCTCCGCCTTTGTTATGCGTGCACAACGATGACGGCAGTGAGCATTATGTTGCGGTCGCTGAGGCCTTGCTGGATTGGGGCTTTTATCCCGAGTCATCAGAGCCCTTGGCCGAGTACCTAAAGCCTATGTTTCTCGCAGCCTCAAGTGAAGCCACATAAAGAGCAGACCATTCTCGATTTGATTTGAGCCTGAGTGCGCCCGGACCGCAGGAACGATAGTGTATGAGTGAGTGCCTTGAGAGACGAGGACTGAACGTAAACCAGGATCAGGTTAAAGCGGGGGGATCTAAGTGTGACAAGGTTATCGCTCCAACGACACCGAGCTGCGAAAACTCTTCTAGCTTTGCTTTGCTCCTTTGTATTTGGCCTTCTGTTGTTGGAGCTGAGCTTGTATGCACTCTTCGCCTTGGTACCTGTGCCGGTCAAACAGCCCACCTATTCCATCGCTAATGCCAGGGTGCAGTTTTGGGCAGATCTCAATCCCGTGTTTGGCGTTTGGCATCCCCCAAGGGTGCGATACCAGCATGCGAAATCCTGTTTCAATGTGATCTATCGCAGCAATGCATATGGCGCGCGCGATCGAGAGCGGGCGCGTCATGCTTCCGAAAAGAGGGTGCTTGTCCTGGGCGACTCTTTTATCGAGGGCCTCGGCGTAGAGCGTGCACAGCGGCTTAGTGATCGCTTAGAGCGAGACACGGGCATCCCGCATCTTAATTTCGGCACTGCGGGCAATTTCGGCAGTACCCAATATCTTCTGCTTTATAAAACGCTGGTCAAGTCCTTCTCACACAATGCTGTGATGGTCGGCGTGTTGCCGGATAATGACTTTAGCGATGATGACCTAAGTGCCCATAAGCATCATACGCCCGACCGATATCGACCTTATTTACGCGGCAAATATCCCCATTACCGTCTTGTGTATACCCCTGGTCGGCTAGGATTGATTAATCACGCTTGGCCTATGCGCACGCGGCGTCTGCTTCAGGAGTTTAGCTACACCGCGAATGTTATCCCTCGTTTGACGCGCCTATTTCACCCGCGTTATCGCCCCAAAGGCTATGCGGGTTATTACGATTTTAATCAGGCCCAATTGGAGCGTCTGCAATATGCTCTAAGGCGAATTAAGAGCGAAGCCGAGGGTCGGTCTGTCACTGTATTTACGATTCCTCGCGCGAATGATTTCGCTCGCTTTGGAACTGCTGGCTCAGCGCCATTGCCTAAGCGCTTAGAGACTTTTTGCGAGCAGCATGGCATTCGTTATGTCGATTTGATGCCCAGCATGCTTGGGCATACAACAAACTGGGCACACTACTTTTTGGCCTGTGATGGCCACTGGTCTGCTGCAGGTCATGAAACCGCTGCGGCTGTTCTTCTCAAGACGCTGTATGCACAGCGAAGATCAGAATAGCGTATAAATGAAAGGCGCTGCTGCACTGCCGCCCAGGAGCATGAGCGCACCTAAAAGCAGAATGACAATCAAGATAGGCGCCAGCCACCACTTTTTGTTCTGCCCCAAAAACGCAGCGAACTCACGCACGATGCCCACTCGTTTTTCTTGAGCTTGTTGGGCAAAATAGTCGGCGTCGGAGCGTTGGTTGGAATCCATTGAGGGAGTCGTTTAGTACTGCCTGAGATAACGCGCAATATTCTTGTTCTCTATCCTGCGATCGATCCAGTAGCTTGCGATCTTAGGGTCTTGATCGCGTTGCATGGCATCCCGACCAAAGAGACGCATCAACATCCCAATAGGCGTGATCAGGCCATAAAAAACCAGCATCAACAGCAGGGTCGAGACGACCAGCCCGATGGGGAAACTGATCAGAGTAAGCAACACAAAAAGAGGGCGATTTGCCGTAGGCATGAGCAGGGAGAATAATCCCGATAGTGTTGCAGTAACCCCAAGACCGATGGTGAGGGGCATGTGCAACGATTCGTTAATCGCAAAGCCCAAAAGATGCTTCTTATAAAAAACCAATGCTGCCAGCACACCAAATACCAGCAATGCCAATAGACCAAACTGACGTAATACGCGTGCGCTAGGATTAATGTTAGGAGCGTCAATCATAGAGGTTTAATCCAACTGAAATTGATTGAGGTAATCTTCGGTTTGGTGCTCGGTTGCGTTGGCTTGCTCTTCTTTGAGCAGCAGGCATTGATCGATCACCAGCGCGTCCATGTTGGTGGCCATAAAGCAGCGATAGGCGTCTTCGGGAGAGCAGACGATGGGCTCGCTGCGCACGTTGAAGCTGGTGTTGACCATTACAGGAACACCGGTCTTGGCATGAAAGTGGGTCAGAATGCGGTGCAGGCGGGGGTGCCTGTGGGCGTCAACGGTTTGCACGCGCGCAGAGTTGTCGACGTGGGTAATCGCGGGAAGCACTGAGCGCGCTTGCTTGAGGCGCTCGAGTCCTTTGCCCGATGATTGACTGCTTACAAGTCGCTTGGATTGTTGCAGCGGCGCAACTAACAGCATGTAAGGGCTATCTTCCCGAGGACGCATCTCGAAATAGTCGTCAACGAATTCGCGAAGAACCACCGGGGCGAAGGGACGAAAGGATTCGCGAAACTTAATCTTGAGGTTCATGACCGACTGCATTTGTGTCGAGCGCGCATCGCCCAAGATGGAACGATTGCCCAGGGCGCGTGGTCCAAACTCCATCCGCCCCGCCATGTGGCCTACCACCTTTTCGGAGGCGATGAGCTCAGCGATGGTTGCTGCAAGCTCGTCCTCGTCCTCGATGTGGCGGTAGCGTGCCCCGCGTTGCTCGAGAAAATCACGCGTGTGCTGCGTTGAGAAAGAAGGACCTAGCAACGAGCCTTTTTGTGAATCGCTTTCGACCTTATTTTTGCGAGGTTGATTGAGTAGCTGATGCCACACAAAAAAGGCCGCGCCTAAAGCACCGCCGGCATCGCCCGCGGCAGGTTGAATCCAGATTTTGTCGAAGGGACCCTCGCGTAAAATGCGACCATTGCCGACACAGTTAAGGGCCACACCGCCTGCCATCACCAGATGTTTGCTCTTGGTTTGGGCATGCGCGTGGTGGGCACAGCGCAGCATGATATCTTCGGTGAGCTTTTGGATCGACGCGGCGATATCCATTTCGCGCTGACCGATCGGGCTTTCGGGTTGGCGAGGTGGACCGTCCAACAAGGCGTTCATGCGCTCGCTGGTCATCACCGTGTTGTAACAGTAGGCGAAGTAATCGAGATTGAGGCGAAAAGATCCGTCCTCTTTGAGATCAAGCACGTCCCGGCGTAAGGCATCGTAATAGGTGGGCTCGCCATAAGGTGCGAGACCCATAAGTTTGTATTCGCCCGAGTTAACGCGAAAGCCGGTAAAGTAGGTCATCGCCGAATAGAGCAAGCCGAGGGAGTGCGGAAAACGCATTTCCTGCTGCAGGGTCATCCTGTGATCTTGGCCATGGCCTATGCATGAGGTTGCCCATTCACCCACCCCGTCCAAGGTGAGAATGGCGGCTTCTTCAAAGGGCGAAGGAAAAAAAGCACTGGCCGCATGGGATTCGTGGTGTTCAGTAAAGACGTAACGTCCTTTGTATGCTCCCCCAAGGCCGCGATCGAGGGCCTTGGTAATATGCAGCTTTTTTCGCAACCACTGAGGCAGACCTTTGTAGAAAAGCTTGAATCCACGTGGTGCAAAGGCAAGATAGGTTTCGAGGATACGGTCAAATTTCAGCAGAGGTTTGTCGTAAAAGGCGACGTAGTTGAGGTCACTCGCCTTAATGCCTGCTTCGCTAAGACAGTACTGCACGGCGTGACTGGGGAATTCTTGATCGTGCTTCTTGCGCGTAAAACGCTCTTCCTGGGCTGCTGCAATAATCTCTCCATCCCGCAGCAAGCAGGCGGCGCTGTCATGGTAAAATGCCGAGATTCCCAGGATATAAACAGTTGAATCGGTCATGGTTATCGCTGCCCCTGTTGAGGCATGCAGGGAATCATCAGGGATGCAAGCGTTGCGTCGCGACCCAATCGGCATAGTACGCCATGGGTTGTTGACGTTCGAGCTCGCCCGACTCGACTGCATTCATGAGCCGGCGCATCCAGTTGCCCAATTCTTTTGAAGGCGGGATATCAAAGCGCTGCATGAGTAGAGTGCCGAGCCCTTTGGGCAATGCGGGTGGTTTGGCGTCCTCTTCCTTAAGCACGCGAATGCGGCGTGCCAATTCACTGATTTGGGTCAGTGCACGGCGGCGCTTTTCTCGGTACTTGGTGGTAATATCGGCACGGCTTAGAAGCAGAAGGTCGTCTAGTCCGTCGCCCATCTCGCGATAAAAACGACGCACTGCACCGTCGGTCCAGGTGCCGTCGTACTGACTGCCGCGCAGATGATGGTAGATGAGGTAGTTGGTGCGTTGGTAAAGCGAGGATTCGAAGGGTAACCGTTTGGCGATGCGTTTGCGAAACATCGCTGCCCCCACCTCTGCATGACCATGAAAGGTTACTTTGCCGTCGGCCTCTAAGCGCCTTGTTTTAACCTTGCCGATGTCGTGCAACAGCGCTCCCCAGCGTACAGTGAGACGGGGAACCGATTGCCACACCACTTGCTTGGTGTGGCGCCATACATCTTTGTGACGCCAGTCACGTCCGCCAAAACCCACAAGCGACGCGACCTCAGGCAGCCATACATCCAGCACACCGATATCGTAAAGTGCCTGCAGCGCTGCAGGCGTATGGCGACTCATCAGCACCACATCGAAAACTTGGCGTAGCTCGGAGGCTGGCAGGTTGCGCCAGGTGGCAGGCTCGATGCGTTGGGGACGGCTTTGAGGATGGGCCGCGCCATGCGCAACACCGAGCACCCACTGCAGGGCTTGGTACGCATTGTATGCGTTGTCGGCTTGAGCGGTTGAGCAATAGGGTGTGACATCCTGCTTCAGCGCAAGCGTAGCCGTCATTAACAACTCTCCAAGAAGGGTCTGGTCCGAAAGGGGTCGCAGCATAGCGAATGCATGCGCCGACGCAAGGTCTGTTGGTCGCAACAGGTCAATGCCTTTGTGTGAGGATGTGGCGCTAAACAATGCCGGCATAGATGGCAAAATGCGCTATGCTCAGCGCACTTTCTGAGATGGATTCTTCCGACGCGCCTTCCTCATCTGCACCATTACGTCGACTGGCTCATAGCTGCCGATTCAATGACTGCAGCGATCTCGAGCATCGTTTAACCGAACTCGCATGCCTGATCGACGACGACATGCGCTGTTTTGTTCAGCAATGGCATCGTCAGTTGCCCTCTGACGACTCACTGGTGCAGCGCAGTGCGCATCATCTTTTGGCGAATGCGGGCAAGCATTTGCGGCCCATCTGTGTGCTTCTTGCGGCCCGCTGTGGTGAGGCCAAGCAGGAGGACATCATCAAGCTTGGTCTCGCGGCCGAGCTCGTTCATAATGCCACGCTGCTGCACGACGACGTGGTGGACGTGGGCAGTACCCGTCGGGGTCAGCCCACCTCACGCACCCTCTTCGGCAATGTCGCCTCCATTTTTGCTGGAGACTGGGTGTTGGTACGTGCGCTGCAGATCGTGCATGAGACGCGTATTGCTCTCCTTATGCCTGCACTGCTCACAACCTTGGATCACATGATCGCGGCCGAGTCTCTGCAACTCGAACAGCGAGGCAAAGTTGAAATGACGGTGCAGCGTTACTTTGATGTTGTGGAGGGCAAGACAGCATCTCTGTTTCGCTGGGCGATGTTGGCTGGCGCACAGGCGGCTCAGCTCGATCAATCGCAGCAGGATGCACTTTGCGCGGCGGGAGAACACATGGGTATTGCCTTTCAGTTGGTCGACGACGTGTTGGATTATCAAGACCAGGCGCAGGTCAGCAAGACTTGGATGGCTGATTTGCGTGAAGGCAAAACGACCTATCCTTTGTTAGTCGCTCTCGAGCGCAACCCTGAGCTCATCCAGCTCGTGCGCAAGCACCTCAATAGCGACGAAGACAGTGCTCGCCAAGATAAGTCCTTGTTGGAAACCTTGCACCAAGGAGTGATGGCGACGGGCGCTTTAGATGCAACACGGGTCAAAGCGGGGGAGCATGCCGAACAGGCTATCCAGTCCCTAAGCGCGTTGCCTCCAACACCTGCGCAAGAGGCTTTGTGCACCATCGTTCGGGCCCTTGTCAGTCGGGAGCAGTGATCATGTCTTCCTTATCGTCTTCAGCCTCTACGTCATCAAAAGACTCGCAAACCTCGGTCGCCTTGGGTTCAGGCTCGATGTTTGATGCTATCGCTGCGCGTTACGACCAGATGAATCGCATTTTGTCATTGGGGCTCGATCAAGGATGGCGTCGTCGCACCGCGGCAGCCCTCAATCTACCGCCTCAGGCACGTGTGCTGGATGTGGCTACAGGCACCGCTGATCTAGCCTTGGTAATCTTGCAAACCTATGCCGATGCACATGTGGTGGGCGTGGATCCCTCTGCCAATATGCTGAATGTGGCAAGCGTTAAGCGCGATGCCAAACAATGGGAGCAACGGCTCAGCCTAGTTCAGGGCGATGCGCAAATGCTCGATTTCCCCAGGCAGCACTTCGATGCCATCACCATCGCTTTTGGCATTCGAAATGTTCCCGATCGTCCCCAAGCACTGCGCGCGATGCACCGCGTGCTCAAACCTGGGGGAACGCTGGCTGTGCTCGAACTCAACGAACCTGCGCATTCGGGCTTCATGGCGAGTTTGACGCGTTTTTACATGCGCCAGTTTGTCCCGCGTGTGGGCGCATGGCTTTCCAGCAGCCGGGAGTATCGTTACCTGCAAACATCCATCGCTGCTTTTCCGTCGCCCGAGTCTTTTTGCACCATGCTGAGCGATGCGGGCTTTGCCGTGCAGCGAAGCGAGGCTCTGGGATTTGGTGCCTGCACTTTGTTTGTTGCCTCGGCCCAACCAAGCCCTGCCTCATGAGCGACACTGCCCTCGCGTTTTTGCTGCGTACGATCGACGAAGTTGCAGAACAAGGGCAACAAATTCCCCTTTGGATTGCACTTCCTGCGCCCCATTGTGATCCTCTTAGACTATGGCCAGCCAACGGCGACGCCTATTATTGGCGCGATGGCGATGGCCTAAGCGCCTTAGGTTGGGGTGAGGGACATTGTGTTGAAATGCTCTCGCATCAAGAACTACGCAGGGTCACACAGACCGCAAGGCCCTGGTATCAGCAGCTTAAGGCGATTTGCCATCCTCAATGTAGCGATGCCTTGCCGCAATGGTTTTGGGGCATGAGCTTTCATGCACAACATCATCGACTGCACCCATGGCATGCCTTTCCGGCATTTCATGCAGCAATGCCCCAGTGGACCTATGTGCAACGCAAGACGGATTCACTGTTGGCTTTATGCATTGCTGCCAAGCAAAACAAAGTAGCGCTGAAGCAACAGGCCCAGTGCCTTTGGGAAAGGCTCGAGACCTTGGCGCAGCAGTCGAAGGTGACACCGCGTTGCGATGCCGAGCTTAGCTCACCGTGGGTATCCCTTGCAGATGATGATGCGAGCGCGCGTGCTTGGCAGAAAGATGTCGATGCTGTCATTGGGCAAATCAACGAAGGTGCGTTGCACAAGCTTGTTTTGGCGCGTTGCCATCAAACTCGCATCGACGCGACGCGGTCTATTCCTGAAATCCTGAGCACCTTGCAAGCACGCTTTGCGCAGTGTGCGATTTTCGCCTTTCGCTTGGGAACGCAATGTTTGCTCGGCGCCACGCCCGAGGTGCTAATGCGCAAAGACGGGGAAGATATTTACAGCGAGGCCTTAGCCGGAAGCGCAGTGCCGGAGGAGGCGCATAAGCTGGTCGCCCGCGACAAAGAGCAGGGAGAGCATCGCTTCGTCGTAGAAGCCATTGCCCAAGCGCTCCAGGAACGTTGCTCTGCTTTAACAGTCGCAACGACTCCTCAGTTGCGTCACCTGCCGAATATCGTGCACTTGCACACCCCTTTGCATGGGGTGCTGCGCGATCCCTCGACCAGCCTCATCGAGCTGTGCTTAGATCTGCATCCCACACCTGCTGTGGGCGGATTGCCGCGACAACGTGCAATCGACTGGATTGAAGCGCAAGAGTCGCTTTCCCGCGGTTGGTACGGAGCGCCTTTGGGTTGCATGGATGCGCAGGGGGATGGCACTGCTGCCGTAGTGCTACGGGCTGCACTGCTGGAGCATCGCGATGCGTGGGTTTACGCAGGGGCAGGCATCGTGGCGCAGTCCGATGCGGCGCAAGAGTACAACGAAACCCTCATTAAAATGCAAGCCATGCTGCAGGCATTAAAACCTCTACAGCAATGAGCAGTGCGCAGGATGACAACCTCGCTCGATGGGCGTCTTATCTTGTGGATGCTTTTGTGCATGCAGGCGTTAAACACTGCGTCATCAGCCCAGGCTCGCGTTCAACGCCATGGGTCTGGGCCGCATGCAATCACAGTGGTTTGCGCTGCGAATCAGCTTTTGATGAACGTTCGGCTGGTTTTTATGCCCTGGGCATGGCCAAAGCAAGCAATCGACCGACCTTGCTTATCTGCACCTCGGGCAGTGCTGCAACACATTACTATCCCTCTGTGATTGAAGCGGCCTATAGCCATATTCCATTGCTTATTTTATCGGCGGATCGCCCTGTCTTGCTGCAAGGGTGCGGCTCCCCTCAGACCATCGATCAGCAGCATCTCTTTGGTACGCATGTGCGTCACTTTGTCGATTTAGGCGAGGCGAAGACTCACGCCGACGAACTCGCTTGGAGAGGGATGCAACGACAGATCACGCAGGCGGTGATGCATAGTCAGTACCCTTTGCCGGGGCCTGTGCATATCAATGCGCCGGCCGCAAAACCCTTGGAACCCAGTTCTGTGAGCGAATCTCAGCCTGCGCTGCGAACCTTGCCAACAGAGGTGAGCAAACCCCAGGTGCAGGTAAGCGAAGATGCGCTCGATAGACTTGTCGAACGATGCCTAAAAGCCAAGCATGGTTTGTTCGTCTGCGGTCCCGAGCTACCTCAGCGTGCTGTCGATCCACTGCTACTTGATCGCATCGCGCACCGCTTAGGCTTTGCCATCTATGCCGAGGCTACCAGTCAGCATCGTTTTGTACGTGGGGGGGAGGCTTTTCGCTTTAGCACCTGGGGGCTTTATGTTCTTCAGCAATCTGGGTCGCATGTAGAAGTCACCGCACCAGAGTTGATCATACAGCTTGGCGCTGCACCGATGACGCCGGCATGGGCAGCGCTGCGCGCTTATGCCCCTGAGGCAGAGCATGTTGTTCTCGCCAACTACCCTTGGCCAGATCCAAGCAATCAGGCGGACAGCTTAATGCTTGGCGATATAAGTAATGCTCTCGAGAGATTGGAGCAGCGTTTGTCATCTCATGAGCGAGGGCAAGCGTCTGTACCTGTCGAGTGGACTGATTTCGAAACATGCGCGCAACAGCATATGAGTCGTATTGCTGGTGAAAGAGAGCTGCTTAGCGAAGCCTATGCTGTGCGCCAGTTGGTGAGTGCGCTGCCATTCGAGTGCAGCATGGTGATCGGCAACAGTTTGCCGGTGCGTCATCTCGACCATTGGTGCGACACTACACGCAACCCATTTGCGGTGATCAGTGAGCGGGGTGCGAGCGGGATTGATGGCACGATATCGCTTAGCGCCGGCGTTGCGCGCGTGACGCAGCAGCGCACGATCTGTCTTTTGGGAGACCTGAGCTTTTTGCATGATTTGCAGGGGCTCGACCTGATTGCTCGCCAGA
>CAYWAT010000048.1:0-4011 GCA_964456305.1 uncultured Polyangiales bacterium | reverse complement strand
CCATCATTGTGGTGGTGCTCAATAATCAAGGTGGCCGGATTTTCGAAAGCTTGCCTGTCGCTCAAGCGGAAAGCTGTGCGCCTCATTTAGACTTTTGGACCACACCGCAGCACTACAACCTGGAATATGCCGCAGGTCTTTTTGGTCTTGAGTATGTCTGCGCCGAGAGTTGCAACGCGTGGGACCGCGCAATGGAGCGCCTTCTGCACTGGTATCGACCGATTCTTCTCGAGGTGTGCGTGCCACCTGGCGATGCGGCCTTGAGGATCAAGCGTTTACACCGGGCGTTAAACGATGGTCTTGCGCATCGGAAGTGATTGTTAAGTCAGCGTTGCTTCGATTCGCAGTCGCACGTAATCGGCATGCCACTGACCTTGGGCATCGCAGAGCACAGGTTCTAATAAACGAATGACTTCTTGCCGTGCTGCATCCCGTTGTATTTCTGGGAGGCGATTAAGCATTGCGCCACCAAAGCTTTCTAACCATCCCTGCATACCCTGCGGCAATAGTGTAGCGCGCGCGACCAATTCACAACGACATACCCGAAAGCCATGCGTTTCCAGTCGCTGACAATAGTCTTCAGCGCTGGGAAAATACATGGGCACACTATCATCGACACGATGCGCTCGCAGCACTGCACGCATGGCGGTGATAATCGCGGCAATATTGCCATGGCCGCCGAACTCAGCGACAAAGCGCCCCTTGGGTTTGAGCGCTCGTGCTACTCCCTGAATGACCTTCTGTGCGTCGAGCATCCAGTGCAGGGCGGCATTGGAGAATATAGCATCGAACTCCTGTGAAAAACTGAGTGTGTGCCCGTTCATCTGCTGCACCTCCAGTCCACGTGCTTGTGCAGCCCGAACCATCGCGGGATCCGCATCCACTCCCATAACTTGTGCACCTTGCTTGCTTAGTTCCTCGGTGAGGCTGCCTTCGCCACAACCAAGATCGAGAATGCGCTCGCCAGATTGAGGATTAAGCCATGCAAGAATGACATTGCCGAGTTTGGGCACATAGGCGACGTTGCGTTGGTAACGCACTGGGTCCCATTGCTGCGGTTGAGATGAAGTATGGGTCCTCGTTTTGGACTTGGTCATCAGAGCACTTTCTCCATGGTGATATTCGCACGCGAATAATGCTGATGTAGATCAACGCGGCTCGTCACAAAGCCAAGACGGGCATAAAGCGCAGCGGCGGCTTTTAGCTTTGTATTGGTCACAAGAAATACCCTAGAAATCTCGCGCTGCCTTGCTTCGTTAAGCAGGTAGTCCGCGATCGCGCGACCGATGCCTTGGTTTTGCGCCTCTGGATGAACCGCGAAACGAGCTAGTTCATAGATATCATCGGCGCGGCGCATCAGAGCTCCTGTGCCAACGATGCGATGCTCCCAACGCGCCATGGCGATCATACCTCCCTTGTCGATAATGGTCTTTTGAGGATCGGCGAAAATCACATGATCGTTTTTTTCGAGCGCAAAGTAGTGCTCAATCCATTGGGTATTGAGCCGCACAAAAGACTGCGTGTGATCTGGATTGTGAGGGTCGAATGCGAGGACGCGGCATTGCGTTTCGGGATTCAAGAAGGTCATAGCTAGCAATCGTGGGCAGGTTTATGCTCCAATGCTAGGACCCAAGGCGTTGATGATTGTAGGGGTTTTACATGTAAAGCTCAGGCTGCACGGTTGCCGGTCGCTCAAGGCGAAACGGTCGGTGGTTAAAGGGTTGCTCGCCAAGACAGAGCAGCGTTTTCGAGCCGCTGTCGCCGAAGTCGCAGACCAGGATATGCACACCTCAGCCTCTCTTGGGTTTTGCATTGTCAGTGGCGACAGTCGCCATGCTGATCAGATGCTGAGTTCCATGCAGGAATTTATTGCAAGCGCGACTCCCGCCGAGATAGTAGAGATGCGGCGGGAAATACTACGATTATGACAACACAACATCAGGTTCTCGAGTTTTGGTTTGGCACCCTTGATGGAGAGGGGTTAGCCGACACTGAACATCGCCAAGGTTGGTGGAAAAAGGATCCCGCTTTTGATGCTCTGATTCGCTCTCGGTTTGGCGAACTGCACGCTGCTTTGCACAAAGATGAGCATGCCGACTGGCGCAGTACAGCGCAGGGTGCCTTGGCCGAGATTATTGTTCTCGATCAGTTTTCACGAAACATGTTTCGCGATACCGACGATATGTTTGCGAGTGATGCTCTTGCTCAGAGGCGCTGTCTAGCTCTGCTCGAGCAGGGATTTGACCAAAGCTTGGCAGTGGACGAAAAGGTATTTGCATACATGCCCTTGATGCATGCGGAAGACCTCGAGCGACAAAATCAATGCGTTGGTCTGTTTGAGACCTTGTTAGCCTCTCTACCTGCCGGTAAGGCTCACGAGCGCATCGCTGGCAATCTCGATTTTGCTGAGCGACATCGGGACATCATTCACGATTGGGGGCGTTTTCCGCATCGCAACGCGATTTTGGATCGCACCTCAACCTCGGAAGAACTCGCTTTCTTAGAAACAGAGGGCAGTCGCTTTTAATTATTCGCCATCAAAAAAGCCAGGCGGTCTCGACGAGGCTGCCTGGCTTTCAAGTTCATCGCTTGATTCAGCTGCTAGGGTATTGTTAGCACTGTGTCGATGACGTGGATTACACCGTTGCTTGCGTTGATGTCCACAGCAGTGATCGTCGCTTCGCCGTTGATCATAATATCATCGCCTGATTTGGAGAGCGTGATATCGCTGCCTTCGACGGTCTCAAGATCTTGATTGCCGTCAGCTGCTGTCGAAACTGCGGAGCTATCCTCTGTGGTGGGCAAGACATGATAAGTCAGCAGGTCGGCAAGGTCACCCGAGTCGCTGGGCAGTGTAACACCATCAAAGGCATCATCGGAGGGAGCTAAGACTGTAAAGCCGTCGCCGCCGTTGTCGCCCTCTAAAGTACTCACTAGGCTGGCAGTACCAACAGCGCCAACGAGTTCGCTAAAGCGAGGGTAACTCGAGAGTGCCTGGACAAGATTGCCTGGGAAGTCGCCAGGAATCAGCACAGCATCGATGATATGAACCACACCGTTGTCTGCCTGGACATCGGTTTGCGTTACCTGCACACGACCATCGAGAACGACGGTGCTGCCGACCACCATAATCGATACATCGCCTTCTAGAGTCGTTGCGCTGCTAGCAGCGGTGACGTCGCTTGCTTCCAGCTTGCTGCCAGATACCACATGGTTTTCCAGGACATCTGTTAACTCCTCGGTAGTCAAACCGTCTATGAGACCGCTAGGCAATAAATCAAAAGCAGCGTTGGTGGGCGCGAAAATAGTGAACGGTCCTGCGCCCTCAAGAGTTGTCTCGAGCCCTGCTGCCTCGATGGCATCCTTGAGCGTTGAAAGACTGGTGTCGTTTTCAATCGCCTCAAATACCGTCGCAGCGCTTGGCGTAGGGTTTGGATTTGCGTTGTCGTCATCGTCATCCGAGCAGGCTGTGAAACCTAACGCGAGCAACGAAATCAGAAGGCCGCGAATTAAGAATTTGTCTCCTATCATTGATGATCTCCATTGAGTGTTGAGTGCTTCGACACATGCAGTATGCGCATGTCGAAGAAGTGGATTCGCACGCTATCACGAATTTGGATGCAGGCAGGAAATGTCACGGAAAAAATGGTGACCATTCTGGCTTCAAGGCTGCGGATGATTCCGAAATGCCATAGAAGGGTCGCGTATGATGAAAGGCATAGTTTACAATGCATTGCTACTGATTGCCGCGCTTGCGTTGAGCGTGGTGATGATCGCCTCGGTGCAGATGCTCAACTACCATCTCTTTCCACCTCCAGATGGACTGGACCCCAATCGTCCGGAGGATCTCAAGCGCATCATGCAGCAGCTCCCTCTTGCCGCTTTTTGGATGGTCGAGCTTTCCTATGCTTTGGGCAGCCTAGGCGGCGGTATGTTGATCGGTGCAATAGCCAAAAAGCACTGGCAGGTTCTTGCGCTTAGTCTGGGCGTGATCCTTACCACCGCGGGGAC
>CAYWAT010000047.1:0-17974 GCA_964456305.1 uncultured Polyangiales bacterium | reverse complement strand
TGGCTCCCGGAGAAGCCACCTTAGCCCACTGTCCAAATTTCGGGGTCCACTATAACAAACTAAATTTCACTTTGTCCGACAAGTAACCTAATAAACAAAATGCCATGCTAGAACACTCCAAACAAATAGAAACAACTGTTGCGCTATGTAGCAAATTTGCTTAGTCACTTCAAGCGTTCAAGAAAACAAAAGTCGTTTATTCTCGCCCGGCAAAAATAGGCAAACAGCTAAACTCGTGTAAACGAGTCAAGCCATCCCAGTGCCTACTTTAACAAAATTACTGTCTTAATTATCCGAAGGACGCGATGCCTCAAGAAGCTCTTTAGTATTATTCCTGCATTCTTCACTAGTTTTACAACCTAGATCTACGCAAGAGGTATATGGCGCCAGCCACGGATCCCAAGCAAAGCTTTGCTGTGTTATCTGGCTGCGTGCCTTGCAAAATCCAGCCACGATCTTGCCGTATAGAGGCTCAAGGTCCTCGGCGTTTCCATGGCGTATAAGATGGACTCTACCCAGCTTGCTATACCAAAACTTATCTTGGTCCTGAATGGCAGCATGTGAAATCGTTCCATTTTGCTCATAGACGACGACCTTGGCTTCATTTTCTAAGCAAGATTCAGAAGCATGATCAAGTTGTCTAAAACCACCCATCTCATTGGGAAATTCACTGCAAAAATCAGCATTCTCAGGCCGCTCACATTTAGTGTATGCATCGACTACGACGTCTAGAGAGTAATCATTTTCATTTAGCACAAGGCCTGTTGTAATTCCGAATGTATTGGCAAAGCAATTGTACCATTTAGAGGAAAATTCTACGATCGAACACTGCTGGATATTTTCTATATCCCATCGAAGAGAATATTCACTAACAATATAGACAAACTGATCTCTAACAAACCTTCTTAGATCTTCATGCATGCCTGAAAGACCTTTATTCGCAATGACTTTCTCGACATCGCTACTAGATCTTATGTTAAATGCGGTACGGTATGCTCTCAGTCTTTCTGACAGGACTTTCTTGCGGTAGGCAATAGGATCTATTGATTTGTTAACGATGAACATACTCAATATGGAAATGTAACGCTCGGCACCAGCGACTAGTGCTTGGGCTTCACTTAGTTTTTCATCAATATCATCATCGCCTGATTCAAAACTTATTTTGAGCGCTTTGATACTATCATATTCTTTGTTAATAATATGATCGACACCTGGCTCAGGGTTGTTTTCGTATATTTTTAAGTTGTCTTGATCTACTTGGCTTAATGAGCTCGGCACTTTCAGGCTAAAGTCATACTGCTTATCGCCTAATGAGTTGCTGTCATTCTCGTCAATCTGGCATGCAGATCCTGCGAACAAAAGAAAGGTGACTATCAAATAAGCAAAACAATGTCTGTACTTCATACAATCTCTCCTCAATGACTGGGGGCGGAGTATAACGCATCACTGCATCTCAAGCCACTTGGGGCAATGGACGCAGCATCTGCTAAGCAAGGTCAACACCATCCATCGACCCCGAGACCCTCATGATTCCCAATCGCATCGCCCCACACGCTCAGCGCAATCCGCAACTCATCGCCTGCGCCCGCACTCCAGGCGAAGGCAATCATGCTTGGCTCGAACGCATGCGCCGCCAACTGAAGGGGCACTGCAATCACGAAAGCGCCATCGTGCTGCTGGGCGGCAACAGCGTGACGCATTTTCGGGCGCGCGTGGCTCAAAGTCAGACGCGTCATGACCTCAAACCCAGTTTTTGGAGCCATGTCATGCTGATGACCCCTGGCGATTCCACCCCAAATAGCACGCCCGAGCTGTGGCAGGTGGCCCTTGCAGAAGTACAGCAGGGAGATACCTGGCTCGAACACAACGGGATTAATAAAGCCCCTGCGTCAACCTTTGACGATCCACAGCATTATCCCAATGCAGCCTATATTGCGCTGCCGGGAGCCTGTTCAAAGGACTTGTCTGCTGCGCTCGACCACGTGCGGCAATCTCGCCTCGAGCATGATTTGATCGCCCCCTGCGTGGCTTGGCTGGGATACCTCTGGGGCGTCAAAGATTACCACAATCCACTCACCCAAGGCATCGCGTTCCCGGCGGCTTTATTTGTTGAAGCGGTGCTCACCCAAACCGGCTTTGATGTCTCGCCAGGCATGGCCGAGCGCAGCGTCTGTCCCGAGGCGATCTGGCAGGGAGCGCTGTGGTGGCGCGATTATTACCAGGTCAACCTAGCGCCTGGGGACGACACGGAGGAGACGACCGATGCCCTTTGTCCGCCTCCCCAAGGGGCTTATGTGCTCGATCAACCCGCTGCGGCGGTCATTGACCATGACAAAAATGATGCTTAGCACCCGGGTATGACGCATCGAATCAAGGCTTTTGTTGCGCTTGCGATCGCCTTGGGCATAGCCCTAAGTTCGCCCGCTACTACTCAGGCGCAGCCCTATCATCATCGCGCCCGCAAATTTCAAGTTGGCCTCGGCGGCGGTTTCATTGCCGATCCTGGAGGCGGTTCTTTCGGCTTTGATTTTAGTTATTATTTCATCAACCTTATTGCGATTTCACCGCGCTTTTCGGCGGCTTTTGCCAACAACAAAAACTTCTTCAATCTCATGGTGGATGCGCGCTTCACCTTTGAGCTCACCGATGTGCCCTCCGCCTTGCGTCCCCTTAAGCCCTTTGTGGGCGGCGGCATTGGTCTTGTGATCGCCGACTTTGAAGGGGTGGATGTCAAAGCTGCGTTCAGCCCAGAAGTAATTTTCGGCGCGGAGTATTTCGTGAACAATGAAATTTCATTGGGGACTCAAATGAACTTTTTCTGGCTTGTCGACGATGTTTTCGATGAGAGCTTTGTATTTCAGTGGCATCTACTCACGGTTCGTTACCTTTTCTAGAGCGTTCTCAATTTGCTCTAAGCCTGATTGCGCCCGGACCACAGCGACGAAGGCGTATAGAGAGATTCTATGGATGCTCTACGAGGAGAGTTCTCATGAATGCCACGCGATGCTACCCACTCCGTGGGCGCTCCCCTTGGTGAGCTGATTGTGAATGCCGGGCGCTGTTTGAAGTTCCTATAGATGCCGGGTGTTGCTACCTGCTTCGCAGGCATTCGCTTCGCTCATACGCAACACATAGAATCCAATGCATCGCAGTTAACGTTGCGGAGATTGGCACAACGCACAGGGTCTAACGCGTTGCAGAGATTAGAGCGATTAGCAGCGAAAACCAGTATAAGAGTGAAGTGGGGGCGGGCTAGGAGGCAGGCAATAGCTCGGCGCGCAACTGCGTCACCTCGCCTGCTTGCAAACGAATCTTGCGGGTAAAGGCACGATACCCCGACGCACTCACCCGTACGTCGTAGGATTCAACCATTTTGCGATGCATAGGCACGCTGATGAAGTAGCGACTGCGCCCTTTGGCAATACCATCACCTACCTGCACATCAGCGGGTACGGGTGCGATGACATAAAGGCGCGCTGGTTTGAACCTTAGCTTCTTTTGCAACACGTAGGGCTCACTGCCGTTGGGAATGGTCACCGAAAAAGCTTCATCAACGCAGCAGTTGTGCGCACCGATAAAGCGAAACCGATGTGTACCTGGCGAGAGTTGTACTGAGCGAAAAGAAGGCCCAAAAGAACGCGCAACCCCTCCATCGACGCTAATCTGCACGTTGGGCGGGTTGGGCTTAAAAATGACGCGGCGTAAGCCACCGTCGACATTACCAATTGCTGGAGACGCGGTAGTAGAAGCAGGGGTACGCGTATTGGACGCCGATGCCGCAGGACGGGAACCTGCAGCTAACGAAGAAGAGACCGATGGAGGCGATGACGACAGCGATACAGACACCAAGGTGGGCATTTGCCTGCGTTTCAGCAGAGGCGGAGTTCCAAGCACAGCTTGTGCAGGCCTTTGCGTACGCGTTGCACTATCCGATACCACCTCGGCCACCGGAACAAGCGGCTGCACACGGTCGCCATCCTGATGGTTCAACCAAGACCACGCGCTCACCGACGACAAGGCCAAAAGCACCACTGCAGCCATAGCCCAGGGCAACCAACGACGCCGACGCATCCCCTGACCAAGGCGATGAATGCGCTCGAGAATCTTGGCATCACCCGGCACGATCGCTAAGGCACGATTGAAATGCACCAAGGCTTCCTGAGTACGACGCCGACGCGCAGCTCCCTCACCTAAAACAATTGATTGCTCAACAACGTGAGCATTAAGCGTTTTGGTCTCGTTATCCGGATCGCTGATATAACGCTGCAAGAGAGAAGCTGCGCTGCCCACCTTCATGCTCTCGAGGAAGGCCTCCAGCTCCGCCACCAAGTCATCCACGCAGGGGTAGCGATCTTCGGGCTGACGCGCCAAGCAGCGTATAATCATCGTGTTTAACGCGGGGCCCACAGTGGGACGCATACGCAGAGGCTCAATAAAACGCCCCTCCATGATTTGATTCAGCACCTGATGAGGGTTGTTACCCGCGAAGGGCAACTCCCCCACAGCGAGAAAATAAATGAGCGTGCCAAGCGAAAAAATATCGCTGCGCACATCGCACACCTGCCCTTCGATATGCTCGGGCGCGATGTGACTCGGCGACCCCAGCACCTGACCTGTGGCCGTGAAAGACTGCCCATCCATCATGTGCGCGATGCCAAAATCGGTGAGCTTGATGGCTTTTTGCTCGTGCAGGAGCACGTTTTCGGGCTTGATATCGCGGTGAATCACCCCCTGCGCATGTGCATAACTCAGCGCGCGGGCGAGCTGCAGACCAAAACTGGCCGCCACCTCAGCGGGCATATCGCGATGCGCGTCGGCGAAATCACGTAGCGTGGGACCGGTGAGCAACTCGGTCACGATGTAGGTGTGATCACCCGCAGGATCGTCGGTCTCGTCGTCCTCTGCACTGTAATCGTAAATCTCGAGGATATTGGGATGGCGTAATTTCGCGACCGTACGGGCCTCGCGCGCAAAACGAATACGCGCTTGCTGTGTATCGCGCAGATGCGGATGCATGACCTTGAGGGCAACGAGGCGGTCCAATATGGTGTCGCGCGCCCGATAAACAACCGCCATGCCACCGACCCCAAGCTGGTCGAGCACCTCGTATTTACCCAATTGTCGCGGCAGTGAGCCCACAATAAAGACGTATCTCCAGTGTACATTAATTTTTTATCACACGGCTCAATAACCCCTCTGCAGGTTGCTCAACGCCTGCAACATGCCGCAGGTTTAGTGTGGCTGGATAGCAGGCAGCCGCAACACCCAAAGGGACGATTTTCCTTTCTTGGCGCAAATCCGGTGGAGTATATCGAGCACCGAGCTTCCGCATCAGCAGCAACTTGGACCGAAGCCCTCGAGCCTTTGGATCGTGCCATCACACAAAGGGCATCAAGTACTCAGCAAGCGGTTCGCGTGCCGCAGTGGATAGGTTACATCGCCTTTGATGCGGCGGTGCAGCCCTGGTCACGTCATTGTTTAGATAATTCGCCCCTGCTCTATTTCGCGCGTTATCCCGCCGTGTGGGGTTTTGATCATCATACGAATCAAGTCTTCATTGCCGGCGATGACGAAAAAGCATGCAAGACCTTGGCGCGAGATACTTGGCAGGCACCTCTTCTGCCTTGCTCTTCAGCGTCTCTATCGTCCCTGCAATCGCCTCAAGCGCAAAGCCATACTGTCGCCATTAAGCAAGCGCTCGAGCACATTCGCCAAGGCGATATCTACCAAATCAATCTTGCCCGCTGTTGGCAAGCGGAGCTACAAGGAAGCCCGCTAACACTGTGGCGTCGCATGCGTCAGGCAAGCCCCGTACCGCTAGGGGTGTATTTGCAGCATCTCAGTAATCAGTACTGTCTTATGGCAGCCACGATGGAGAGCTTCTTGGATTGGCAACGTCCCACACAACAGTTGAGTACATCGCCAATCAAGGGCACGCTGCGCAACCCAGAAATGCTGTCGCATACTCGATTAGCAGAGCTCTTTCGGCAGGACATCAAAGAACAGGCCGAGCACAGCATGATTGTTGATTTGATGCGCAACGACTTAGGCAAAGTCGCGCAAACCGGCACGGTCGAGGTCACGCAGCTAATGAATACAGAAGGTTACGCTCACTTGGCCCATCTTGTCTCGACGGTGTCTTGCCGAACGCCCGCAACGCTTACACTCAGGGAGTTACTCGCAGCAACCTTTCCACCAGGAAGTATCTCGGGTACCCCCAAACACCGAGCATTGCAGCTCATCGATCAATTAGAACCCATTCGACGAGGTGCTTATACGGGATGTGTTGGCATGGTTGATCATAACGGCAGCCTCGACTTGGCTGTGACGATTCGCTCCGCTGAACTTAACCACTCCCAACTTTGTTTTTATGCTGGCGGGGGTATTGTCGCCGACAGTCATATTGAACGCGAGGTGGCGGAAACAGAGCTAAAGGGACGCTTTTTCTTTGAGGCAATTCAGCATCTGAACATGGACGCTGATGAAATTCATGATAGGGCATGACCGCCAATGTTAACCCGATCCGGGGTCGTCTAAGGGCAGGACGGCGGACTTTGAATCCGCTAATGGTGGTTCGAATCCACCCCCCGGAACTACACGCTACGCCTAAGTATTAAACAACAATGCGGTGGCCTGATAACAAACCACCGCATTGTTCAGGTACGCTTCTAGAGCTTATTTAGCAGGGTCGACTGGTCCCAACTTACGCGAGAAAGCTGTAGGTGGAACCACTGCCCAACCTCGACCTGGCTGCTTCCACTTGAGAATCAACCCAATGTGGTATCGAGGTCCTTGGAAGTACTCCACGACAATCTTGTGCTTGCCTCTGCTTAGGCTAATGCTGCCCTTTTTCTTTCTCATCCCGTGTTTCCCATCATTATTGATGACCTGCTTCCCATCGATAAGAAGCCTCGAACCATCATCACTATCAAGTTCGAATTCGTAAACACCAGCAGCATTAACTTCTAATTGGCCCTCGAAATAAATGGCAAACCATTCGATCAATTCTTCATTAGTTCCTGCGATTCCAGGAAAGCCGCGATCGAATTTGCGCTTTGCGATGTCCAACTTCGGGACAGCAATACGCGCAACGGGTGCGCCAATGGTTCGGAAATTAGGTAGGCGTTTGGTTGATGTAGGCAGCTTGTACACATTACCTAGTAAACCTTTGCCACTTTCGGTCTGGTTGAGCAGACCATCATCGCCCTCCACCACGCGAATCTGATCGCGCCACACCATTTGGTCTTTGATATACACCTGGAAGTCACCGGTCTTTGCACCTGCAGGCACTTTGACTGTTAGCTTGCCGCTATCGATCGACTCTGGGCGGACGAACTGACTGCTACCGTTGAACCAAATCTTGACATCATTCTTGGTAAGTCCCGAGGGAAGTTTGCCTACCAACGTGATCCCAGTACCAGGTGTGACAACATCGGTATCGAGTTTGAGGTTCACGTTATAGTTCGGTGTGGGGGCCGGCGACGGTGTATTGGCTGCAACTGTAACCGTGCCATTCCATACAACCCGACCATTTACTTCGACCCGAATCGCACCGCTTTGAGCTGCATTTGGCACTTTGAGCACCAGGGATGCATCTCGAAGACCGTTGCTTTGCTGCCCCACCGGGCCGAGCTCTATTTGATTGAGCGCCACACCACTATTGAGTCCCGTAAAGAATACCCGTGTGTTGGCTTTGGTCACACCGTTGGGAATCTTGCCTATCAAACGCATGGTCTCGCCCCGCTTCACCGCGGTGGGAGGCGACGCAAGATCGAGGTTCGTAACGACGGCGTTGTTGCTCTGATTCGCGATTTCGAGCTGACCTTGCCAAACGAGCTTGCCTTTAATCTGAACGTCTACACTTCCAGACTGAGCGCCGGTGGGCACGGTAATCCAGATAATGCCGCGTGAGACCTGCAAGGGCGTATACCAGCGCTCTACACCAGCAAAGCGCACTTTGACATCTTGAATGCGAGTATTGAGGGAAATCTTGCCGTAGATACGCATCCTTGCGCCAATTCTCGCTCGACTACGATCCATTTTCAGCTTGAGTTGACCTGAGCCAGACACCGAGGCGCTGCCCCTCCCAGCGTTCCTAAACTTTGAACGCCACTTGGATCCTGCTCGCGCTCGACCAGCCACCGCTGGCTTGACGTTGAGCATGCCGTTCCAGGCTAGCTTGCCGTCGATACGCACCTCGATTTGACCCGTTCGAGCGGCTCGAGGCACGGCAACAACGATGACATTGTTACGCACAGAGGCTGGAGCAACCAAGGAACCTGTATGGCTAAAATGCACGCCAACGCGCTCGCGGGTGATGCCTGCTGGAAGCGCCCCCCGCAGTTGAAGATAGCTACCTGCGTGCACACCCTGAGCAGGGACCTGTAAATCAACACGACCCGAGAAGCGAGCATCGGCATCTTCGATCACGACGTTGCCGCTCCACGCCAGAGCACCGTCAATATTCATGTTTACTTGGCCACTCACGGCGTCGGGAGGCACGACAAAGACAATCACATCATGACCTACGCTCACAGGCGCAAAGGTTCTGGCAGCCCCCGCAAATCGCAGGTCAACACGTCCCACGGTAAGGTCGGCAGGAAACTGTCCCTCAATGTAAATACGCCTACCGCGCGAGACGTAAGCGTTGCGCAAGTTGAGCGCTAAACGTCCGCCCACGCGAGTCCGCACGCCCGCTCTACCGCGCACTCCAGCGCGAGCTCTAACGCCGGCCCGTGCTCTAACACCTGCACGCGCTCCGACACGAGCACGGGTGCGCGCTCTGGTCCTCGCCCTAACGCGAGCGTTACTTCGTGCTCTAGCGCGAGCATTAGCCCGTGCCCCAACAGAAGCATTGGAGTTTGCGTTTGCGCTTGTTGAGCCACGTGTGGACGCACTGCCCGAGGCGTGAAAGTGACATCCCGTGAGAGCCAGCGATATGGCCATCACGAGAAGGAGAATCTGACGAAGGTTCCAGGTTTGCATAAATACACTCCAAAGGTTGATTGCTGTCTAACAAACCTTTGGAACGATGCACGTAGTCTTTTATTCAGTTAAGAGACTTTTCGCCCTCATTTAACGGATGTTGTTGATGGCCGAACGGGCGGTCTCATGACGCGCACGCAGAACATTTGAGAGCACCGTATAACGACGATTCTCATCCTGCATTTGCCTCTGAAGCTCCAAATACTGCAAGCCACTGTCCCGGGTGTCTAATACCGCAGGCGATGCGCTTGTTGTGGGCATCGTGGGGTGAATGCCTCCCGAAAGCGCTGTACTCAACGGATTGACAGCCCCGCGCACGGATGCAGTCATCAAGGGTGGAGAGACGCCGCTGCCATTGGCCACCTGACCCACCAATTGCGCTGCACCTTGCTCCAAGGCATGGCGAAAGGTGCGCGAGTCAGGGGGTGGGGTTAAGCGCGACGACGTGGCACGCATATGAATAGGACGAGGGGTAAATCCAACAGAATTGTTCATCTAATATGACCTCCTTGGATATACGTATCGGCCACTTTCTTCGATAGTTGTCAGCGCGATGCGTTTTTTTCGCGCTTTTGCCATTTTGCGAGCCACTCTTTGCCCTGTCGAGACGCGACGCTTTCGCGGGCGGGGATCATAAACTCGCAGCTAAAATAAGGCTCTAGGAGTTGTGATACGGCATCTAAATCAAGAGCAAAAGGAGGACCCTCGTGGGGATCACGCGCTGCATCGACGGGAAAAAGCAGCGTCAGCAAAATACCTTGAGGCGCAAGCAGAGCATGAACCCGTTCGGCCCACGCAGAACGCTGCTCAAGGGGCAACGCGCATAAGAAAGTATAATCCCAAATCAACTCAAATGGACTGGGAGGCTGCCAGTTGAAAAAGTCCGCGACGATGTAAGTGACTTGCTCTTGCTTGCCTGAAGAGCTTTCGGCGACCTCGAGGAAGGCCTCTTTTGCTGTCGACGAGAGATCCAGTGCGGTGACAGGCCGCTTGGCACTCGCAAGACACAAAGCATCGTACCCAGAACCCGCACCCGTGACCAATGTAGGCCCCTCGGGTAATGCCCCCTCAGCAACCAGACGCTGGAGCTCAGGCGCGGCATGCCCCCGATCCCAAGGAGTGCGCCCCTCTTGCCAAGCCTGCTCCCAACTCATCGCACGCTCGAACGTGGCGGCGGCACCGAAGGAACTTGCGCAAAGGTTTGCAAGCGCTGACGAGGCACGCTGACATCCCGATGGTGACGATGCTGCCAGGCTAAGATGCTGTACACAAGAGCCGAAAGGAGAGCCGCGAGGAGCGCAAACTGCTGCTGCAGGGACCAACCCATCATCATGATGCGATCGGGGTCATCAATCCAGAAACCCAGTGTGAAACGCGCGAAACCGTAGAGCATCCCCATGGTTAGAAATATATGGCCGCGAAAATAGCGCTTTGAACGCAAGCTCTTGGTGACCACAACGAGCACAAGTCCCCAGCAGCTAAGGTAAAGCTGGGTTGGGTGCACTGCTAAGGAATGGCTCGCGTCCTGGCTAAGGCCATAGGTCTCGACATGATAAGCCCATACCGGCGAGCCATGGGGCAAACGCTCCCCCAACCACAAGGGCTGGTGCAACGTCGCTTCGGGCCACTGCGGAAAGCGCCCTAGCAGACGCAACCAACGCGGCGCGTGATCGCTGAGCAAGACCCCAAAGTTGCTGCCATAAAGCCAATTGCCCACGCTGAGCAAAACCACATTCCAAGCGACCGCCGGTGCGATAATATCCAGCCAGACCCGCAAGGGAACGTGCTGCGTACGGCAATAGAGCCAGCTCACCAGCAGACCTAAAATCACCGCGCCGTAGAGACTCAAGCCACCCGCATGCAAGGCAAACCAATGCGAGGGGTGATCGAGCTGATGCATGTGCGTCAAAACATAACCCACGCGAGCACCCACAATCACCGTCACCAAGCTGAGGAAAAACCCCGTCGCCAAAAAGGGCTTGCGCAGCCCAAAGCGACGCACACCACGACGCATAACAAGGTACCAAGCCAATAAACAGCCAAGTCCAAGGGTCACACCATAACTATATAAAGGTAACGCTCCCCAGGGTGTCGAGAGGGTTACAAGAATAGGATACATCGCCTTAACATCGCTCTTTGCTGGACTTGAGGTCAAGTTCCTCAATGCGCGTAGATTGATTTGATCTACACCATGCTTATGCACCTACTTGCTGGCGATATCGGTGGCACCAAAACCTGGCTTGCCCTTTACGAATACCAAGATGGTGATTTTCAGTGCCGTGAACAATCGAAGTATCGCAGCGCTGACTTTCATGGTCTTGCACCCATGCTGAGGGTCTTTCTTGGGGAAAAGGTTCAGCATATTCGTCACGCAGCCTTTGGCGTTGCTGGGCCAGTGGTCAACAACAGCTGCAAAGCCACCAACCTACCTTGGCGCATCGAGGGCGAAGCGTTGCAACGCGAGCTGGGCATCCAGTGTGTGCATCTCATGAACGATTTTGATGCCATCGCCTGGGGCATCGACTCGCTGGGACATGACGATGTTTGCATCTTGCAAGAAGCCCCAACAGTGCCGAATGCACCGCAGGCTATCATCGGGGCGGGGACCGGCCTTGGTGAAGCCATCGTCGTGCCCATGCCATCGGGTGAAAAACGCGTGCTGAGCTCGGAAGGAGGTCATGTTGATTTTGCGGCGCGCAATGACGAAGAAATCGACCTGCTGCGTTTCTTGCTCAAGCGACATGCCCGTGTCTCCTACGAACGCGTGGTCTCGGGCCCTGGACTCGTCACGCTCTACGAATTCATTGTCGCATCGGGACGCGCAGCTACCACAGATATCGTCCGCAAACGCATGGCCAACGAAGATGCGGGGGCGGTCATCGGCGCATGTGCTCTTGAAGGCAGCGACGAAGCCTGCGTACGCGCAGCGCGTCTCTTTGTCTCTCTCTACGGTGCAGAAGCGGGTAATCTCGCTCTTACCTGCTTGCCTCGCGGCGGTCTTTTTATCGCGGGCGGCATCGCGGCAAAGTTGCTTCCACTTATGCAAGCAGGTCCCTTCATGGAATCCTTCAAACACAAGGGCAGAATGTCGCCTTTGTTGGACAGCATTCCCATCACACTTATCCGCGACTCACAAGTTGGCCTGCTGGGCGCGCGTAATAAGGCGTGGCAACTCAGCCAGCATCCCTAGGCGCCTATATTTCCTTCTTTGCGCTCAAGATAACCGCCCAAGTGATCCATGTCAGGGCGTCTCATAGTGTTTCACAAAATGTCTCACTGAGACATGCCAGTCGTGTAGGAATTACCCCTAATCTAAAAGTCATTATGTAAAAACAAATACTTATGAGTGGCACGCAACCTGCTTAGATTAATAAAATTAAAGAACAAGGCAATCTCACTTTCGGAGGACCCATGACTCACCCCCATCACCCCCACCGCATAGCGCTTATCACAGCGCTCTTATGTATCATCATCAGCGCCTGTCAGTCGCAGAACGACATCCGTGTTGAGACCACCTCAATCAATCCCTTAGAGGCGCAATTACGCACAGCGACCAGTTGGGACACCGTCGAGGAATACCTCAAAGAAGCACGCATTGAAGAATTTCGTCAGCAGGTTGAGTACAACCGCAATCCAGAAAAATACTATGCTCGGCACGGCGGTATCCCCGAGATTGCTTTGGACGATGCCGTTGCGGATGCTGCACCAAACAGTGCAAGTGCTGGCGGAGATCAAGATGCAAACCTGAACTACTCCGAAACCAACAACCAAGAAAAAGGAGTCGACGAAGCTGACATTATCAAAACCGATGATGGACACCATGTTTATGCACTGTCCGGTGGTCATCTCAGCATTATCGACAGCTACCCTGCAAGCGATATGCACACGGTGAGCAGTATTGATGTGGCAGGCTCACCCATCGAAATGTTTGTTTATAAAAAGAACGATGACGAGCGCCGCGCCGTCGTCTTCAGTCGCTTGCATTATTACGGACAAGATCTCGATATCCCTGAAGAAATGCTCGACTTACAACAAGATAGTGCAGTGGGCGCCGATGCTCCTGTCTGCTGCCTAGCGATTGGCTGTTATTGCGGCGGTTGGGGACGACCCATCACCAAAATGACGATTTATAATCTGGATGATCTCAGCAACCCCAGCGTAGAACAGGAAGTTTATACTCAGCAAAACTACGTGAGTTCACGCATGATCGATGGCCGGGTGCGAGCTGTTTTTAATGGTTACATCAACGGTCCTCAGCCCCGTACATGGCTTGATAACGCCGATGCAAACAAGGGTCTATCCACGGAGGAAGCGTGGGATAAGCTCCTTGCTGAAGGCATCGAGATGATCGAAAAAACGCCCCTCGAGTACTACCTGCCTAAAACCATGGTGGTGCAAGACGGGCAAAAAAATATCTACCAAGTGACGCCTAACTATCGCGACTTTTTATTGCCTCGCAGCAGCAATGGCCGGAGTGTCGTCGATATTGTCAGCTTCGACCTCACCAAAGACGAGGTTAACAACACACACAAAGCAATCCTTGGCCAGGGAAGTCTCGTTTACGCCTCGGAGAAAAATATCTACGTCGCGGCCCACTCTCATAATGCATGGTGGGATAACTCCTTTCTCGAGGAATCTTCCGCAACCTGGATTCACAAGTTCGACATTCAAAACCCAACAATCGCTCGCTATTTGGGCAGTGGAGCGGTGCGCGGCTATATCCACAACCAGTTCTCCATGGACGAAGACGACGGTTACCTGCGCGTCGCTACCACCGAATCGCCCCTATGGCGCAACGGCAAGCAGGTGCGAGAACAGACCAACCATCTCTTCATCCTCAAGCAGGGCAAAAACGGTTACCTAAACATCGCGGGCAGCGTCGAAAACCTTGCCCCTACAGAGAATATACGTTCTGCACGCTTTCTTGGCGATGTGGGTTATATCGTCACCTTTCGGCAAATCGACCCGCTCTTTACCTTTGACCTAAGCGACAATGAAAATCCCAAGAAACTTGGCGAGCTCAAGATCGAAGGCTTTTCAACCTACATTCACCCATTAGACGACGACCACCTGCTTACCGTAGGCCAAGAATGCGATGACGAGGGGCGTTGTGGTCAAGGCATGCAAATCGCTATTTTTGATGTGAGCGATCTGCGTGATCCCAAGCTCATTCACAAGAAGGTGATTCAAGGGTATTCACAGGCACAGTACAACCACAAGGCATTTACCTATGTGCCCGAGAAAAAGCTCTTGGCGATTCCGGTGCAGGAATGGCAGGCGCATGACATCGAGTGTGCGGAGCTGGATATCGACCAGAGCTGCCTGCGTTACACAACAGGTCGCAACTTCGTAGGCATGCGTACCTTTGAGATTGACCCAGTCAGCGGCATCACCTCTCTTGCCGATATCGAGCACACCTCCCTCTATCTTGAGCAAGGTCAGTATGCGCAACAGCTGGACCGCTTCGCTTACCCACACTGGTATGTAAATGTGCACCGCTCGCTAACCATTGGCGATGACGACGCCTGTTTTCTGTACTCCATGAGCAGCGCCGGCATCATCGCAACACCGGTGGATGCGATCAAACAGGGACAAGCCCCCACCGAGGGATATGTCTTATTGCCACAGGCAAATGACTTTGCTTATCCCTACTATGACTTTTAAGTCACTGTAATAAATCCCAACAAATAGACACCGGGCGATGTTTCTCAACTCTCCCGGTGTTTTTTTATCAGCAGAGACTGTCTTCAAAAGTCCTCGGACCGAAACATTGTATCTAACTGATATTCAATGTTTTTTGGAATCTGATGAAGCAATGCCAAAGAACCGGCCGGAGAGCCTTACAAAAGCAAAGGGCGTTCAAGAAGACGTAAGAGTGACAGAAGAGATTTTGAAGACAGCATCCAACTATGACATTTTTTTCATATTTCGGGTTTACTTCAGGCGCTTTTTACCCTATTAATAAGTTTAGGCGCTTGTTCTCCCGCTCTCCTATCCTCCAAAGACCGCCAAGTCACAACGGTTTGATGCAAATTAGGGAGAGCAAGCGCTTCTCTTAATTTAAAGCGTTTTCTCGTTGAGCCTGAGCGTGCTCAAATCGTCTGTAGGAACCCAGACCGCTCTCAATTTGTGTTGAGGCTGAGCGCGTCCGGACCGCAGCGACGAAGGCGTATTGAAGATACGTCGAGAGGCGAGGACCGAACGAAAGCCAGGCTCAGAGTGAAGTGAGGGCGGTCTAGCGTAGGTAATCCTGAATGCGTCCTGCTCTTGTGCGCAGATAAAAACGGGCTTGGTTGAAGTTGCCTGTTTTATCGACCGCCACCGCAACAAAATACTCGTCGTCGATAAAGCGGATCACAGTGGTGATCAAATCCGTGCAAAGGCAAAGCTCTTTCACACCACTGCCAGGCAATACTCGCTTGGCAATGGTCTTCGCTTCATGCACGAGGGCGGTATGTTCCATGGCGGTGGTTTCGATATCGATGTCATCCCCCTCTTCATCGCTGCGTTCGTAACGCGCAATGGCAATGCCATCACAGCCCATCAACACAGCGGCAGATGCGCCCTCGGTTTTATCGACAATCTCGCCAAGAATTTCTTTGAACATATATGGGGTCCCCTGACACAGCGCGGCTTGCATTAGATCGCTCTCACTTCACTCTGACCCTGGCTTTCGTCCGGTCCTCGCCTCTCGACGTATCTTCAATACGCCTTCGTCGCTGTGGTCCGGGCGCGCTCAGCCTCAAAGCAAATTGAGAGCGATCTAGCTGCAGTACTTGTCCTATTTCTGCACATTTGGCATCAGAAGGTCAACTACCCTGTATATCTTTCGACTTATCGACGATAGATACCTCTATGGATGCATCAGCATTTCAAGCACAGCCATACGTAAGGCCACACCCATGGCAACCTGGTCGAGAATAACAGAGTGCTCTCCCTCAACAAGCGCAGGATCGATTTCGACCGCTCGATTCACCGGACCTGGGTGCATGACGATTACATTGGGTTTGGCATGGCGAAGATGATGAGACTGTAATCCAAAACAACGATGGTAGTCTTGCACACTAGGAATCAGCCCTCTTAACTGCCGCTCACGCTGCAGACGCAGCACCATGATCACATCACAGCCCTGTACAGCTTGCTTAAGATCGGCGACATAGGGAACATCCGGCAATGAGGATGCGGGTGGCATCAAGGTGGGCGGACCACACACGCGCACCTTAGCGCCCAAGCGCAGCAAGGCAGCAATGCCCGAACGGGCAACACGGCTATGCAGCACATCGCCAAGAATGCATACCTCCAGTCCTTGAATACTGCCTTTATGCCGAAGAATGGTAGCGCAATCCAACAGCGCTTGGGTGGGATGTGCATGCATGCCATCGCCCGCATTGATGAGAGCACACTTGAGCAAAGGCGCGATGCAGTGACAGGCCCCGGATGCTGGGTGACGCAACACCACGGCATTGGGACGCATTGCTTCTAAGGTACGCGCTGTGTCTTGTAGGCTCTCACCTTTTTGGCTGGAGGAATTGGCGCCGTTAATGTGAACAAGCGCGCAGCCCAAACGCGTAGCCGCCACGTCAAAGGACGCGCGCGTGCGGGTCGAAGGTTCATAAAAACAGCTGATCAGCGTTTTGCCACGCAACCGTTCGCTATATTTTGACGCATTGTGCGGCTCGATGAAGTCCTGTGCCCTCTCGATGCAGCCAAGCAAAAAAGACGTGGGGACACCATCGATGGCGATGAAATGCTTTATTGCGGGCTCTCTCTCCATCAAAGACAAGACTCAATCCGGCAAAGGGGCAAGCTTGATGTCTTTGTTGAGGGTATCGCTGCCGCGTTTGATCTTAAGCGTTACGATCTGACCCACCTTCTTGCGATCCAAGACGCGATACAAATCCAACGTCGTCTTTATCGCTTCGCCATCCATGCCCACAATAATATCGCCCAGGACTACCGCTCCTGTCATCGGATGACGACGCACTGCCTGTAGCTTTGCTTCTTTGGCTGGAGAACGCGGCATCACGCCCATAATCAGCACGCCTTCCACACCCAGTCGTTTGCTCAGGCTATCTTCAGCGATTTGAATGCCCAGACCTGGCTTGATCACCCGGCCATGCTTGATGAGCTGCGGAATAATGCGCCGCACCGTGTCCACCGGAACGGCAAAGCCAATACCTGCATAGGCTCCAGAGGGACTGTAAATCGCGGTGTTAACACCGATCAGCCGCCCTGCACTATCGAGCAAAGGACCGCCTGAGTTACCCGGATTGATAGCAGCATCGGTCTGCACCACACCTTGTATAGGGCGACGAGAGGCCGACATAATCTCACGATTAAGGCCACTGATAACCCCTGTGGACAAAGTGTGATCAAAACCAAAGGGGTTACCGATCGCAAAGACATGCTGACCGACGACCAGGTTATTGGACTGGCCAACTGTGAGAGGCTCGAGAGCATTGTCGGGATTTTCGATGCGCAGCACAGCCAGGTCTTTGTCCGGCGCAGCACCCACCAGTTTGGCACGCCAGGCGGATTGATTATGCAGGGTCACGCGCGCCGCTTGGGCTCCCTGAATAACGTGAAAGTTTGTGACCACATGGCCCGCATCATCCCACACAAATCCGGAACCGGTGCCCTGAGGGATCTCCATAATATTACGGCGAAAGGGATCTTGCCGTACAGCCAAGGTGGTGATGTAAACAACCGACGGAGCGGATTTGCGAAAGATCTCCACCGTGGTCTTCTCCGCCTCAGCAAGATTTCCGCGCGCTTGCACAGCCCCGCCCTGATTGTGACGAGGCGTTGCCGACGATGGTGCAGATGCAGTTGCTGAGAGCGGTGTCTTAGACACCTTGAGTACCTGCCACATCAGGTAGGCATTTAAACTGAGTAGCGTGACAACAGTAGCTAAGAGGGCGTAGCGAAGAAAAGATGCAGAGCCCGAGGAACGGTCAGCCATGAGCGCTTGGTAGCATTAAATATCTAG
>CAYWAT010000046.1:0-18192 GCA_964456305.1 uncultured Polyangiales bacterium | reverse complement strand
AAGGCCATGCCCAATAGCCATAGCTGGGTGAGAACACGTGCAACGCGTCTTAACTTGCTCATTAGAAGGCTTCACCGATCGTGATGTGAATCGCCCCAGGAAATTGCAGTAAGCCAAAGTCGATTTCAAAATTAGGCGGCGGATCATTATCCCCCACGACGCGCCAAGGGGGAATGAGCCAACCCAGATCAAAACGAAGTGGTCCGATAGGCGTGCGATAACGCAACCCAAAGCCCAAGGCTGTATTGAGATGATCAAAGCGAAACACCTTGCCTTGGTTCACATCGCCCATATCGCCGAATAAAGTCACGCCGAAATTCTGCGTAAGACGCACGCGTAATTCAAGGGAGGCCTCCCAACGCCGCAATCCACCATCCAAGCCCTCGACATTGGGCGCATCACCTAGGCGCCCAGGAAGAAAGCCGCGATTGCTACTGGGACCACCCCCTCTGAGACGATAGCGAAAGGGGCCTAGCTGATCGCTGTTGCTGATATCATCGAGACCACTATCCGCACCGAAAATAAACATGGCTCCCATAGCGAAACGACCTGCCAGCACCAGCCCCCAAGGCAGAGGTGCATAAGCGCGCACTTCGGGGGTCACGCGAATATAATCCCAGGAAGAGGGAATAAAAAAGCCCGCCTCATGCACCGCAACCGCAGCGTAAAAACCCCGTGTCGGTTGTCGGGCATCATCGCGTAAATCCAAGCGAAGAATCTGCTCCAAAAACAAGAGATGATAGTTGGAGGGCACGTCGTCTTGATTGCCCACTTGCAGAAGTAGATTGCCGTGGAGACCGACGGATACGTAGAGCTTGCCATCAAAAAAGTAACGCTCGGGTGCAATGCGCGCATCGAGGTCATGGCGAAAAAAATCACCGCGAAAAAAGGGGTCAGGGCCCAAGTCCCAACGGGCGGCGGCAACGAGAGTGGTACGCGCCTCGATGAAGGAGGGCTGACGAAATTCAAGCAAGGTCAAGTTACCCAACACCGGGTCTTGATCGCGATCAAGGGGGTGGGAACAACAACCCGGCTCACCGCTTTCATTGCGACGTGGAAAGGGAAACAGGTTATTGAAAATCAAACGTGGCCGTTCTTCAATGCGAATACGCCGCAGTCCACCAAAGAAGTTACGATGCTCGGCAATACCTAATAAATGCACATCCCACTGGGGTACATCCTGGATTTCGCTGCCGTCGCTAAAGCCCACGAAACGTCCACTCTGAACGCCAAAACCAACGCCCAAACGTGTCAAACGCCCCGGTGCGACGCGTATGATCACATCGATAATATTGCCGTCTTTGGTCTGCGCAGCGTGTTCGATCTGAGGCTCAATAGTTACCGACGAAAATGCCCCTAAGCTATACACAGCGCGCTGCGCATCGTCGATATCGCTCTGCCGATACAGGTCACCGGTACGCAACAAGGACATCCCCAAAATCGGCCGTACCGGGAGCTCTTCGTTGCCGACAACCCGCACATCGCCCAGCACACAGGAAGGACCTGGCTTGACATGAAAACGCACGTCAGCCCGACGACTCTTTGGATTGATCAGCACCTCCCCTTCAACCTCTGCACGCGCGTACGAAGACTCTCGCAGCACGCGCACCAAGGCCTCCTTGGACTGGTCGTATTCAAACTCATCGAAACGCCGATTCAGCTCCAGCGTCATGGCATCCCACAAATCTAGGCGTACATCCGAGGGAAGCGCATCGATGCCTGTAATCGCCAGGTGATCAATGCTCACTGGGCGACCTTCGTCAACTTTGATAAAAACGCTTAACTTACAGCCCTCGTCGTCACCTTCACGATCACAGGTTTGCGTCTTGCGAATGCGGTCTGACTGCTGCGCGGATTGCGGTCGCAAGTAGGTATTTTCGACTTTGGCCTCGTAAAACCCGCGGGCACGGTACCAACGTTCGATGCGCTGCACATCGCGCTCCAAGATAGCCTGGTCGTAAAGAGGCCAGTCAATCCACGGCCAACGCCACAGTTCGATATTCAACCGACTGCCATCGAAGGGAGGCACACCGCATTTGCGCTCCGCCGAGCTCAAGGCAAAGCGTTCGCGCGGATGCGTCGCCAAACAGGCCTTCAGCGCGTCTTCGTCCATCTGCTCCATGCCGATGATTTCAACCGCATCGACACCATAACGGTCTTTGGGAATCGTTGCGCATGCATACAATGCCACCAAAAGACCGCCAACACTCAAGGCCTTTCGCCAAGGTACAAATGCTGAAAACAAAGCTCGAGTCACGACGCGAAGGAGCAGCCTAAAGGCTGCAGCAACCGAGGCAATCAACGACTTGAAACTTAAATGCTGTGATGGCCTCGGCTCAACCCGAGAGTTTAACGTCGAGGGCAAACACGCTGGCATACCATCTTCCGCATCAGAGCTGGAAGCCATGCCAAACGAGTAACGAATGCCGACCTAGTTTTGCGGCGCAAAGACGAAGGGGTAGCTGTAGGTCACACTACCGCCCGTAGGCCCTGGATTGAAGCGCAGCGTGCGTACTTTGGAGACAATGCAGGTCGCTAACGCACTACTACCGCTCGTGTTTTCAGTTGCTTTCACACCTGTCACGCTACCGCTCTGCTGAATGGTAAAACTCACAGCAACCTTGCCTGCCAGGCTGGGGTTGGATTTGAGCTGATTCTCGTAACAAGACTTAATGGCACGCAGACGCGCTTTGATCGCACGCACAACGGAAGAAGAGTCGAACTCACCCGTACCACCGATATCGCCGCCGCCTTTGAGGCTTATTTTGCCTTTCACAGCACGCTCGGTTAGAGCTCCGCCCTCTTTGCGAGCCGATGTTGCATCAGCCCCACCGGCACGCTTGAGACTTCCAAGGCTACCAGTCGATCCAGTACCGCCGCCCGACTTTGCACGCAGTGAACCCGTGCCTGCTGCCGCAACGCCCACACCAGAAGCCTGGGCCAGCACAGAAGCCGCATCATCGGTCACAGCGCCACCGCCCAGCACATCATCAAGGTTGCCTAGGCCCGCCAAGCTTCCTTGCAGCATGGCCTCTGCTTGAGCAGCTACTTCTTCGGCCAAACGTGCTCGTGCTTCTGCGCTTTGAGCGAGGTCCTCAGCAGAAGGTCCCTCAGATGCACTATCCGAAGGCGAGCTATCTGCTTTTGGTTGTTTGTCAGCTTTGCGTGAGTCTGCTTTGTCTGTTTTGTCCTCGGCTTCTTTTTCGCCCTCGTCGCTTGGCTCTTCCTCAGGCTCGGGAGGGGGTTCCTCCTGAAAGATTAACCGGGCGTAGGATTCGGAAATTTCCTCGATGCCTTGATCAATCGGGTAATCATAGTTTTCGAGATAGATGATTCCGCCGAAGAACAAGAGATAAAAGAAGACAACGAAGGCACTGAAACTCCAATCGATGGAGCGAACAAAACCTCCCGATGCCGCTGCGGAAAGCTGGGGAGGTATCACCGCTGCAGGCGGATCGACGAACTGAAATAAAATCGTCGTGTCACCGATAATGATTTTGCCGCGAGAGGTGTCGCTGAGCTTAACTTGTGAATACTTGCCAGATTTGCGCGCTCCTCCTGAGCTGCGCAACGCCGTAAGTTCTTGCACTCCACCTGCAAGCCCAACGCGCCCTTGCATGGAATCAGAGAAATTAAGAATGTAGTCGTCGCCGCTAAGCTGAAAAAGCGCGACCTGGCTTTCTAAGTCGGAGGATTTGATCACAAAGTGGTTTTTTTCGGACGTCCCTACATAGATCGTCTCTCGACGCGAGATAACGCGGTCTTCAACGATATTTTCGTTGCGAATAATGCCTATACGCAGAACTTTAGGACCTAAGCGAATGGGGCTCGCCGCCTGCATTGCCATCGTCATGGCGCCTGGCCCAGCAGTCTGCTGACCAGAATGCGCGCGAGGTCGTTTAGGTGTCTGATTCATTGCGCCAGTTTCTCACTTCCCCTTAGATTTCTCAACCATTAAGCAAAGTCGTCAAAAAGGCTCTTTCTGTACTGTATCGGGTATTTTATCGACAAAGCTCTCGCGCAGTTCAAGCACCTCGTAACCCAAGCTCGAACGGTTGAGAATGTAGAAGGCATTAGGCTTTTGCACCTCACCCTCGATGCGAATCTCCTCGAGCTTAACCACACGAGGTCCTCCAGAGCGGCGTCTCCCTTGGGCACTTACGGTGAGGGGAAAGAGACATGCCAAGACAACGAGTACAACCAAGCGTTTTAGCAAAGCGTCTGTGTCCAGTTGGTTCCAAGATTGCTTTTTCATCGCTTATCCCTCTGGGTTGGAAGATGACTGCGCTTCCCTCTCGATCCTGCGGCGCTCGCGATCGATCTGTCGTTTCAGGTCACGCAAGTTGGCTTGCGCGATTTCTTTGTCACTGGGTTTGGATACCCCTTGCAAGTAAAGCTCAAACTCACGTTGGGCTTGCGTCAGAGCCTCTAGCTTGCTCATGTCGGGAAAGTTTTCACCTGCTGACATGTACATCAAGCCAAGATTATAATGGACCTCAACAGACTGAGGAAGACTAAATAAGACAAGATCATAGGCGCGCTTTGCCTTTGCCCACTGACCAAGTGAACGATAGGCCTCAGCCAACGCTAAGCGCACCTCGGGGATTTGTGGGGCAAGTTTAATGCTGCGCTCCAGCAACGCTAGGGCCTCTTGGTAGTTAGCGCCGATAATATACTGCGTTGCCAGGGCGAGCAGTGCCTCTACGGAATAAGGATCGGCATCCGCAGCCTTACGAAAGTGCTCCAAGGCTTTTTGCAGCGCACCACGTTTCGCGAATACTTCACCTTGTAGATTGTTGGCAACCACGCTCCCATCATCGATCTTGAGTGCTTGGTTAATAATTGACTCGGCAAGCTCTTGCCGTCCCTGGGCCAGAGCCACACGGGCGATCTCGACAAGTACCGGGACAAAGCGCTCGTCTTTACGTAACGCTTCACGCGTCACTTGCCACGCCTGATCAAAACGTCTGACTTCGCGTAGGGTGCGAATGTAAAGGGCCTGCAACGCAAGGTTATCACTCCAACGCGTCGCTAAACGCCCAGCGAGACTTAGAGCGTTTTGACGCTGATCACGGCGAAGATAAAGCGCGATCAGTCCCTCAACAGCAGCTTCGTGATCGGGAACAATCGCGAGGGCACGTTCGTAAGCATCTAATGCAGCGCGCACACGCCCTTGGCGATCCGCGACAATCCCTAAACATATATAAGCCTGAAAAGCACGTGAGTTTGCGCGAACAATGGAGTCACAGGCAGACTTCGCAGCATCGAGGTTACCCTCATGAAGGGCCGCTTGCGCCTGACTATAGGTAGAGGCTTGACCAGCACCTAAGCTTGACCGCACAGGCTGTGCAAAAGCATCACCTGCATCAGTAAGCGCAGCCAATGCGAAAAATGCACTCCATAAAGAGCGTTTGGGCAAGGCAAAACAACTCATGGATTCACCCGCGATGAGGACGCCCCGTTCGCACTCGGTGGCTTAGGCGACACAACCCCTTGAGGCAGAGGCAAGATCTTACCGCGTGGTGCACGCGTGAACTCACCCGACTGATAAGGCGCGAAGCTGCTGTCTTGTTGACGTGCCTGCTCAATGCAGGCAGCAATGCGCTCATCACCATAGGCTTGCAAGCGGTCGATGGCAGTCTGGGTATACTGATTATCCATCGCACCCACCTTGGCCGCACGTGCACCCAAGGCATAACGAGCCACAGCGCGACACTCGATAGGTCGTACCTTCTCATCTAGCAACATGCGTATGCGGTCCTCCACCTGCAGTCGTATTTCTTCGCGTTGATCGACGGATAACTTACGCAACTGCTTTTCCATATCAGCAGGCACCACAAAGGGCGTATTGAGCACCGCACGCGCTAAAACTTCGTAGATACGCCCCTGACGCACGAAGGCGGCAATGGTCCAGGTCGGACGCCCATAACTGGGAACAGCCGCGTACCCTTCGACAAAACGCTTCGCGCTCACAAGCCCCGTATCGATTTGAGCGGCAATATCTTTGATATAAGCATCCAATGTGGGTGGATCGTTCGCTTTAATGCTGAAATCCTCAAACTGAGAACTGCCCTCATCGGCTAAAATGAACGCCGCTTGCGCAGCATACTTAGCGGCGTTGGAGCCCGACTTTTGTCCAAGCCTGTTGTAGGTAGAAATAACCTTTGCCAAGGAGGTTCGATAAGCCTGCAGCTTGCGTATCTTCTCCTGTGCTTGGGCGACACGCCAGTAAGCCTTGACGACTAATTCCCCTGACTGTTTATCGTTTTGATAAGCGCGAACAAAATTCTGCATGGACGTCATCAGCGTGTTCCAAGAGCCACGCTTATAGTCCATTTCGGCAGCTTGGAAGGAAGCCGTGCGACGTGTCTCCGGGTTACGGTGCACAGAAGCGACACGACGATAATACTCGGCGGCTTCCTGATAGCGTTGAACCCACTCGAGAGCGATCGCGGTGTTGAATAAGGCATCTTCTCGCTTCTCTTGGATGTCTTTGCCTTTGCTCGCTTTGAAACGCACAGAATCGGACAAAATACGGTAATGTCGAAGCGCTAGCTCGAAATCAAAGATGCGATTCGCATTGTAGGCGAGACGAAAATGCGCATTTGCGAGGATACGATCTAGCCGGTCCTGTTCCTCGGGTGTCTTGCCCTGAAGAGGTCCTACCTGTGTGATGATACGCTCATAAAGACGCGCTGCGGACTCAAAACGACTGGTGCGCTCCAACGCAATGGCTGCCATTTCTAGGGCGATGGGGGCATCTTTATGGTTGGGCTCTTCGTTGACCGCAGCCACCAACATAGACGACGCACGCTCGTAAAGTTTGACCTGTTCGTCACCGCTTGCAGCCTCAGCCTGCTTGAATACATCAAGGGCCTTCTTGTAACGCACGTTGGTCAGGTCGGATGCCGCCAAGCACTCGGGCTCTTCTTTATTCTTAGGATCCGAGCAATCGACGCTGCTGCTAGGCTTATCGCCAGAAGCAAAGGTGCATTGCATGGAGTTGAGCATCTTACCGATGCGCTCAACTTCGTTAGTCTCGCCCAACTCAATGGCCATATTGCGTAAGTTGAGCCATGCGATACGACCGGTGTCATCCCCGTATTGACCCTTGCAACGCTCACGAAAGATGCGTTCAAAGCGCGCGCGTGCATGCGGCCAATACCCGTAGAGGTAGAGCAAAAGCGCGTTGTTGAAGTCGTAGGACTCGAGCACGTCTTCAGAATCACGCGCATTTTCAATGCGGGCGATATAGATCTCGCGGGCTTGACCGAGTTGCTGCAAACGTTCGGGCATATCCAGAGGACTCACGGGAGTAGCCCCTTCACCTTCTCCTCCAGGCGGCTCTTCGCGCATGGAAACCGTGCCCTGCTGAACTTCTTTCTCCATCACGCGCTTGACCGACTCAACCACACGACGGGCTGCTTCGGCCTGGAAACGGTCGTCGAGGTTTGAATCGCGCACGTCAGCGTACGCTTTTGATGCCTCAAGGTACTGCTCCGACCAATACAAGGCATCGGCGTAGTTATATAGGAGTTCGTACCCTTGCGGACTGTTGGGATACAAGGCCAAGTAGCTTTTGTAAGACGTGGCAGCTACGCCGTATTGTGTCTGCGCCTGCGTACAGAGCTCGGGATCTTGCTCAGCAACGCAGTAACGTCGCAAACGCTGGGCCTGTTGATGATGGTAAAGGGCACCTCTAAGGATGCCTTCTTCGGCAAGACGCTTGGTACGACGTTGGACTTCAGGATGCTTCTTATTGGCTTTCCACCATGCAGACTCTTCGTTGTACTCGCTCAACTTGGTGCGCCAGGCAGTGGCTTCTTCCATGTTGTTACGACGCACATAAGCACGCGCGATCAAATCGATGAGCGCTGGCACACGCATGTCCATAGGCCAACGATTGATGGTGACTTGTGCGATCCGGATAACGTCTTCGTATTTGACTTCGTCAAAGTAGATTTGAGCGAGCTGATAGTAGATCTCCGAGGTCCAAGGCTTATCTTGAGGCAGCAGAGAAGGATCTTGAATCCTGTCAATGCCGTGCTTCTCCCCCTCTGAAGAATCGGGAACTTGGTTTTCGTTCCAGTCTTCGTAGGCAAAAGAAATACCCAGGTACTGCACAGCCTCGGGCCTAAGCTCAGAACCGATACGCCCCGTTTTCTTCTTTTGCTCATCCGACCAATCGACCAGCATGGCGAAGTGCTTGATGGCCTCGGGATAACGACTCTCTCGATAGTAGGCCCAAGCAACCTTATAGAGGGCTAAATTATAGTTACGGTCGTTGGGCTTGCCGAGAATGCGCGTATACGCACTGATTGCGAGCTCGATGGCATTATCCGAGCCGTAATCATCAAAGTGATATTCACCGATACGAAACCAGGTTTCGCTCTGAAACCCGGCATTCGGGCGAATAGGCTTACACCCAGCGTAACTTCCGATTTGAGGCTTTTTGCGGCGGTCCTCTACCTTGAGCTGGAGGGAGGGGTAGGCGGAAAGATTCTTCTCGTCCTCTTTGATGACCCTATTGGGGTCGTCGTTGGTATCGAATTGAGCGGGGTCGTAGCTAAACTGATTCGCGCAGACAAGATTGAGCCATGCCATACGCGCTTCATCGACGCGCGCCATTTCGTTGAGGCAAAAACCGATGAGGTAATAAACCCCAGCGATGCGCACGTACTCAGGGAAACGTTGAACCAGCTGCTGATAAAGCGTGATCGTCGGGCTATAATCGGGGGCGATGCGCTGAGCACTTTGGTCGCGCTGAAATTCCAACTGACTGCGCTCAAAATAAAGCTCACCCAATCGAAACATCGAATCCGGCGTTCGTTCGGCATCGTTGGGATGTTCTTCTACAAAGCGCTCGAGCAATTGGATAGCCTGCGCCCGGGCTTGGCCTTGGTTTTTCTCTTCATCGCGAATGCGGGCGGCAAAACGTTGATTGATCAGCCGACGGCGATGCGCGTACTCACGGTTAACCAGAGCATCGATGGTTTGTGCATAGGCACGCGCTTGCCCATTAAACTTGCCAAACTCGGCTTCCAAGGTGTTGAGCGTTTGCCGCTCTTGCAGGGTAGGCGGAGGACGCTTGTCTTTGCGTCGATCATCCAGGGAGGGAATGAACCCGGGAGGCAGTGGGGCGTTTTTGGTGTTGTACCGCTCGGCAAGTTCTTGCTCGAGAGAACGCCTGTCCGTCTGCTCAACCGAACTTGTGGGCGCAGCATATGACGCGCTGGGTGTTGTTAGCGTATGACCAACGAGCCATGCCAACGCAACACAGAGGCTTCGCCTGCCTAGCGCAAGCAGATTATTTGAATTGATAGGCGCATTGATCATGGATTAAGAACCTCCAGGAAATGAGATACTTGGTTGATCAACGGTCTCTTGATAATCACGATCCACGGCCTTGAGCTGCTCGGCACGTTTGCGATTGAGATACTCGAGGGTCAAACGAGAAAGTTCCCGACGCTGCCATGCCACATCCACAAGGCCCACGTTGGCGCGGGTGAGTAACTCTTCAAAACGCTTGGTCGCACGGTGATAGGCATCAACCGTGGCATCTGCGACCAGGAGCTCGGTCTCTTGCAGCTGAAGCTTGAGCTGATTTTCATGATCTTCAAGTTTGGCGTAAATCTCGTCGACCGCTTTTTCCAACACGGCAACGCGCTCGCGAAGTTGCTGGTACGATTGCCCCTGCCAACTCGACAAGGATGACTCAAGGGCCTCGATGTCGGCGATTTGCTGCTTGGTGACAGCGCCAGCATTGGGATAAAACGCGAGTTCTTGCTGTACCAGCGCGGTGATCTCGTCGCGTAGTTTTTGATCGCGTTGGTAGGTATGGTCACCGTAACCCACGCTGATAAGTCCCACGAGAGTTTCATGGTCAAGGCGATCAAGATCATCCTGATAGGACAGCGACTGCTGCTCATGGCCTTTGACTTCTTGGTTGAGAGCTTGATTGCTGGTATCGGCCTTAAAGCGACTAAAGAACTGCAGTCGTGCCCTGAGCCCTTTTAGCTCAACGCGCAGGCGACTTAGCTCCAGTCGTATATCTTCGTAACGCTTGCGCTGTAGATAATCACGCGCGGCAAAGTTAGGCATATCTTTGGGTAGTCGATTAACCGCCACCATGAGTTGAGCGCGCCGTCTTAGCAGCTTGCCATGCTCGGCGTTTTTTTCAGTGCTTCCCTGTTCGGCATACAGCTTGCCAACCAACTCCAGCTTCAACAGCGCGAGCTTGTTGCGAATGGCAATCGCCGCGCGCAATGACTTACCCAAGCGAGGATAGCCACGCACCACCGTAGGCTGCCGTAATGCGACAGCCATAAGCTCGGCCATGCTTTGAGTTTCTTCAAAGTCAGCATGCACCGCCTTCAGATGATTAAGCGTTGCCAGCGAACGATTGAAGCGGTCGTCATATTCTAGCCAAAGCTTGCCAGAGTTAGGCGCCAGAGCCTCCGCATCGAGGCGGTCCACTGTGCGCTGAATGCGGGTGAGGAAAAAGGCATGCATATCGGGCTGCTGCTGACGCACACGAGCAAAACGTTTGTGTGCTGGTGATACCCGTTGACGTAGATGTAGAAAGGCGCTGCGCGCTTTCTTGAGAAAGCCATCGCGCAGGTAGAGATTACCGAGCAACATATCGCCCTCCAGAATTAGAGGACTGCTGGGGTAAGCCAGGGCTAATCTGCGTAGCGTTGCTTCGGCTCTACCGTACTTGTGGGCACGCAAATAAACCCATACCTGCTCGTACAATGCGATATCGTAAAACTCCGAGCTGGACGCGATTTGCTTATAAGCACGCGCAGCTGCTTCGATTTGGTCCAGCTCATAATAAATACGCCCAAGCGCTAAATGAGCGAGGGAGACAATCACCTTCGCGCGTTTGCTTTTGCCCTTATCTTTGGTGACCCTAGAGAACGCGCTGATCGCATCGCCATAGTCTTTTTGAATGCTGTGGATAACACCCACAAAGTACGTCGCCTGCAAGGCGAAGACGCTGGATACGGGCACGCTTGCGAAGGCCTTCGAGGCCTCTGCTAAGGACAGAGACTGCGCGGCGCTCATCGTTTTGCCTGGGACGACGTCGGTTTGTTCGAAGAGTGCGCGGCCTTTGAAGTAAGGAGCGACTGCAATCACCTCAGGTTCAAGCCATCGTCGATAGGTATCGATCGACTTGACGACCTCTTTAAAACGATGTGTCCTCGCCTCTAGGGCAACTAGACGCAGAGCCGAAGCCTTGGCAAAGGCGGCATGATCCGCACTGCGCGTGGCTTTTTCCAGGAGGGCAACGAAGTGGCTGCGTGCTCCAAAGCTATCTCCTGCACGTAAAAGCGAACGCGCAAGCATATAAAGGGCCTCGGCATGGCGCTCACCAGGACGATAGTTTTGCAGGATATCGGTGAAGAAGAGGCTGGCTCGGAAATATTGGCCGCGCTGAAAATGCTGCTGACCATCGCGAAAGCGATCCTCAAGACTAGCCCGTTGGCGAACCAGCAGCATCGACATGGATTGCGTCGATAGACGCTTCGCATTCTGCTTCAGCGTATCTAGGGAAGCCTCTTGCTTTTGAGCGGATTGGGCTTGCGCATGCAGGCACACGCTCCACATCGCCACCAGCAATAGTGTTCGCGTCAACAGGGTATGCATCGGCTCAACCTTCGCATTGCGTGTTATCAAACGATTCACCTTGAACGATGAGGTCTAAGAGCTCTTCGCCTCGGCATCCTCGGTTTTTTTCTCGACTTCTTTGGCGATTTTCTTGCCAAAACGAATCGCTGGACGGTCCTGCATAGGTACCGTGGGGCCTGACTTCTCATAACCGATCACTCGAATGTTGATGGTCTCTCCCTCGGCCACCGAGAAACTGTAGCTGGAGCGCACGCGAAATAGATAGCCCTGCGTGTACGAGAAGACCCCGTAACCATGGCCGCGATACTCTAAATCGACGGTGATGGTATGCTCGCCGGGCACTAAGCCACCGATATAAACCTCGGTGAGGTCGGCATTAAAGACGCCTTCGGTGTCGGACTTGGTCATCACAGGGTTGCCATCGATGCCATACACAACCCTCACTAAGCGAAAAGAGGAAGACATCTTGTCTTCGTGGATAATTCGCAGTCGTGAGCCTGCAACCAAGCCATGCAGGATGCTTTCGGAGAGCAAGGCCAGGCGAGACTTGGAGCGGAAGATATCCTCTTTGAGGCGACCGATGCGACTTTCAAGGTCACGCACGCGCACTGCATAAGCCCCTGCCGAAAGCTCGGACGCTTGTTCCTTGTTAAGGCTATCGACCTGGGCTGATACGGGGTTGTCCGCAGCTGGCACCTCAGTCTCCGCGTCGGCTGATGCGCTTTCGCCTGTATCTGCCGGCGCCTCGGGGCTTTTGACCGTGACATCACCATCAACGGTCACAGAGTTATCTTGCTCCTCCTCGGTCTGCGCAAAGCTTAGGGGCACGCTCAGCAAACACACGCTGAGGATACCGAACACGATGAGGAAAGAACCGAAAAAGCGCTGCATCATGATGAACTCGAACAATACACAAAAGGTGTGGAATGGTGGAGATACCTGCATGCATACAGCACAATGCATTTACCCCTGCTCTGTAAAGCGTGAGCTACGCCGCTTATAGCAATGGCTTATTCAACGGTCAACGCTGTCAAACTGATTGGCAACTGCAAAGCACCAGACTCTGTGAGCTGCGTGCGACCAACGGGAGCGCCCGCATCGCGGGTAGCAGCTCCTGGCATGTATAGGAAAAGCATCGAGAGCGCCCATGAAATGGGTAGCAACGCCTAGCTTGCATAGAAACGTCAGGGGCGAACGCCCGCATCGCGGGCAATAGCACCGGGCCCCATAGGAACTTCAGCAACACCCAGCACCCATCATCCCTTCAACAAGAGCGCTCATGGAGTGGTCAGCATCGCGTTGCACTCATAGAGCTTCCAACGCCTGCCCTGCATCCTCTCAATCTTTGATTTGGCGGCGGATCTTTCCCAGCGCCTGTTCTTGCAGCTGGCGAATGCGCTCACGCGAGAGGTTATACTTATCGCCGATCTCTTTGAGGGTGAGCTCATCCTCGTCATCGAGGCCAAAACGCCAGCGCAGAATGCGCGCTTCCATAGCGGTGAGCGTCCCCAGAAGCCGGCGTACTTCTTCGCTCCAGGTTCGGCTCACCAGTGTTTCGTAAGGCGTGGGAACGTTATCCTCTTCGAGAAAGTCGATGAACTTGCGCCCATCTTCGTCGTTCACCGGTCGATCTAAAGAAAAGGGGGTCTCCGCCCAGTAGCCTTTGATTTTCTCGAGCTTGTCGGCAGCAATACCGGTCTCCTTCTCGAGCTCGCTGGGCGTGGGCTCTTTACCCGTACGCGTCGCGATGGCCTGTGTTGCTCGGGCTACTCGATTATAAGTATCGAGCATGTGCACAGGGATACGCACCGCGCGGCCTTTATCGGCAAGGGCACGGCTAATGGCGTGGCGAATCCACCACGAGGCATAGGTGCTAAAGCGATACCCACGATTGTGGTCGAAACGCTCCACTGCCTTCATCAAACCGATGTTACCCTCTTGAATCAAATCGATGAGGGGCAAGCGACCACGATTGTAACGGCGGGCAATGGACACAACCAGGCGCAGATTTGCCGCGACGAACTTGTTCTTGGAGCGCTGCTGCGCATCCCGCGCCACACGCACCTGTTTAAGATAGGTCTTGAAGGTGCTGTTGACTCGCACCTCCTCGCCCAAAACATCGCGTTCTTCAGCATAATGACCCGCCAATCGATGCACAGCACGGTCCGACTGCTGCACAAAGATGCGGTCACCGTCGAGCTGTCGCAGCTTGCGGCTCAACTCTAAGGCCGACTGATCCCACGACTCTTGCACCTTCTTGGAAAAACGGGTGCGCTTGGCCGATTTGGCCATCTTACGCAGCACAGCGATTTCGGGCAGGGTCTCTTCAACATACTTGTCGATCACCGCTGCAACGGTTTCGAACACGATGGGATAGGTCAGCAGGGCTTGCCAGTAGCCAATCTCCAGCGATTCCACCTCTTTGGCCGCATCGATTTCCTCTTGCGGGGTTAAGACCCGGTGGTTGGCCATCTCGCGGAAGTACCGCGACAAGGTAGAGTCACCCCCGCCCTGACGCTCCAAATCCTTGAGCGCTTTTTCGGCTTCGGCGCCAGCTTCAGCGACTTGCTCTTGGGTGGGCTCGTCTGGGGTCGTATCGCTTGCCCCCTCTAAGGATGCCTGATCTTTTTCTACCGGCGCCGCGGATTGCTCATCGCTAGGCTCAGGTGCCACGTCTTCCTTCGTCGAGTGCTTGGCTTGCGCCGCTGATTTGGCCATATTGCTGCCTTCCTACTAAAGCTCAGATCTCTTTCAGTATGCTAACCGAAGTCGTGCCCAGTTGATTGCAAAAAAAGTGGACACATGCGCCCCAAAGTCGGACATCTAGGGTATGCAACGACATGCAGGAGATCAAGCCAAGGACGCCTTTTTTATCATTCGCCCTCTTTGCTTACCACTACTTAGCCCCCCTGATCTGCGGCGCTGCACTTACATTATGGATAGGTCTGCTCCCCTGTCGCGTGCATGCTGAGCCTATTAAAGGACAGTTCAAAAGCGGCACCCATCGGATTAGGTATCATTATCAGGACAGCCCTCAACCCACACTAGAGCTTCGCCGCGGTGCTCAGGTGCAGCGCGTCTCTCTGCCCAAGGCCTTCAAAGCACCCACTCTTAAGACCCTTTCGCACAGGGTAGGCAAGAACGCCTGGGTGGCTCAGCTCTCACTCAGTGACCCAGGGGCGGATCCCTACACCATTCTCTTAGGCGTCGAGGCGAAGCAACTCAAGCCACTATGGCAGGGCACTCTTGCAACCTCCCCCCCCACAAGCAGCGCTGCAGGCGTTAGCCCTGTACTGTCCATCCAGCAGAACACCGGCAGCCCCTTTGCCATTCTCAAGCTCATCACCTTCGCGCCCACAACCTCGCCTGTGATCTGCGGCTATCCCGAGATTCCCTGGCGGGTGCAAGCACTCAATCCCCAGACCTGGCGCTTCGATCCCATCGCCCCCCCCCTGCCCTGGCACACAGATAGCGATACTAAAAGGCAGGAGCATCAGGCATCCACTCTCACGCAGGCCAACAGCCAAAACGACCCCGCGCTCTTATCCATGCTGCAGCTCACCCGTGCGAGCAGCATCGCCGGCATTCCGATGGCGCAGCTCTGGTTTCACGCGCCCCACGCGCTGCAAGATCATAACCCCAACACCGCATGGCAGGTGGACCCCGAGCACACTGCAGAGGGTCATATCTTTATCCAGGGTCGTTGGTCATCAAGCGCGCTACCCCTCAACAAGCTGCGCTTCACGCTGGCACGCAGCTCGGCCCCTCTGACCGCGTTGTGGCTGGTCACCGGCCACGATCAGTTTCGCATCCTACGTCCGGCACAGGGTCAGCACTTTGCTGCGGGTCAGTCTTATCAGGTGACCTTTGAGCCCCCACTCAAGGAGCTTGGCTGTATTTCCTTCATTCCCGAGCTGGCAACACAGGAGGAGCAGGCCCAGACAAAAGCAACCTTTGGTCTCACGGAGCTACAAGGCTTCAGTCGCCTGCCCAAAGGCTTGGATTTCAACCACAACGATGCGGCTTGGCAGTTGCTAAGTAGCCTAAGCTACGCGCAGGTGCTTGCCTTGCTCAAGCCCCAGTGGCCGAAGCTGGCCCTCTTTGCCCAGGTACGAGGTCTTGTGCATTTATCGCCGGCAGCATCTACGGATAAAGCCATCGCCGGCTTTCTTAAGCAGGCCCTACAGCACAACCAAGCCTTGGCCTCCGCCTTGCTTAAGACGCTCAGCCACCAGGTTAAGCCTTCGCTGCCAGCCTTAAGACTGCTGGCCCAGCATCCTGGAAAGACCCAAGGCAAAGCCCTGACCCTCTTGGCCCGCCACGCACCGCGACAAGCGCTAAGACTGATTCTCGATCGATTAACCACGTCGCCTGCCCCCAAAGGACAGCTCAAAAGCAAGCTACGACAGGCGCTCAGCAACATATTCCGTGAGCCCCAGGCGCCCGTATTGGCGTTGCTGCAAAAACGTTTGGCTAAACGCGATTTAAAGAAAGAACTACCCTTTGTGCTCAGCGCCATGGTTCATCCTAAGCAGTCAGGCCCTTTGCGCATACTGCGGCAGCAAGCCCTGCAAAGTCTGCTCGCGCTTAGTTCAACGCCCCTGTCCTTTGCAGATCAATGGTACCTGCTGAAAGCAGCACGCGGTCTCAACGAAACCAGCATCGCCGCCTGGGTAAGGTCCAAGACCCAACGCAAGAACCCTTGGATGCTGCGCGCATTAGCTCTGGACACGCTGCTCAGCATGCGCACCAAGAATGCCCAGGCCACACTAGTCAACGCCCTACGCGATCCTTATCCACGCGTGCGCCTGCTGGCGATCACCCGGGTTGCCCAGCCCAACGTCAGCCTGATGGCTTCATTATATACACAAGAACCCTGGCCACGCGTGCGCACGGCCCTTCTCAGCCGATGGAGTCAGGCTAATACTTCGGCAGAGGCCTGGATACGCGCCGGTATTGGCGATGCTTCAGTGCATGTGAATATCCATACCCTCACCTTGCTCAAGCCCCAGCACGAGGCCCTGGCTATCGCGCTGTTGCGTCAGCTCATCGAGCCGCCCAGCGATACGCCCGCACCAGACCGACGTCTCAGCGCCATGGCGCTCAAGACCAGCGCAAGACTCTGTCTGCATACACTTAGCCCTCATATTCGTCGCTCACTGCAGCAAACCCTCAACAGCAAAGACACGCGGGATAATCCTTCAGCGGGGCATTACCAATGGGTTAAACACCACGTGCAGGCCTTGCAAGGCCTGCATCATCCCGAGGCCAGCGCTGCTATTAAAGAAATGCAAGAGCAGCGCATACGCTGGATACGCCAACTGGCCCAAACCAAGACGTCATCCAAGCCATGCCTGGCTCGCTAAAAACATCACGCTGGGCAAAGGTTAGCGTAAGCAGGCGATACGGGCGCGGCTCAGGCTGTCACAGGGATTAGACCCCGCCGAAGCCGTCGCGGTGGCCTTGCTCACGCTACTATTCAAGGTCCACACCAGGTTGGAACCGTCGAAATCAACGATGAACATTCCCCGCTGTCGGCCGGGCGCAAAATACTGCGGCTGCCCCAGGTCACGGTTGCCCTGACCCTGATAATGGAAGTGATTCGCCTGCTCTTTATCCTTGCCCACGGGGAGACTCACCACGGAGGCATCGCCGCTTTGATAGCCAAAGAGAGCGGTGTAACTGCCATCGGGGTTTTCCTGCACGCACTCCAGCACCGGACTCAGTCGCTGGGTGGCAGCTGGATACTCATCATCGGGAATCATGGGTGGCACATCACAATCATCCGGAGGGAGCTCCGCATTGACTCGAATAAGCCCTTCAGCCACCGCTTCATCGCCTTTGGCGTTGCGGGCAGTCACGGTATAGCTGCGGGTTTCGCCGGCAGGAATGGCGCGTATCGTCCCTGCGGCCACCTGCCATGCACCATCATCGTCGACGGAGGCCTCATATATCCCTGGGTCACCTTCGATGCGCAGCAGCACACGCTCGGCATGCTCTACCTCTCCTGTTAATGCAGGAGACATCAGGGTCGTCACTACCGGCGGCGCGGTCACCTCTGGCGCCGGCAACTCGGACGGTACATCCCTAAGCTCACAGCGCTCATAGGGACGGGCACGCAGAAGATTGTCTTGGGGGGAACCCTGGTCATGCCCTGTCCACGCGATACCACCGGAGGTCCAACCCTTGCCCGCATGCTCGTACACGCGCACCAGCACCCCATCCCAATGGTCGGCCACGGGAAGATACGCCTCGGTGATATACAAAAAAGGAAAGCCTTGCACCACCACAAGCTCGCTGTGCCCATCCACATCGAGGTCCGCCACCACCGGCATGGCGGATTCCACGCGAGACCGATGCGCTGTTGACGAGGCTAAGATATGCCCATCCAAACCATCGCGCAGGGTAAGGCGATCGTGGTCGGCATAGAGTACCTCGAAGCGGCCATCGCCATCGAGATCGGCCGTCGAGACTCCCCCTGCGGCATTGATGTCCGAAACCGCGTGCCGCCACTTGAGCGTACCAAGCTGCGCCGCGTCCAGCTCGTAGGCCGTAAGCACC
>CAYWAT010000045.1:0-18450 GCA_964456305.1 uncultured Polyangiales bacterium | reverse complement strand
CCTTCCAGCGCCTTTACGACATGGTGATCAGATACGGCGAAGAAGAGTACATCGACAACAAAAAACGACTGATTCGTTACCCCTTTTTCAAAGATCCCATCGACGAAGGTAAAGACGCCATCTTCGGCCTTGATATCCCGCTGATGAAATTGGTGCACGTGCTGCAATCGGCGGCAGAGGGCTATGGCGCGGAAAAGCGCATCATCCTTCTACATGGTCCGGTGGGCTCATCCAAAAGCACTATCGCACGCTTGCTAAAGAAAGGGCTGGAACACTACTCCAAAACACCCGAGGGCATTCTTTATACCTATTCATGGACAGGCCTGGCCGAGACCGGACTCGCAGGCCGCGGTGTTGACGTATTCCCCTGTCCCATGAATGAAGAACCGTTGCGTTTGATTCCCGCAGAGTGGCGCAGTCGAGCTCTAGCAGAGCTAGGCCTCGACAGGCTTGAGCGACCGGTGACTTCCATCAAAGGCGATCTCAATCCCGCTAGCCGTTTTATCTTCCGCGAGCTGATGGCCAAATATGAAGGAGACTGGGAAAAGGTCATTACGCGTCATATACGCATCCATCGCATGGTGCTTAGCGAAAAAGACCGTGTGGGCATTGGCACCTTTCAGCCCAAAGACGAAAAAAACCAAGATTCGACCGAACTCACAGGCGATATCAACTATCGTAAAATCGCAGAATATGGCTCTGATTCGGACCCACGCGCCTTTAACTTTGATGGTGAATTTAACATCGCAAATCGCGGCATCGTTGAATTCGTAGAGGTACTCAAGCTAGACGTAGCATTTTTATATGATCTTCTTGGCGCCACTCAAGAGCATAAAATCAAACCTAAGAAGTTTGCACAGACCGATATCGACGAAGTAATCATTGGTCATACTAACGAAGCAGAATACAAGAAACTACTCAACAACGAGTTCATGGAAGCCCTGCGAGATCGTACGATCAAAATCGACATTCCTTACATCACTAAAGTATCGCGCGAGGTCAAAATCTATGAAAAAGATTTCAGCGCTGAGCGTTTGCGCGGCAAGCATATCGCACCCCATACCTTAGATGTAGCAGCGATGTGGGCAGTCTTATCGCGACTCGAAGACCCCAAAAAGCATCAGGTCACTCTGCTGCAAAAAATGAAGCTATACGACAACAAGATCTTACCTGGTTTTACCCAAGATCATATCAAAGAGCTGCGCAAAGAAACCGAACGAGAGGGCCTCGATGGTATTTCGCCACGTTATGTCCAAGACAAAATCTCTAACGCTCTCGTGAGCGATGGTGCTGATGGTTACATCAACCCTTTTATGGTGTTGAACGAACTGGAAAAAGGGGTGGCTCATCACTCACTGATTTCCAACGAAGAATTACGCAAGCGTTACATCGATCTCATCACTGTGGTCAAAAACGAATACGAAGAAATCATCAAAAACGAAGTGCAGCGTGCCATCAGTGCCGATGAAGAAGCCATTGCCCGTCTCTGCGCCAACTACATCGACCACGTGCGCGCCTATACCCTCAAAGAAAAAGTTAAAAACCGCTACACCGGTCGCGACGAAGAGCCCGATGAGCGTCTCATGCGTTCGATCGAAGAAAAGATCGACATTGCCGAATCACGCAAAGATGATTTTAGACGAGAGATCATGAACTACATCGGCGCTTTAGCCATCGAGGGCAAGAAGTTCGATTACACCACCAACGATCGCTTGCGTCGGGCCTTGGAAATGAAATTGTTTGAAGATCAAAAAGACTCGATCAAACTCTCGAGTTTTGTTTCCAATGTGATCGATCGCGATACGCAAGACAAAATCGATATCATCAAAAACCGTCTTATTAAAAACTATGGCTACAACGAGGCATCAGCCAACGATGTATTGGCCTATGTTGCAAGTATCTTTGCGCGGGGCGACGTTAAAGAAAGAAACTAAGTTCTCTAAGCTAAGCTAATTCAACAAGCTAGTCTCCGTGTCTAAGCCTAGTTATTCGTCATTATCCCATATGGAGATGATCACCACGCCGCTGTCGCGCGATTCTTCTTCCTTCTTCGTAGTCTCCTCATGCGGCGTGGGTGCCTGAGGAAGTTCAAGATAAAGCTGTGGTCGCTGCTGCTCCTCGTGAGTGGCATGTTCACGCTGATGAAGTTCTTCAATAATATAGGCTGGCAACATAATGACCTCCGATACTATGTTTAGATATGCATCAAGCATGCCGATTTTTGAGATACCAAGGAACTGTGGATTTTTCGTATTTTTGAAATGATTTGCCTGCCTATTCGACCGACATCTTTGTCAGACTGTCTCATTATGGTGGAGTATTCTGTCACCGGAAGAGCTACTATCAAAGCCCCCTAGCGGCAGGCAAAAGAGCCTTCAGAGCCTAAAAACACTGCTCATAGGCTTGTAAAATTCACACATGACCTATGCTGAGGTCGCGATCCCACAGAGCTGACGGGTCTGTTCCATAATGAAACCCACGCGCGTGCCGAGGGGGTGTACATATGCTACCCTTCCGCACTAACGTAGAGCATAACTCGTACGATGCAGTCTTAATCCGAGGAGATTAGTTTCATGTCGCTTTTTCTTAATGGTCGCTTGTTCTTAAAGGCATCAATTCTTTTTTGTGCAATCTATTTGCACGCATGTGCAGTTGATGAGTCTTTACCCAGTACAAATAAACAATCCTCACGCGCGGCTAAGACACATCAATGTCTGCAACACTTTGAGCAGCACAAAAACGACAATCGCTTCCCTATTTCGATTCGCCTCACGGGTTCCAACCGTCATCAGCTGTGTGTTGAAGGAGACTTTACTGCATCGTCTTACCCCAAACCCGACGGTAGCTATCAAGCCTTCAAAAGAATACTGGTTTACGCCGATGGCACAGAGGTTTTCGACATTGATAGTGGCTTTATCCAGGGTAATCCTACTAAAAACCAAGAGGGTACTGACATCGGTTTCATGCAGTGCATGGTTTTTCCCAAACCAGTCGAAACCGTTGCAGCGGTCGTTTTAGAGCCTCCCTCGGGAGATGATCTGTATCGCTTCACAGACTGGAAAGTAGCTTACCCATTGTATGCAGGACCTTCAGACAACAGCAACACACTCGTCGCGAGCACTGGACCACTAACGAATCCCCAAAACAATGACCTCACCAAGGTGTGCAGTGACTTAGCCCATCACTTCAAAAGTCCACAAGAGCGAGTGGCACAGCCTGCTACCAGAGATAGCTCCAACTGCTCTGTCAAGATTGAATGCACAAGCCCAGGGCTAAACGTAGAGTTGCAGCATGGAGCGCTGACCCGGTTTTCACACCGCAGCCAATCAGGTCTGTCCATGAAATCGTTTGAGTTAACTAACCAAGGCGATGGGGGCGGTTTAACATACTGCCCTGCGGCAGGAGCCGGACTTGACCTTCGCTTCGGCTACCCACCTGTGGTGAGAGCGAGCGCAGGTCCTGCTCATGGATTTAAGTCAGAAACATCACATTACATTCATCAACTCAACTACAACGGCCAAGGCAAATTAGAGTTGGAAATCAGTACGAAAAGCTCACAGAGCCCAGATGCCGTTGACTTAGATAAGGTCTATCTAGGCTGCACTCTAACGACATCAGCCCAGTAAATACCGCTGGAGCCAAGTCACAAGCCAGGTTATGGCGCGCAGGCATGTCACCCAACCTGAGCGCGGATGACCTGGTTTGGCGCGGTCAAATGCAGCGCAGCATCACATCTCTGGATGCGCTGGAACACCATCTAAATCTCAGTGAAGCGGAACGCGCAGGGATTCGTCACGCCATGTCGCAGGGCTTTCCTATGGCGATCACCCCCTACTATCTCAGCCTTTGCGATCGCGACGATACTAGCTGCCCCGTTCGTCAACAGTGCGTCCCAGTTTTGCAAGAGCAGCAGGATGCGGCGGGAGATATGCGTGACCCTTTGGGTGAAGAAGATCACGAAGTCGCCCCCCACCTGGTGCAGCGTTACCCCGACCGCGTGCTCATGCTGGTGCATAGTCGCTGCGCGGTTTACTGCCGGTTTTGCACACGTTCACGCATGGTGGGCCAAGAAGGAGGCGCACGTTCCCTCGATACCCTCGAACCCGCGTTTCAGTGGCTCAAAGAACACCCCGAGATCAACGATGTAATTTTATCCGGCGGCGACCCACTGATGCTGAGCGATGCACGCCTGCACGCTATTCTCAGCAAACTCGCAACCATTGAACACATTGTCACCGTGCGCATCGGCACCCGTCTGCCCGTGACCCTGCCTCAACGCATTACAGCCACACTTTGCAAAACATTGCGTACCCATCCCTCCACCTGGGTGATGACGCACTTCAACCACCCCAAAGAGCTCACCCCCGAAGCGCAACGCGCGTGTAGCTCTCTGGCCGATCATGGCATTCCCGTGATGAACCAAAGCGTTCTCTTACGCGGAATCAACGACCATGCAGCAACCCTAAGCACCCTCTTTCGCGGCTTGGTTCGCTGGCGAGTGCGGCCTTATTACCTGCTCCAGGCAGACACAGTACGAGGTACAGCCCATTTGCGCACTCCTTTAGACACCGGCATCGAGTTGATGAACCAGCTCCAGGGACATCTTAGCGGCATCGCCCTGCCCAAGTTCATTGTCGATACCCCCGGTGGCTTTGGCAAAGTCGCACTCACCCCCAATGTTATTCAAGCACGTAAACCGGGTGTTACCACTTTGCGCACCTATCGAGGCGTCGACGTGGACTATATCGATCCCCCCTCTTGAACTCTCGTGGGTGGCCTAATCCCGGTAAACAGAGCGTAAATCGTATATCCAGGTCTCGACAGCCGCACAGCTTGGGCTAGGTTTGCAGCCCCAAAGATGAGTTGAGGCCATGAGTGCAACGACGATGACCATGCAAACGCTTACTTTTTATCGCACCACTATTGGCAAAAAAGTATTAATGGCCCTCTCCGGCATTGTGCTTGTCGGCTTTGTTGTGGGCCACTTGATCGGCAATCTACAGCTCTACGCAGGCCCTGAGGTCATCAACGCCTACGCTGCTTTTCTGCATAGCAAGCCTGCTTTGCTGTGGGCGGTAAGACTCGTTTTGTTAGGGTCAGTCGTGGTGCACATCGTCACCGCTGTACAGCTGGCCACACTCAAAGGCTCCGCGCGGCGCGAGGAATATCGCAAGCGTCAGTACAAACGCACCAACTATGCCGCTCGTACCATGTATTGGAGTGGTCCCATTCTACTGGTGTACATTATTTATCATCTGCTGCATCTAACCTTGGGCTACAGTCCGAATGACACCTTTGTGGAAGGTGATGTCTACAACAATGTGGTGCGTGGGTTTCAAAACTCTGTGGTCTCGGTGGTGTATATTATCGGTAACCTCGCGCTCGCTTTTCACCTTTATCATGGCGTCTGGAGCTTACTGCAAACCCTTGGCCTAAGGCATCCGCGCTACGATCGCTGGGCTCACTCCGCCGCACGCACGCTCGGTCTCTTGGTGGCCATCGGCAATCTCTCATTTCCCATTGCGGTGATGACCGACATGGTCACGCCTCAAGCCAGCACCATACCTGCAAACGAGGCAGAGAAATAAAGCATGGAACTTCGATCAAACGCGCCTACCGGACCGATTGAACAGCGCTGGGATAAGCACCGCTTCGATATGAAGCTGGTGGTGCCCGCCAGTCGCCGTAAGTTCGAAGTCATCATCGTTGGCACCGGGTTAGCCGGCGCTTCGGCAGCAGCAACCCTCGGCGAGCTTGGTTACCGAGTCAAAGCCTTCTGCTTTCAAGACAGCCCACGTCGCGCTCATAGCATTGCTGCTCAAGGCGGTATCAACGCGGCTAAAAACTATCAAAACGATGGCGATAGTGTATATCGCCTATTTTACGACACCATTAAAGGCGGGGATTTTCGCGCGCGTGAGAGCAATGTCTATCGCTTGGCGCAAATCAGCACGCAAATCATCGACCAGTGCGTGGCCCAAGGCGTGCCCTTTGCGCGTGAATACGGTGGGTTGCTCGCGAACCGCTCCTTCGGTGGCGCTCAAGTCTCACGGACCTTCTATGCGCGTGGTCAAACGGGGCAACAGCTTTTGCTGGGTGCTTATCAAGCTCTCGAACGGCAAGTGGATGCCGGCAGCGTCAGCATGTTTCCACGCACCGAAATGCTCGACCTCATTCGTGTCGACGGTCGTGCTCGTGGCATTGTCACCCGCGACCTCAGCACAGGCACCTTAGAAGCGCACATGGCCGACGCGGTTATCTTAGCCACCGGCGGTTATGGCAATGTGTTTTATCTTTCCACCAATGCCAAGGGATGCAACACCACCGCCATCTGGCGCGCACATCGTCACGGAGCATTATTTGCTAACCCCTGCTTCACTCAGATTCACCCTACCTGCATTCCACAAGCCGGCGAGTACCAAAGCAAGCTCACCTTGATGAGCGAGTCCTTGCGTAATGACGGCCGGGTATGGGTGCCTAAAAACGCAGCAGACTGCACCAAAGCGCCTGCAGATATTCCAGAAAGCGACCGCGATTATTACCTCGAGCGACGTTATCCCGCCTTTGGCAATCTTGTGCCCCGCGATATTGCGTCGCGCGCAGCCAAGACAGTCTGCGACGAGGGGCGTGGTGTAGGCGAACTCGTCGATGGGGAGCGACGCGGGGTGTATCTCGATTTCTCCGATGCCATCAGCCGCTTAGGGCAAAAAACCATTGCCGAACGCTACGATAACCTATTCCAAATGTACGAGCGCATCACCGGGGAAAACCCTTACAAAGTACCCATGCGCATCTACCCCGCTACCCATTACACCATGGGCGGCTTGTGGGTAGACTATAATCTCATGACCACCATCGACGGCCTCTTTGCCGCAGGTGAAGCCAACTTCTCCGATCATGGCGCCAATCGACTTGGTGCGAGCGCTCTCATGCAAGGCCTCGCCGACGGGTATTTCGTACTGCCCCAAACGATCAGCAACTACCTCGCCCAGCACAAGCCCGACGGACTGGATGCAACGCACATCGCCGCGCAAGAAAGCATCAGCAAGGTCGAGGAGCGTCTACAAAAACTCTGCAACGCACCCAATCCCAAGCACGGCCCCGACTACTACCACCGCAAACTTGGCCGCATCATCTGGAATCATTGCGGCATGGCGCGCAATGCCTCGGGGCTCAAAGAGGCCCTAGAAGCTATCCCCGTCTTGCGCGAGGAATTCTGGAACTCCATCAGCGTCCCTGGCAGTGGCCAGAGCTTCAACCAAACCCTCGAAAAAGCGGGACGTGTGGCTGACTTCCTCGAACTTGGCGAGCTTATGTGCCGCGATGCGCTGGACCGCGAGGAATCCTGCGGCTGTCACTTCCGCGAAGAACACCAAAGCGACGAAGGCGAGGCCAAACGCAATGACCAGGACTACACCTACGTCGCAGCATGGCAATACGACCAAAATCCCAGCACGCCTAAACGACATAAAGAAGCGCTCACCTTCGAGACAGTTCAACCCAGTACACGGAGCTACAAATAATGCGCACCTTTAAGGTCATCCTGCATGTATGGCGCCAGCAAGAAGCCAATCAAAAAGGCCAGTTTGAGCGTTACGAAGCACAGGACGTCAATGAACACATGTCTTTCTTAGAAATGCTCGACGTTGTTAACGAGCGACTCATCGAAGAATCCCAAGACCCCATCGCCTTCGACAGTGACTGTCGTGAGGGGATTTGTGGTGCTTGTAGCATGGTCATCAACGGCATCCCGCACGGACCTCAACAAGCCACCACCGCATGCCAACTGCATATGCGTCACTTCAAAGATGGCGACGAAATCTGGATCGAGCCCTGGCGAGCGGCAGCGTTTCCGATGGTCAAGGACCTGGTGGTCGACCGCAGCGCCTTTGATCGCATCATCGAAGCCGGCGGCTATATCTCCGTACGCACTGGTAGTGCTGCCGATGCCAACGAAACGCCTATTCAAAAAACCGAGGCTGACCTGTCCATGGACGCCGCTGCATGCATCGGCTGTGGAGCCTGCGTAGCAGCCTGTCCTAATGCCTCGGCGAACCTCTTCATGGCGGCCAAAGTCGCGCATCTAGGTCTTGTGCCGCAGGGGCAACCCGAACGCATGCGCCGTGTACAACGCATGGTTGCCCAACACGACGCCGAGGGTTTTGGTGCTTGCACGAATCATGGCGAATGCGAAAGCGCTTGCCCCAAAGAAATCGGCATCCACTTTATCGCGCGCATGAACCGCGACCTCAGCAAAGCCATGATCGGCTCGCACGAGCAGGTCAAAGGCGTCGCCAAAGATTAAAGATTAAGGCGCGCACCCCTCAACCATTGCCTCATGCTATGCCGCGGGCATGAACGCATCTGCACTTAGCAGCCGAGAGCGGTTGGTTTTTCCTCTTGATGTCGAGAACTTGGATGATGCCAAGCGATGGATCAATCGTCTTTGCGATCATGTTGGCGTCTTCAAAGTCGGCTTGCAGCTCTTCACTATCGCAGGGCCTGCTGCCGTCGATGCGGTGCATCAAGCAGGGGCAGCCTGTTTCTTGGACCTCAAGCTGCACGATATCCCCAACACCGTCGCACACGCGACAGTTGCTGCGGTGGATCAGGGCGTTCGTTACCTTACTCTGCATGCCGGGGGTGGCGCAGGCATGTTGAACGCAGCCCAAAAAGTAGTGCAGGGAAGTCAAACTCAACTGCTTGCAGTCACCCTGCTTACCAGCCTTGCCGAACACGAACTTAGCGAGCTAGGCATCCCCGGAGCGCCCCAAACGCAGGTACAACGACTCGCAACCATAGCGCATGCCCAAGGCCTGCGTGCCTTTGTCTGTGCAGCTCACGAATGTACCACACTGCGTTCCATCGTCGGCCACGACAGCGCTTTGGTGGTGCCAGGGATTCGCGAAACCAGCACAACCACAGACGATCAACAACGCATCGCCACACCTGAAGATGCGCTGCGTGCGGGCGCTGACTTACTGGTTGTAGGACGCCCTATTCGTCTAGCTGCACACCCTGAAGAGGTGGCGGCCCGTATCAGAAAGCAGATCGATGCGTGCGGACAAAGGTAAGCGCTATCTGCTGGGACCTCGAGCGGTGCTCGAAGGACTCAACGGTCCCGGACGCACACGCATCGAAAGAATCTTTTACGATTCGCATATTCATAGCGCCCAACTGCGCCGCATTCGTGAGCGTGCCGAAATCTGTCGGGTTCCTATGGAAAGCAGTCCTAAGTCCGTGCTGCAGCGCATGGCGGATGGATTGCGCCATCAAGGGGTTATCGCACTCACCACCCCCTTTGAATACACCTCCTGGGATAGCTTCATCCAAGCGCTCCCAGCCCAACAGGTTTTGCTTTTGGCCTTGGACGAAATCACAGACGCCCATAACTTAGGCGCGATTGTGCGCAGTGCCGTTGCCTTCGGCGTGCACGGTATCCTGGTGCCCAAACATCGCAGCGCTCAGGTCAACGAAACGGTTGCGCGAGCATCGGCAGGCGCGACCGAACACGCTACCATCGTACATGTCACCAACTTGCAACGCTCTATTAAGGCTTTAGCCAACGAGGGATTGATCACCGTGGGACTTGATAGCACTGGCACACACGCCCTCAGCGAAATCCCCAAAAATCGTAAGGGCCATGTGCTTGTGGTCGGCTCCGAGGGCAAAGGTCTACGCCGCATGGTGCGCGAGCGCTGTGATGTCTTGGCTCACATTCCCATGCAAGGCCCCATCGCTTCACTCAATGCATCGGTAGCCGCAGGCATCGCGCTTTACGCCTTAAGACACCGCTCGTTTTGAAAAGATCTATTATTATTGGATCTTTAGCCAAGATCTTGGGATCTACTCAGCAGCTTTGTTAGGATGCCTTGTTATGCATTCTCCGGCTGAGCAGACCCAAATTCCTTCTTTAGCCGCCCCGCAGCGGCCCTCACAAACCCGGCCGAGCTCACTGCTTACGCGTTTAAATCGCTGGCGTCGTAGTCCGGTGCAATTGCGCGAAACGGTGCTGATTGCAGAGGAATTACTAGGCTTAGATCGATTGATCGAAACCCTAGAAGTCGTGGCAAGGGGACAAAAACATGCCCCAGAGCATATGCCCTTAAGGGTTCTTGAAGGCCGAGCGTGGATGAAACTAGGCGAGCTTGATCGTGCTCAAAGCACGCTCTACCACGCCGCGCAAATGGCTCCGGATGCCTGGGAGCCCTTTCGTTATTTAGGGCAGGTTATGTTGAAGAGTGGCGATCCCACGCGTGCGCTCAAGCTGCTGAACCGGGCCCAAGCACTCAATCCCGACCATCAGGATATTTTGCGCCTCAAAGAAAGAGCGACCCGCTTAGCGAGCCTATCTGCGAAGATCAGTCCCGCAACCGGCCTCGTAGAGCAAGAAGAAACAAGCGACAGCACACCTTCTTTATCACTGTCGATGGATAGCGATGCATTGACATCTCAGGAGGGCAACGATTCATATTCCTTAAACGACGAAGGTGAGGAAAGCGACATTTTATCTCGCAAAACAACCAAACGACCTCGAGCAAATTCAGAACGCGTCATGACAGGGGCAACAGTCCAAGAGCCTCTCTCGACAAAACTCGATGAGGACGCACTACCGGCTCACGATACCTTACCCGATAGTCATTCAGGTATTTTCGCCCGCACATCGATGCATGAGCGCGAAGACGACATAGACTCTGTCCAGATACCCCACAAAGGCAATGCGCGACGAGGACGCACAGTCATGGGTGTAGGCGCGCTTGCTCTACTCGGCCTTGCCGCCGGAACAGCCTGGCAACAAGAATGGTTATCACCCTCGTCAGCTACGGATGCCGCATCGCCTGCAAGCAGTCTGACCACAGCGTCGGATGTTGCGCAAAGCTTTACAAACAAAGCTAAAATCGCCGCCAAGCAAGGCAATTGGAAGCGCGCCGAGACCTTGGCGCAACGCGCCCTGCATCACGATCCCACACACGACACACAGGCACTGCTCGCCACCATTTTACTAAGCCGTGGCCATGCGAGTGCAGCCTTTCAAAGTCTCGAAAGCGACAAGGCAAACAAAACACCCGCACTCTTGCGCCTCAAACTCAGAAGCGCCCTACGTGCAGGCAGTGAAAATACCTTAGATTGGGTAGAAGAGACACTAGCCCAACAACCCAAAGCACTCACCTCCACCCTGCGTGAGTCTGCAAAGGTTCACCTTCACCTAGCACGCGGTCAGTTCGCCGATGCCGCCAAGCAGGCACAAGCCATCGCAAGCCCTACAAACGACAATGAACCCGAAGCGGTCTCGGATATCGCTCAGGCCAAAGCACTGGCGGCTCTAGCCGTACTCGATACGCACAGCGCCCAAGAAGTCGTTAATGCATGGCTCAACAAGCAGCCTCAATCTCCCGAAGCATGGCTGCTACAAGCCCAGGTTCAGCGCATCGATGGGGATGTTAGCGAAGCGAAAAAAAGCCTCAACCAGGCAATCGCACACCAACCCCATCATCTTGACGCCAGTTTAGCCCTCGCAGCTATCCTACAACACGAGGGCAAGAGCCAAAAAGCCCTCGAGCTCTACCAAAAACTGCAACGCGACGAAGTGCCGCGCCATCAAACGCGTGCGGAGCGGGATATTCTCCTAGGTCGCATTGAAGCCCATATCGCTCTGAGTCAGTTAGACCAAGCCGACGCCCATATGCAGGCCTTTGCCTCTCAATTTCCGCCGTCGCGTCGAGCCATTGCCATCGAAGCCCGTTTGCGCTTAGCCCAGAACCGCGTCGACGAAGCGCGCACGCTCTTACGCAACAGCATCGACGATAACAATGCCCCACCACCCTCGGCGGATTTGGTGAGCACCTATGCCCTCGCCCTCGAGAAACACGGTGATTACGAAGAGGCGCATATTCGTTACGCGCAGGCCATCCAACAAGATGCCCATCACCCCGAAGCCCTGATGGGCCTCGCACGAGCAACCTTGCGTGCCGAAAATCCCAACGCGACGCTTAGTTGGCTCAAACGCGCCCGCCAAGCACTGGACGTGCGTATCCGCCCCACCACCACTCTCACCGAACTGGAGCTGCTTGAGGGACAAGCCTATTTGCAAAAGCCCAAGGAATTTCGCGTGGCGGCCGAGCGCGTATTGCGAGCAGCCTCCAAGCGCGAACAAGCCCCTCCCGAAGTTTGGTTTTTCCTCGGCGAATCACTAGCAGGACGTGCTGCAGCGGAAGCTCGCCGTGCCTACTCCCGTTATCTTGAGACCTCCCCCAATGGCCTCTACGCCAAACGTGCCCGCCGCGCCTCACGCTGAGTTTTTAACCGAGAGTTTGAAGACAGCAGGCCCTAAAACACGATACGCTTCAAAGCATGGAGTTTTCCCTCAGCGACGAACAACGCATGATGCAACAAACGGCGCGGGAGTTCGCCGAATCCGAAGTTGCCCCTGTAGCGCGCACTCTTGATCACAACAGCGAATGGCCCAGCGCCTTGATCGCACGCTTAGCCGAGTTGGGATTCATGGGTGTCTTTGTCCCCGAAGAGCAAGGCGGCGCAGGCATGGATTACCTGAGTTACGCCATTGCCATAGAAGAAATCAGCCGCGCCTGTGCCTCAACCGGCGTGATCATGTCCGTCAATAACTCACTGGTCTGTGGCCCCTTGTTAAGCTTTGGCTCCGAGGCGCAAAAGCAAGACATTCTCAAACCCCTCGCGTCGGGCCAAGCCCTGGGCTGCTTTGGTCTCACCGAACCTTCCAGCGGCTCCGACGCAGCGCATATGGATACCACCGCCACCCGTGCTGGCGAGGATTGGATCATCCAAGGCTCCAAAAACTGGATTACCAATGGCCCCCATGCCGACTGGATGATCGTCATGGCCGCCCACGATAAAAGCCTAGGCGCGAAGGGCGTATCGGCATTTTTAGTGCACAAAGACGATGCGGGCTTCGTCCCGCAGCCACGCGACGAAAAGCTGGGTATTCACGCAGCTCACTCCTGTACCATTTTTTTCGAGCAATGCCGTGTCCCAGCAACACGCATCCTTGGTCAACCCGGGGATGGCTTTAAGCTTGCCATGGGCGCCCTGGACGGAGGACGCATCGGCATTGCAGCACAGGCCTTGGGCATCGCACGCGCTGCCTTTGAGAAAGCGCGCGACTACACCCACGAACGGCGCGCCTTTGGCAGCTTGCTGCGTGATAAACAAGCTATCCAATTTATGTTGGCTGACATGGCGACCGAACTCGAGGCGTCACGCTGGCTTATCTGGCGAGCCGCATGGCTGCACGATCAAGGTCAACGGCACACGCAGGAATCCGCCATCGCGAAACTCATCGCCTCCGAATCCGCAACCCGCATCACTCACAAAGCCCTACAGATTTATGGCGGCTACGGCTACTCCAAGGAATACGATCTCGAACGCCACTATCGCGATGCCCGTATCACCGAAATCTACGAAGGTACGAGTGAAATCATGCGCGTTGTGATTGCCGCAACCATGCTGCGGTCATAGAGGTCTCATTGCCTCAACGATAATCAGGCCTAATAGACGAGGCTATGAACGAAACCGCAGACGATGCCCATGCCTGGGAAGTTGCCGAGGAAGGCGCCGAGCTGCTGCGCGAAGGCTTGGCCGACGAAGCCCTCAACGCGTTAAACGATGCGCTTGTTGAGCATCCCGACAATGCTTACCTGCATCAGCTTATCGCCGCAGTGCACTATGAAAAGCAAGCCTTTACGCAGGCCTTGCCCCATTACGTCAAAGCCCTCGCGCTTGCACCTAACTACGCTGGAGCGCTTATAGGTTGCGGTCATTGTTTGCGCATGCTGGGCCGCTATGAGGAAGCGATTCGTGTCGGCAATCAAGCGTTGAGCCGCGACTTAAACGACGGCGATGCCCTTTACCTCTTGGGACTAACACACTTTGCCTGCGGCAATAACGCAGAGTGCATACAACACTTGAAGCGTTTTCTAGAAAGCAATCCCGAGCTTGAGACCGCCATGGAAGTGCAAGGCATCCTGCAAAGCCTGGAAAGCAACGCAACATAGCTGCTACCCACGTAAGCAAGAATCACACAAAAATACTGTAATTAATCAAGAGACCGATTTATCTCAGGTGCAATGATATGGTAATGTTGGAATATGAGTACTCTCATTCCATTCTTGCTTATCTTCAGTCTTGTTGGCAGTTGGGGCTGCGGACTGACCTATGACCCCTCCTTAGACTCTGATGATTCTCCCAGCAGCCCATCTCCTGATCCTCTGCCCACAGATCCTCCGGACGACACACCTATCGAGCCTGATCGCTGGCAACCCAGCAATATCGACGCCGATCGCATTTGGACAAGCGACAGCCTCACCGAGATTAACCCAACACCCATCGCAAGCCAAAAGCTAGAGCTGCGCTTTGATACCGATAAGGGCTCGATCGGTCTTTATGATAGCGCGGGCGAACGTATTGAGTGGATTCGCCCTCCAGGTGGCCAGGGAATCAACAACGGGATTGAATATTTCCGCAGCAATGACGATCAAAACGCAGGTGTATTCATCATGCAAAGCCTGCGTCTCGAGCAGGGTGTGTGTGCTCGAGGCATAGGCGCGCGTACCTTGGCGATTTTCGCACGCGATACCATCGCGATTGCCGATCACTTTTCTGTGGATGCCAGCGACGATGGACCTGGCTCAGGCGGGTTTGCCGGCGGGAAAGGTCATAACGTCAACAACGACGATATAGGCAACAAACCAGGACAAGGTCCTGGCGGCGGCGAAGGCGATGATTTAGCAGGCAGCTTAGCCAATGACGCTAGAGATGGCGGTGGCGCCGGTGGAAGCTTTGGCAGTCAAGGAGGTCGCGGCGGACATAGCAGTTCGGGCATTCCGAAGGATACCTATGGAACCTTGGCGCTCATGCCTCTCATCGGCGGTAGCGGTGGCGGCACGGGCGGTTATCCAGGCGGCCCTGGAGGTCATGGCGGCGGTGCATTGCAACTCAGCGCGGGGCGCTTTTTCTATCTAGGCAATAATGGTCTACTCAGCGCTAACGGCTCGGGAGGCATTGGCGGCCAGCTTACCGGTGATGGTGGAAGCGGCGGCGGCGGCGGCGGCGGAAGTGGCGGCGCTATTCTTGTGGAATCACCCATCGTGACCCTCGAAGGCAGGCTTGCGGCCAATGGCGGTGGCGGTGCCAGTGGGTCACATGGCCCGACGCGAGTCGGCATCGACGGCAGTAACGGCAGTGCCGAGCAAGTGCCTGCCCCCGGTGGCGATGGCGCTGGTCAAGGTGCCCCCGGTGGCGCAGGTAGCGACGCCGAAGGCAATGCCAAAGATGGTTCCGATATAGCCAAAGAAGGCGGCGGCGGCGGTGGTGGCGCAGGACGCATCCGTATCAACACCTTTACGGGAACAGACACCCCAGGCGGCATCACGCCCACAGTCGGCTCTGGACTTGCTACCGTTGGTAAAATCCGGGTTGATTAGCGTTTACAGACGAGCATACGCTGTGACTCAATGTCGTCTTGAGTACGACTTATTTTGCTTGCAAACGCACTCTTTCATGGCTAGCTATGGACGTTCTTGTTACATTAACTTCAATAGAATTTTATAAATAAACTAACTTTGTGAGGTAAAAATGAGAGCGTTTCGAGCTTCTACGTGGTGGACAGGTATCATCTTATTAACACTGTTACCACTCATCGCATGCAACAGCGGCAGCGATCCTTCTACGCCAGAACTTGCAGGAGAAAAGCCAACATCTGCTGGGGCAATCGAGCAAGAAACAGGCGATCCTGAAACCGAAGGATCCATTCGTGATACGCGTGGCAATGCATTAAGTTGGGAGGCAGGTACGTTTGCAGAATCACACACTATTGTAGTCGCCGATTACAAAGACGACGACCTTCCTTTACCCAGCGATTCGGACTATAGCATTGCATGTAAACCAGTCGCATTTTGGCCTTACAACTTAACACCCACAGATGGCACTTTCTCGCTCACACTTGAGTGTCCTGGCATCAAGGGAAGAACTGCCGACGAAATACAGATATTGCGTCTTGATATGGATCTGTCTTCTGACCAGACAGCTGAAGAAGGAAAGCGTTGGATGGTTGTAGGCAGTCGAGATTCTTATTCATTAAATGAAAACACTGTTGAAATGCCAGTTAACAGTTTTGGAATTTACGCGATAGCTATCAAAAATTGCAAAGCAGAAAAAGAAATATGTGATGGCATTAACAACGACTGCGACGCTGAAGTTGATGAGGCCGAAGATATCGAAGAAATCGGTCAAATGTGCACGCTGGAGGACATGGACCAAGAGTGTATGGAAGGCGTTCAACAATGTGTGAATGGTGAACTTCGTTGTGCTTCCACGCCGAAAGCCGCTCGCACAGCATGCAGCGGCAATGGCCTATGCGATGACCAAGGTATGTGCGTATGCAAAGGCAACGGACAGGCATGTAACAACCCTGATGGCAATGCATGTAAGGTAGGAAAAAAGGCTTGCGACGAGCAGTTCAATATAACCTGCGAAGCCAATGGCAATAAGCCTAACGGGACTGCTTGTAATCAAAATGGTGGTAACCAGTGCAAAAACGGAAACTGTGTTTACATTCCCAAAGACTGTAAAATCTCCTCCGGTGTCATTAAACATGGCAAGAAACAAACCGGCAAATCGTTTCCTGCAGCTAGCGTTGCCTATGGCAATGTATGCCAAAAGACAAAGACCATTACACGCACCTGCAATGATGGTAAATTTAGCGCCTGGTCATCAAAGAATATTCAGACCTGCACAGTGCGTGAACCTACAGGAAGATGGGTTCCAGTCAGCGCTCCTAGGTGCGCGAGAACCTTTATCGATAGAGTGCCTCCTCATTGCAGAATAGTAAACCCAGCTAAACCTTGTCATCCGCCTGAGAATCCGCATCAGTGTCCAGGTTATCAGCTTCATCCACCGTGCTTTGTTCCCAATGTACAAGAGGCTCAATTAATCACTCAATACGTATGTCGGTAATAACGAAAATCTGAAAACAAAATCAAAGCAATACACATCCCCGTTTTTCACATTCGTTGAGAAGCGGGGATGTTTTTATGCGCTTATATATACCAGCTTACCGGCGATGAAGGTGGCGGCGCAGGACGCATCCGTATCAACACCTTTACGGGAATAGAAACCCCAGGCGGCATCACGCCTACAGTCGGCTCTGAACTTGCTACCGTTGGTAAAATTCGCGTTGATTAGCGTGTCGTGATCTGAAGTTACGATACCTGAAAACAGAAGTAATAAACGACGATTCCTATCGAAAACAGAGATTAACGTTGTGAGATTAATCTTATGATAAGATTCATCATCTCTCTTACTTTATCTGTCACGTTTTCAACATGAGAATTATAAAAAGATGGCTCATCGGGATTAACTGGATCATAAAATTTACTAAACTTCTTTCTGTATTCAACCTTATTCCATAATCCATGATTTATAACTTCAGCGTAAATCCTTATCAAATAAGAGAACGTGTTATTGTTAAACATACTAGTGCATGAATGACAACGAAATTTATTAACTATTGCTAGGTTTCCGCCGGAATTTAATATGGAATAATCTTTTATTTTTCCATAAAAATTAGTATACAAATTATCTATATGGATAGCTATTTCTTCTATATTTCCAGCAAGATCCTCAGGAAAACCCTGACATAAAATATCTAACAAATCACGCAACTCACTAAAAAATTTGTTGCTTCATCTAAATCGATTTGATGTGATTTATCTTCCCTCAGTGCCAAGCATTGATCAATTCTTTCAAACCACGTTTTTCCCTTGGAATCATACTGTTCGTTGAGCTCTCCGCAAAGAATTTTTATTTTTTGATCGGCTATAGGAATAAACTGAGAGGGCGGTAAGCTAGGCTTGAGTCCACCAGGCGTTGATTTTGGCGCGACTATGTTTTGACCTAATCGCGAATGTTTTTTACCATCACAACCAGCTATCAAAAACAAAACAGACAAAATAAATATATATAAAAACGTATTCAATCTACGATAAAAACAGAGAATCATACGTCGGATCTCCATAGAGTGATGTCTAAAATGATTGATTGATTAAGGTCTTTTGAATTAATTTCAACGACACACAAACCGCATACATGTAATGTTTTCATGCGATGGTCAAGATTCTTCTCTCGCAGTTAATTCAAGAAGACTTTGGTTGCTTCTTCTGCAACTGGTAGCGTTTGATCATCTGCTTTGAGGGCATAGGCGTACCATCTTGAGGCCACAGGATTTTGCGATGCTTTTGGCCAAAGGGATAGCTACGCATATGCGTCATCTTGCGCCAATAAGCGGGTTTGCCGTCATGACGGTGATTCGCCACCAAGCGGTAAAGCATCACCGAGCGAATCTGCCCTTCATCCTCGGGATGCGCACGCATATGCTGAATCAAACGCCAGCGCATGTAGTCATCTTGCTGCACCGAT
>CAYWAT010000044.1:13077-18774 GCA_964456305.1 uncultured Polyangiales bacterium | reverse complement strand
CGTCGCATCGCAGGCGGTGCGCACCTTGGGTCGCATTGCCGACGGACGCGCCCTGCCAGCACTACGACAACTTCGGGAACTCTCTCAAGTTTCTGCCATGTGGGCTGAAATCGAGGATGCTTACGCTGCCATCGTTGCGCGCATGGAGCTGCGAGGCGAGGAGCAAGCGGAACTCACCCTCTCCGACTATGTCGTGGGCGAAGACGATGTCGATCCTGGTCCAGTAGTGCGCGATCCCTTTTGGATTCGCCTGCGCAGTCAGTGGCGTTATTTCATGGCACATGTTTGGCTGGTTTTGGGGCTTACGCGACGTGGATTGTGGAGCCTGCAACGTTGCGCTGTTATGCGGCCTAACTGGGCTGCTCCTTGGCTTAGGATGGCGACATTGCATACACGTCGTCACCGCGATGCGCGCGCGCTGGTTGATTTTAGACGCGCGTTACGAGTTGACCGCAGCTGTGTGGAAGGTTCCTCGCAGGTGATGCGCTCACTAACGCTGGCTTTCTTGCGTCGTGCCGAAGCTGTGGAGAAAGAGGGACGTTTCGAAGTCGCTTACGGTTTGCTCGATGAACTACGCACGCTTGATATGCGTTTTGCACCTAGTGCACTGCGTTTTGAGGTAGAGCGTCGTCACACCTCACTGCGAAAATATCTCTATGAAAAATAGCCCGCGTGATATTCGCAATGCCGCGAGGCTCGCGCTGCAAGGTCTGGACGATGATGCAGAGGTTGGCACATCGGATCCAACGCCGCGCATTGATGCCATCACGGTGCACATGCAGCACCAGGGTCAGCCCCAGGTTGTTGTACTTCGACCGAGCATGCAGCAGTTGCATATGGTGTCCACCGAAGAGGGCGCACGGAATAGCCCTTGTCTTGTCACGGCGCTTCGCTTGCTCGCGCGTGAATCGGGTGTTGAGCCAGCGGGTAACGACGCAGATTCGCACCCTTCGATGAAGCGTCGTTACCTCGCCGAAACCCAAACAGCCCTGGTACCCATTGCACCTGATTTTTTGGAGAAGTCAGAATCCGAAAACCTGATTTCTCTGCTGGATGACATTTTGCTCGCTATTGTTCGTGTTGGTACAGAGCATGCTGCGGATGCACCTTCCGTAGAAGAAGCGATGCAACGCTTAATCCAAGGTGTTGGCAATCTTTCATGGACCTTGCAGCGCTGGATCGGTCGCCTGCGTAGCGCCATGCGCCAAAATGACGGTGCTCTCGTGACCGCGTTATTATGGGCTGCCTCGCAATGGATAGGAGACCTAAAGTCGCCCAAGCCCAGCGATCAACGCTGGTGTGAGCGGATGACCTGTTGGCTTGATCATCAGGTGGGTGAGGGGCCTCGCCAGATCGAAGATCGCTGCTTGCTCGAGATTGGCCGTGAGCGTTTGACTGGCGTTGGCCGTGTGCATCTGGAACGACGCTATCTGATCGACATTGAGCAGGGCGAGCTATTTCGCGAAGAGGTTTATGCCGAGCCGCGCACACGTTCGCTGGGTCCTTGTCCTAGGCAAGTGATGGTGGGTTTAGCAGAGGTGGATGCGGGGCCACCGCCGCGACGTATTCGTATTTTGCAATACGCTGTCGATACTCTCATCGATACCGCGCTTCTGAATACCGTGGAGGGTTTCGCGCTGACCGACTTTAATCATGTGCTTGCCCGTTACGAACAGTCGCAGCAAATCTTTGGTCCCGTGTTTGAACCTTTTGTTGTGCTAAGACCCAGTTCTTGGCGCTGTGTTCCGGAGTTGGTTCTTATCGACGATTCCGATTCTGCATCGATTAAGGTGCTGGATGTAGACGGCGTCGATGCGATGTTTATCCGGCGACAGCTAGAGACTTCGCAATTGCACTGGGTTGCCGGGAAATTGGCGAGGCATGAGGGCAAGCTAGCGCTTCAGCCCTTAAGCGTAACAAGCGCCCACGTGGATCATAAGCGATACACACGACTACGTTAGGAGCTCTCATGACGCATCACACTGGTTATTACGATGCTCAACATTTAGCCGACTTTGGTCATATTGGTGACCATGCATCCACCCTCGCCGATAAGTTTTTTGCTTGGTACGGCGAGGTGTTCAAGGATGGTGCCTTGTCGGCACGCGATAAATCGCTCATCGCACTAGCAGTCGCACATGCAGTGCAGTGCCCTTATTGCATTGATGCCTACTCCCGTGGATGTCTCGAAAAAGGTGTTGACCCCGAGCAGATGACCGAGGCCATTCATGTTGCGGCCGCGATTCGCGGAGGCGCCAGCTTGGTACATGGCATGCAAATGCGACAACAAGTCGATAAACTTTCGATGCGTTGATGGGCATGCCTTCTTCCAAGCGATTGCCTTCCCTACAGGCACGGCGCCTTCCTTTGGCCTTGCCGCAGGTTCAGCGTGCAGCCCTACGTGCTCTCGATATGGCCCAGGAGTTTGATGCTGCCTTAGCATCCCATGGATTACACCCTCTCAGTGCTACCGGTATCGATGTGCTGCAGGTTAACCTCGGCAAGCTTTGCAATCAGACCTGTCGCCATTGTCATGTTGATGCGGGGCCGGACCGAGATGAAATCATGATGCGTAAGACCATGGAGGAGTGCTTGCGAGCCATCGAAAAAAGCCACATTCGCAGGGTCGACCTGACGGGTGGGGCGCCCGAGCTGAACCCTCATTTTCGTTGGTTTGTGGAGCAATGCCGTGCGCTCGGATGTCATGTGATCGATCGCTGTAATCTCACCATTCTCCTGGTTCCTCGGCACCGTGATCTCCCCGATTTTTTTGCGCAGCATCAGGTCGAGGTAGTGTGCTCATTGCCTCACTATCGTGCATTGGGGACTGATGCTCAACGTGGTGAAGGTGTCTTTGCCAAGAGCATCGAAGGACTGCGTCGTCTTAATGCACTGGGCTATGGCCAAGGCGATTCAAGGTGGCGTCTGACTCTGGTCACCAATCCCGTGGGCGCTTTTTTACCTGCCGATCAAAAGGCGCTAGAGCAAGAATGGAAGCGCGAGCTCGATAGGCGTTTTGGTCTTCAGTTCGATACACTCTTCACCATCACCAATATGCCTATCAGTCGGTTTCTCGAATGGCTGCAAGAGACCAATAATCTCGAAGGCTACATGCAGTCCTTAGTCGCAGCCTATAATCCTGCTGCTGCCGAAGGTGTGATGTGTCGCAACACGCTGTCGGTAGGCTGGGATGGACGTTTATACGACTGCGATTTTAATCAAATGCTGGACATGCCGGTAAGCACGCAAGAGGCGTTGCATATCCGTGATTTTGATATCCAGCGTCTCGATCATCGCCGCATTGTGACCGATCGTCATTGTTTTGGTTGCACCGCAGGGTCGGGCTCGAGTTGCGGTGGTGCAACGGTTGATGCTTAGATCACGACGATGGTATCGTTGCTTTATGCATAGGTGCCACCCGTGAACTTCAACCTTTCTGAACTTCATCAAGAGGTGCGTCGCAGCGCGCGTGATGTCGCGTTGCATCAGGTTGCGCCCTATTGCCGTCAATGGGATGAAGAAGAGCGTTTCCCTTCGGAGCTGATTCCCACCCTTGCTGAGCTTGGCTTTTGGGGAATTCGCGTGCCAGAGGCCTATGGCGGAGCAGGTCTTGATACCTTAGCCTATGCACTCGTTGTTGAGGAGTTCGCTCGCGTTGATGGTTCCCTGGCTCTTACCTTGGCGTCGCACAATGGCCTCGGCACCTCGCACATTATGACCTTTGGCAATGAGGCCCAAAAAGCCCACTACCTGCCTCGACTTGCGCGTGGCGAAATCTTGGGAGCCTGGGCATTGACCGAACCTTCGGCGGGCTCTGATGCCGCCAGTATTAAAACGCGTGCTCAGCGCGAGGGCGAAGACTGGGTGCTTAACGGTAACAAAACCTTCATCACACAGGGTTCGGTAGGGGGCGTTTGTGTGGTTTTGGCAGTGACTGATCCGGATAAATCAGCGCACGGCATTACGGCTTTTGCGGTGGATCACGACACCCCGGGCTTCAGCACCTCGCGTCATCTCAAGAAACTAGGATGTCGTTCAAGTGATACTGTGGAGCTTAATCTCGAGCAGGTGCGCATTTCGGATAGCCAACGCATTGGCGATATCGATCATGGTTTTATCGACGCGCTCAGTATCTTAGACCGCGGCCGTGTAAGCATTGCTGCCATGGCCTTGGGCTTAGGTGAGGGGGCGCTGGCCGAGGCGCTTAATTATGCCAAGGATCGCGTGCAGTTTGGGCAGCCTATTGCTCAATTTCAGAGCACTCAATGGAAGCTTGCAGACTCTCGCGCCGAACTCGATGCAGCTCGCATGTTAACCTGGCGTGCGGCGGCGATGGCTGATGCCGGTGAGACCTATAGCAAGCAGGCCTCGATGGCGAAGCTCTATGCCTCCGAAGCGGCAAGTCGGGTTTGCAACAAGGCTTTGCAAATTCTTGGTGGCTATGGCTTTACTCGCGAGTTCCCTGTCGAAAAACATTTGCGCGATGCCAAGCTTTGCGAAATCGGCGAGGGCACGAGTGAAATCCAACGCCATGTGATCGCCCGTCATATACTGTCTAAGGGCAAGGCCTAAACGACGACGCCCAGACCAGCCTAGTTGGCGATAAAAAGCGTGCCGCCGCCTTGACGCCCTCGCAGTGTCCTGTGCTAGGTTTGCCCCCAAAGCGAGGCTGAAGCGTGAAATCATTTACCATCGAACGCGATCAACAAGGGCAAGAATGGCTTTCGGTTCCTTACCGTGGGCAAGACGTGCTGCGAAATAATCTCTATAACCGCGGCACTGCATTTACACATGAAGAGCGACAGGCGTTGGAACTTGATGGCTTGCTGCCTCCACATGTAAGCACCCTCGAGGAGCAAGCGCGTCGGGCTTATGCCAGCATCACGCGCAAGCAGGATCCTCTTGAGCAGTTCATCGGTCTCGAGGCTCTCGAGATGCGCGACCAAGTTTTGTACTATCGCCTCTTGTGCGATCACGTCGAAGAATTCCTGCCGGTGGTTTACACGCCCACGGTGGGTTTAGCCTGTCAGCGCTTTACCCATATCTATCGACGCGGTCGTGGTCTTTGGATCACCCCAGATGATCGCGGTCGCATTGCGCAAATCCTTCAGCACGCGCCTTATAAAGATGTGCGTCTTATTGTGGTCACCGATAACGAGCGCATTTTGGGCCTGGGCGATTTGGGTGCAGGGGGCATCGGCATTCCGATTGGCAAGCTTGCTCTTTATACCGTGGCAGCGGGTTTCCATCCCACGCAATGCCTGCCTATCAGTTTGGATGTGGGCACGGATAATAAAGAGCTGCTTGAAGATGACCTCTACATTGGTTGGCGTCAGCCACGCTTACGCGGTGATGCATATCAGAGCCTGGTCGAAGAGTTTGTTGACGCAGTCAAAGCGCAGTTTCCCTCCGCTATCTTGCAGTGGGAAGACTTCAAAAAAGCCAACGCCATTAACCTGCTAGGTCGTTTTCGCGACAATATTTGTTCCTTCAACGATGATATCCAAGGCACCGCTGGCGTCGCCCTTGCGGGTATTATTGCAGCTTCACGGGCGGTGGGTGTTCCTCTCGCCAAGCAGCGTATCGTGATGGTGGGTGCTGGAGCAGCGGGTATTGGCATCACCCAATTGCTACGCGATGCTTTACAGCGCGAAGGCGTGAGCGGTGATGATCTACAACGCTGTGTTGCGGTGCTCG
>CAYWAT010000044.1:0-13038 GCA_964456305.1 uncultured Polyangiales bacterium | reverse complement strand
TTTGCTCATCGAGGGGCAAGAGATTCGCGACGAATACAAACGCGAGTTTGCCTGGTCAAAATCGGTGGCCGCCTCCTTTGGTCTGCCCACGGATAGCAAACCTGATTTGCTCACCTGTGTAAAGGCTATACGCCCCACCGTGCTTGTAGGTACCTCGGGCCAACCCAATACCTTTACCGAAGAATTAGTGCGTATCATGGCCCAGGGCTGCGACCGGCCAGCTATTTTTCCTTTCTCGAACCCAACCAGTTTGTCTGAGGCTACTCCTGAAGATTTGCTGCGCTGGACTCAAGGCCGCGCATTGGTTGCAACCGGTAGCCCCTTTGCCCCTGTGACCATCAACGGCACGACAAGACGTATTGGGCAGGGTAACAATGTCTATATCTTCCCAGGTGTGGGTTTGGGCGCCATGGTTGCCCGGGCCCAAAAAATCACCGACAGCATGTTTCGTGCAGCAGCGGTTACTCTGGCAAATCTTGTGGATGATGCATCACTCAAGGAGGGCACCCTTTATCCTCCAATTGCTCAGTTGCGGAATGTGTCGCGTGAGATTGCGGTGGCAGTAGCCCTTGAGGCCATGAGCGCTGGAGTTGCCGAAAGCGTGCCCGAGGATGTTGTGCGGCAGCGGGTGAACGACTCTGTGTGGGAACCCAACTACCCGCGCATTCGTTTAGAAAATCCTTAGCACGCATCAATAGCTCTCATGCGGCTGCGACTGGATATCCCGACTGAGACGGACGATAAATCGGCTCTTGTTGATCAGGAGGCCAAGAAATTAGGGCTTCGAGGATCGTCGAGTTCTACGTGGATTAAGCGCACCTTGCTTGCTGCCGGTGTCTTGGCAGTGGTTGCTGCGCTTGTCTTGGTTGCGTTTGTTGTTTTTTACAGCAGCAAACTGTCGTCTATTGATCGCATCGTAAACTACAAGCCCTTGCAAACGACACGCATCTTGGATGCGCAGGGGCATGTATTAAGCGAAATATTTAAAGAACGTCGCACTGTGGTGCCGATGGAGCGTATTCCGCGCGTACTTGTACTCTCGGTGTTGGCTGCCGAAGATGCTGATTTCTACCACCACGAGGGGCTGGACTATATGGGCATGCTGCGCGCTGTGGTGTCGGCCATCATGAAGGGGCGTATCACCCAGGGCGCAAGCACCATTACCCAGCAAGCTGTTAAGGTGATGTTATTAACACCAGAGCGCACTCTGTCGCGCAAAGTCAAACAGCTTATTTTGGCCCATCGCGTCGAGAATGAACTCAGCAAAGAGCAAATTCTCCATCGCTACCTCAATCACATTTATTTTGGTCATGGCCGCTATGGGGTTCAGGAGGCTGCCAACTATTACTTCAACAAAGATGTGAGTGAGCTAAGCCTCGCAGAGGCCTCGCTGATTGCGGGAATCCCTCAATCGCCGGCGCGTTTATCTCCCCGTGCCCACCCCGAAGCAGCGCGGCGACGTCAGCGTTATGTGCTCAAGCAATTGCGTGACAAGCGCGCGACCCACTGGCCAGACCTACCTTTAGTCGCGATCGATGCTGCCGAAAAAGCCGAGGTGCACCGTCGTTTGCCACCGCTTGCCACCCAGCGTGAAGCTGCGTTACGCGACGTTGTTGTGGATATGCTTGGCGAGCAGATCGACGCTGCAGCCCTGCGCGAAGGGGGCTACAGCATTCACACAACCATCGATGCAAAGTTGCAAAGACATGCTCAAGAAGCCCTTCAAGGTGGATTGAGGCGTATTGATCAACGCCATCATTACAGCGGTAGACGTAAGCCACGCAAAGGGCGCAAGTCCCCTAAACCTCGGTCTGTAAAGCAAGAAAAACTGCGTTACGGCAAGACCTATCAAGCTCGGGTGACCGATCATGAGGACGAGCGTTTGATTCTCGATGTGGCTGGGCATCGCGCGGTTGTCTCAATGACTCAGGCTCAGCGCTACAACCCAGACTCTCTGCCTGCGTCTAAGTTTGCTGCTGTGGGTACCTGGTTGCCCGTATCTATGCTGCATTTGGATATGCCTGAGGGCAAACCTCCCGAAGCGGCGCTTGAGCTTGGTCCTCAGGGTGCGGTGGTGGTTATCGATCCGCGTACGCGTCATATTCGGGCATTGGTCGGCAGTTATGAGGGCGGGGCTGGCTTCAATCGCGCTATCGCCGCTAAGCGTCAGCCCGGGAGTAGCTTTAAGCCTATCGTTTATGCTTGGGGGATTCATACGCATCAGTTCACCCCGGCCTCTCTCGTGCTCGATGCTCCTGCGGTCTACGACACCTGGAAACCCAATAACTACGAAGTGTGGCAACACGGCGGTCCCCTGCGCTTGCGTGAGGCGGTAGCTAAGTCGGTCAACTTGGTGGCGATTCGGGTTATCGAGTCCCTAGACCCGCAACGCGTGGCGGATTTTGCCAAACAACTGGGCATTGAAAGTCCGCTCGATCCCTCTTTGGCTCTAGCATTGGGAGCGAGTGAGGTGTCGCCGCTCGAATTGGTTAATGCGTATGCGACCTTTGCCGCTGGTGGCCGTGCTACTCCTGCGCGTTTGATCGCAAAGGTGGTGGATAACGAAGGCAAGGAGATGTCGCTCCCTTCCGTCTCTGCATCCCGCGATTTGATGAGTCCTGCCGAGGCTTATGTGCTTACGCAGATGTTGCGCAGCGTGGTCTTAGAAGGCACCGCGACTGCCGCCCGAAAGTTGCCCTGGGAAGTGGCGGGCAAAACCGGGACAAGCAACAAAGCGCGCGATGCCTGGTTTGTGGGTTACTCGCCCACGGTTGTGGCGGGCGTGTGGGTCGGCTTTGATGATCGCCGTCCTTTGGGGCGTCGTGAGAGTGGTGGCCGTTCCGCCTTGCCCGTGTGGATGGAGGTGATGCGGCATGCGCATGATTCGCAGGCGTTGACACAGTTTCCCCGCCCTGAGGGCGTCGTGAGCGCGCGGATTGATCCCGAAACGGGGCTGCTGGCTTATGATGGCATGGAGCAGGCCATCGATGAGGTATTCGTGGCAGGCACAGTTCCCACCGAAATGACCACACCTCCGGATGTGGTGAACAGTGAAAACTTTCTGATGAATCAAATGGGCGGCGTTAAGTCAGACCCTTCATCAGCAGCATCGCCATAAGCATCAACGCGCTAAAGACAATGCTCAGTTTGGCTGTTGCGCCCAGTAAGGGTGCCAGTGCTTTGCCCTCACGGGCATTGACCCGGGCGATGAGCAGCACCGCGTAAGGAAGAGAGAGCAGGGGGATCAACCACCAGAGTTGAGTGGTGTGCCATGCGAGGAGCAGCAGGGTGACGTAACTAAGCCCAAGCAGCGATGCATATTGAAGTCGTCCAAAGCGTTGCCCAAAGCGAACAACCAGGGTGCGTTTATGCGCAAGCGCGTCGCCTCTTTGGTCGCGCAGATTGTTAACCGCAAGGATCGCGGTGTTGAGCAAGCCCACCGGGATTGCCAGCCACCAGGCTAGCCAAGGTACCTTGTCCAAATGTACATAAGCCGTGCCACAGACCGCGACTAAACCAAAAAAAACAAAGACAAAAACATCGGCAATGCCGAGATACGCAAGAGGATAAGGCCCTGCGGTATAGGCGATGCCTGCAGCAATCGACAAAAGGCCGATGAGCACGATGGGCCACCCACGCAACCAGCTTAAATAAATGCCAAAGCAGAGGGCAAGTCCAAAGGCGACATAACATGCGCGCTGCATCTGCTGAGGGGAAAGCCAGCCCGACTGCACAGCGCGCGGCGGACCTACGCGATTGTTGTTATCGGCACCTTTGAGATAATCGGCGAGGTCGTTGACGAAGTTCGTCCCGATTTGAATGCAGAGTGCTGCGCCTAAAGTTGCGATCAAACCACCGTAGTGAAGACTTCCTTCAAGCCAGGCGCACGCCGAGCCGACCGCGATGGGGATATACGATGCACTTAGAGTGGCGGGACGCGCGGCTCGCCACCAAGCAGTCCACGATGCGTTCATGGTTTTATCTCCCTGTATGAGCTGCCTTTGCCTGTTGCATGAGCTTGCACCTGCTATCACCTTCCTCACCATGACCACCTCGGCCACTATCGAACATCTTGCCGCGCAGGCGAAGTCTGCCACGTCGGAACTTGCGGGTCTAAGCACGGCGCAAAAGAATGCAGCGCTCAAGCGCGTCGTTGATCAACTTGCGAATGCAGCCACCCGCGAAAGCATTCTTCAAGCGAATGCAAAAGACCTCGAAGGCGCTGTAGCAAAGGGACTCAGCGATGCGATGTGTGATCGCCTGCGTTTGGATGCGGGACGTCTTGATAACGTTGCCCAGCAAATCCAGGCCATTATTGCGCTACCCGACCCTGTGGGAGATGTGCAGGCTCTGCGCACTTTAGCAAATGGATTGCAGGTGGGTCAGATGCGTGTCCCCCTGGGTCTGATCTGCATGATTTATGAGTCACGACCCAATGTGACCTCGGATGCGGCAGCTTTATGCCTCAAGAGTGGCAACGCTGTGATTTTGCGTGGTGGCTCGGAAGCCTTCCAAAGCAATCAAGCCATTGCCTCGGTGTATACGCAAGCACTTGAAGCCGAGGGTGTTCCATCGGCAGCGATTACCTTTTTGCCCACCACGGATCGTGAGGCGTTGCATCAGTTGCTGCAGCTCGATGGGGTGATCGATTTGGTGATTCCACGTGGTGGCGAATCGCTGATTCGTATGGTGACCGAAACTGCCCGTATGCCAGTGATTCAGCATTATAAAGGTGTTTGCCATGTCTATGTCGATGAAGATTGCGATCCCACGATGGCGGTTAACATTGCCGTTAATGCGAAGACCCATCGCACGGGCGTATGCAATGCCATGGAAACCTTGTTGGTGGACAGCGCTATCGCCAGCAGTTTTGTCCCACGCATTGTGGAGGAGCTATCAGCACAGGGAGTGATCATTCGCGGTGATGCTCAGGCCTGCGAGCTTGCTTCGGCTGCTATTGAACAAGCTGGTGATGAGGACTGGGGTACCGAGTATTTGGACAGCATCGTTTCGCTGGCAGTGGTTGATGGGATCGATGACGCGTTAGCTCATGTTCAGCGTTATGGGTCGCAACATACCGAAAGCATCGTGACCAATAATTATTTCAAAGCCCAGCGTTGGGTGCGCGAGGTGGATGCCAGCTGTGTTTTGGTCAACGCCTCGACTCGCTTTAATGATGGCTTTGAGCTTGGCTTAGGCGCCGAGATTGGCATTTCTACATCGAAAATGCACGCCTATGGGCCGATGGGACTCAATGAGTTGTGTACCTATAAATGGGTGGCTTATGGAGAAGGGCAGGTGCGTTTATGAGTTCTCCTAAGCGTAACCCTTCCAAATCAGCGCAAGATCCACGCGCGGTTGCTTTGTGGGCTGTTGAGGCCGCCTTAGAGAAAAAAGCGGTGCATACCGAGATCATCGATGTGCGAGGCAAAGTTGATTACACGGATTACGTCGTCATCATGAGCGGCCAAAGCGACCGTCAGTGCCAAGCGATTGCGCGCGGAATCGAAGAAGACCTAGCGAGAAAACACAAGGTTAAGTGTCTTGCGGTCGAGGGCCTGGCTCAAGCCACCTGGGTGCTTATGGATTTCAACGATGTGATCATTCACATTTTCCACGAGAGCACGCGTGCTTATTACGACTTAGAATCCTTATGGATGGATGCGGAGCGGGTTTCCTCTGATGCGCTGCCAAGCGCATCCTAGCGAATAAGCCGTGCGGTTGAGTATTATCGCCATTGGTAAAATCAACGATGCTCCGTTGCGTGGGCTTATCGATGATTATTACCAGCGCATGCATCGCTACGCTCGGATTCAGGAATTCGAAATCAAAGATAACGCGTCGCCTGCCAAGCTGCGTGAACAAGTGCTTAAGCGCATCTCCGCGTCGTCGCGTTGCGTGGCTTTGGAGGTCAAAGGAAAATCACTCACGAGTCCTCAACTCGCCACGCGTTTGCAGCAGCATCGTGAGCAATATGGCGTTGGCGAAGAACTCTCTTTCTTGATAGGCGGTGCCTATGGTTTGCCGCCCGAGCTGCATCGGCATTGTCACTGGCAACTATCGTTATCGTCGATGACCTTGCCGCATCGCTTGGCACGCTTGGTTTTAGTTGAGCAGCTTTATCGTGCGCTGAGTATTCTGCAGGGCGATCCCTATGCCCATGAAGACTAAGATCGCCCTCACTTCACTCTGATCCTGGTTTTCGTCCAGTCCTCGCTTCTCGACGTATCTTTAATACGCCTTCGTCGCTGTGGTCCGGGCGCGCTCAGGCTCAAAGCAAATTGAGAGCGATCTAAGTTTCAGTTAACGACAGTGGGTTCGCGCTGCGGATCAAAAAAGTCATTGTCGAGCGCTCCATTGCTGGTTTGGTAGCGCTGGGCGTGATGGTAAGCCGCCTGAATAAAGTGGGTAAAGAGAGGGTGGGGCAGATGCGGCTTGCTTTGGAACTCGGGATGAAATTGACAAGCCAAGAAACAGGGGTGATCGGGTAGCTCGATCATCTCGACCAGCTCTTCATCGGGGGATAACCCACTGAGCAGAAGCCCTGCTTTTTCAAGTCGCTCACGATACGTGTTGTTGATCTCAAAACGATGGCGATGCCGCTCGCGGATGTGTTGCCTGCCGTAAATCATCGCGGTCATTGAGCCTGACTTGAGTACACAGGGGTAAGAGCCCAAACGCATGGTGGCCCCTTTGTTGCGAACATGAGCTTGGCTTGGCATCAGGTGCACCACCGGATCCGAGGCTTTGGCGTTAAATTCTTCACTGTCTGCTTTGGCAATGCCGCATACATGGCGGGCGAATTCGACAACGGCCAGCTGCATGCCCAGGCAAATGCCTAGGAAAGGGATCTTTTTTTCACGAGCGATGCGAATAGCTCGGATCTTTCCTTCTGAGCCTCGCTCACCAAATCCACCCGGAACCAAAATCGCATCCACCTCTTTGAGTGCCTCATCGAGTTGAGATGGAGACTCAAGGGTTTCGCTATCGATGTATTGCAGATCGATATTGAGGTCGTTTTCTAAGCCCCCGTGCGTAAGTGCTTCGTGCAGTGATTTGTAGGAATCACGCAGATGCACATACTTGCCCACCAAGGCGACCCGCACATGACCTCGCCGTGGATTGCTGAGCTTGTCGGCAATGCGCTGCCAGGTCGATAAGTCGGGCTGCCGCGACCAAATATTGAGACGTTCGATGATGCGGTCGTCGAGGCCCTCGTGATGCAACGCGATGGGCAAGGCGTAAATCGCGCTCACGTCTGTGGCTGCAATCACGGCATTGACGGGAAGATTGCAAAAGTGGGCGATCTTTTCTTTGAGCGCTTGCGGCAGAGCTTGCGAGGTGCGGCAAATGAGAATCTCGGGCTGAATACCCAGAGATAAGAGCTCTTTGACAGAGTGCTGTGTGGGTTTGGTTTTTAGCTCTTCGGCAGCCGCAATATAGGGCACTAGGGTGACATGCACCGACAGTGCATCTTGTGGACCGAGCTCCACTTTCATTTGTCGCACGGCTTCCAAAAAGGGCAGCGACTCGATATCACCCACGGTACCGCCCACTTCGACGATGGCTACATCAACGCCGTCGGATGCCTCAAAAACACGCGCTTTGATTTCGTCGGTGATATGCGGAATGACCTGAATCGTGGCGCCTAAATACTCTCCGCGGCGCTCTTTGGCGATGACGGCATCGTAGATGCGTCCCGTCGTGAAGTTATTGCCTCGCCGCATGATCGCGGAGGTAAAGCGCTCGTAGTGTCCCAGATCCAGATCGGTCTCGGCACCGTCATCGGTGACAAAGACCTCGCCATGCTGAAAGGGCGACATCGTCCCTGGGTCGACGTTGATATAGGGGTCTAATTTAAGGTGAGTTACCTTGAGTCCGCGGCTTTCCATGAGCGCACCCATGGACGCGGCGGTCAGTCCCTTGCCGATGGAACTCACCACGCCTCCCGTTACAAATACAAACTTGGTATGCCTTGAGCCCATTGATTGCAGCCTTCCGCTGCGTGGCATATATCGGCCCAGACCCTAATGCAAATCCGTCTTCAAATCATGCCTTTGGCAGAAAGCTAACGCTTTCATGATACTTCAGTGGAATCTCTTGTTTGGGTGCGTGGTTGGCGCGGCTAGCGTCCTCACTTGGCTCATGTTTTGGCGACGGCGCTCCTTTGTATTCGATGCGATGCTGACGCCTCGCGATCGCCGTGTCATTGGTCTCATCGTCGTGTTTTGGTGTGTGCCCACGCTGTGTTGGGTTGCACCCGCAATGCAGTGGCTATTTGCCACGCTCTGGCGACTTCCTATTCATAAGGTCCATTTTTGGGGACTCTACGCCGAGCTGCGCAGTCCTGAGCAGGCCTTGCAGGCTTTGCCTGTCTGGCAACAGGCATGGCTGCCTTATAGCGGCTTGTTGGCCCTTGTTATCGTGGCCCTTGCCTTGATTTTATGGACGGTGCAGCAACCTGCCAATGCTGCTTTTAATCTTCTGCGCTTCGAGCTGGGACATGTGCTCTTGTGGGTTTCGATGTTGGTGATGCCAGCGGTCAGCTTAGCGCTGCAAGAAGGACCGATGTGGACGATGCATCAAGCGCTCAGTCGTCAGTGGGTGTGGTTGGGCGATGTGGCTCTCTTTCTGCATGGCTGTGTTGCTTTAGTGCTGATTTACCAGTGGCGTTATCGCGTGGGACCGCAGCATTTATGGCTGGCAACGCCCATGCATGATCGCCTGCGTGCGTTGCAACGCCGTTACGCGCAGCGGCCGCAGGACTGGGTGACCGCGCGTGAGCTTGGGCGTTTGTACCTCAATGTGAACAATGCCGAACAAGCTTACCCCTGTCTAACGCAAGCATTACAGCATCTCGATGCGCAAGATGCTCAGGTGTCTGCTAAAGAGAAGGCTGGGCTAAGGCTTTTGCTTGGGGTGTCGGCACTACAATGTGATCAGCCACAAGAGGCTTCTCAACACTTGCGCGATGCTGGTCAGATTCTCGAGGAAACCCACAATCCGCGTAGCGATGCAGACTTGCACTTTGAGATTTTGCTCGCCTTATCGTCGGCTCGTTTGGAGCTTGGCGATCATAGTGCAGCCCTGCAAACCGCTGAGCTGGCGCATTACGAACGACCTGGCGATGTGCGTGCCACCCTTGTCAAAGCCGATGCGCTTATCGCTGCCGACCGCAAAAAAGAAGCCAAAGACGACCTCGAGCGCATCTTCAAAAAAGCCGAAGGTCTGCTTGCAACAGAAGTTCGTCAGCGTTTAAAGGGGCTAAGCTAATGACCTATCGCGGCCTTGCACGCATCCATCGACCCCAGGGCTTTGAGGCACTGCTTGGGCAAGAGCATGTGGTGCGTATGCTAACGCAGGCGATTCGCAGCGATCGACTGGCACAGGCCTTTCTTTTTTGTGGGGTGCGTGGCGTGGGCAAGACCACCGCGGCGCGGATTCTCGCGAAGGCGATCAACTGCGAGCAGGGGCCCACGCCCCAGCCTTGCGGTGTTTGCGTTCACTGCGTGGGCGTGCGTGAAGGCAGTGCCCTTGATGTAATTGAAATCGATGGTGCCTCTCATAACAGCGTCGATGATGTGCGTCGTTTGCAGGAGTCCCTGCCTTTTCAGCCTGTGCATGCACGCGCCAAAGTCGTGATTATCGACGAAGTGCATATGCTGTCGACGGGTGCCTTTAATGCGCTGCTAAAAACGCTCGAAGAGCCTCCGGCCCATGCCACCTTCATCTTAGCGACCACGGAAATCCACAAGGTGCCCATTACGGTGCGCTCGCGTTGTCAGCGTTACGATTTTCGCACGCTACCGCAGTCAACCATTGCTGAGGGCATCAAAGCCACCTTAGCCAAAGAGTCCATTGACCATGATGAGGCCAGTGTCGCCTTAATCAGTCGTGAAGCCGCAGGCTCGATGCGTGATGCGATGACCTTACTGGACCAAGTGATCGCAGGCATCGACGGCGCCATTGCTGCAGAGCGCGTCGCCGAGCTTTTGGGTGTCGCGCCCGAGCAGCGTTTGTATGCCTTGCTGCGTGCGGTGCTTGAGGGCAGGGGCGAGGAAGTGGTCACCTCTTTGTCGCAACTAGCACAGCAGGGGGCGAATGCCCTTCATACGGCACAACAGCTCAGTATGCGTGCGCGTGATTTAGCGGTGCTCAAACTAAGTAAGGACAGCGCGAGGTACACGGATTTAACCCCGAGCGAAGCCGCTGATTTGAATAACCTTGCGCAAGGTCATGACGCACTGGAACTGCAGCGGCTATTTCGCAGCATTAATCAAACCGTCGATGACATGAGCCGTGCATGGAATCCTTACCTCGTGCTTGAAATGGGGCTTTTGCGCTTGGCCATCCGTCCTCCCTTGGTAGGCGTGCAAACCCTGCTTGAGCGTCTCGATAGCTGGGATTCTTCGGGGTCTGCTCCGGCTTCTCCATCACAGCAAACGCCACCGACATCACAAAAGAGCATAAAAGACACATCGCCTGTATTTGAGGATGCCCAGGCTGCGCCACAGCTTGAGGTGGCTAAGGTCGAGCCAACGTCAAACACGCCAGCTTCCGAGACACAGCGTGCGACTCCAGTTAGCGCAACAGAGCCGCAAGACCCGCCTTCGTTGCCTGCCCTTAAGTCGGCACCTGCCATCGATTCTCCACCACCGCAGTTGATCCAAAAAGAAGCCGCGACTGACGATCCGATGCCACGTTGGCATCGTTTAGTGGATGTGTTGCGCCAGGAGCATCCAGCGTTGGCCGCTGTGCTGGAGCATGCTCAGGCCAAGCGCTGTGATGCCCAGTGCATCGATCTTGTCTTTCCCAAAGACTCTTTTTTTGCCCAGCAAGCGGAGTCCTTCGAGGCGCCGCGTTTGTTGGCACAGATCGCCGAACGCGAGCTCGGCAACTCGCCGCAGGTTAACTTGGCTCAGGCCACGGTGAGTACAGCACCTGCCGAGGCTTCAGAGGAGGAATCGTCGGCGCCTACGACCTTGGCTGCCTACGAGCGCGCCCAAGCCCAGGCCAAGCTCGAGGCGCTTCGGGTTGAAGCCTTGGCACATCCCGCTATTGCTCTCGTTCAACAGGTTTTTCCAGAGTCCAAAGGACCAACAACAATTCGCCAAGACGGGGAGGCATCACAATGACATTTCGTGGGGGCATGGCTGAGCTCATGCGGCAAGCGAGCCGGATGCAGCGCAAAGTTGAAGCACGCAAAAAAGAGCTCGAGGCCGAAACCATTTCAACCAGCGTGGGCAATGACCAGGTCAAAGTCGTGGTTAATGGCAATGCCGAATTGGTCAGCATCGAAATCGCCGATGCGCTTTTACAGAGCGGTGATGCAAGCATGATTTGCGACCTCGTTGTTGCGGGGGTTAATGCCGGCATTCGTCAAAGCCGCGAATGGATGGACGCCGAAATCGAAAAAGTCACCGGTGGATTTAAGATTCCTGGCGTGACCTAGATCGCTCTCAATTTGCTTTGAGTCTGAGCGCGCCCGGACCACAGGAACGAAAATGTATGTGCATAGGAAAAAACTCCTTGATTGCCAGGTGCTGCTACCTGCTTCGCAGGCGTTCGCTTCGCTCACACGCAGCCCACAGAGTCTGGTGTCTTGCAGTAGTCGTTGTGCTTGGCAGCGAGGACCGGACGTAAACCAGGATCAGAGTGAAGTGAGGGCGGTCTAGTTCTTATGTTCTCGGCAAAGCCTAACGATCCCATTGCTGCGCTGAGTGCGCTTTTTGCGCGTCTTCCAGGTATCGGTGAGCGTACGGCAATGCGTCTTGCATTTTCTTGTCTCGATAAGGATCCCGAATATGCCCGCGCGCTGGCGCGCTCGCTGCAAGGGTTACATGAACAGGTGCGACGTTGCCGTTTATGCGCCAACTACGGGTCTGGTGATATTTGTGCGATTTGTGCGGATCCTACGCGGCAGGGCAGCACGCTTTGCATTGTGTCCCGCGTTCCCGATTTGCTGGCGATTGAACGCAGTCAGAGTTTTCGTGGACGTTATCATGTCTTGCATGGACTGTTATCTCCTCTCGATGGCATGGGCCCCGACGATATGAGCCTCGAGCCGCTGCTGGCACGTATTCGCCAAGAGGGAATTAACGAGGTTGAGGTTGCCACACCGCTCACGGTGTCTGGAGAAGCCACCGCGCTCTATCTCGCCGAGCTCTTGCGTCCCTTAGACGTCGACGTATCGCGCATTGCCAGTGGCATGCCCCATGGCGGTGAGTTGGAGTACACCGACCAAGTCACCTTAGGTCGCGCCTTCGAGGGACGGCGCGCACTCTAGCAGAACTACTTGACGATGACCGCAACGACCTCGCCCCGGTTGCTGTTTCGCTATGCCGATGCGGCGTTGGCAGGTCTTGTCTTGCTCATCGTGGGCATGATGATTGTGCCCTTGCCAACCTGGCTGCTCGACACCTTGTTGGCCACCAATATCGCCCTTGCAGTGCTTGTGCTTTTGGTGATCATGCACATCGCCAATCCACTGGCCTTTGCGGCTTTTCCCACTCTCTTGCTCGTCACCACGCTGTATCGACTGGCACTCAACGTATCCTCGACGCGGCTTATTTTGCTGCAGGCCGATGCTGGATCGATCATCGAAGCCTTTGGCAATTTTGTCGTTCAGGGCAACTACGTGGTGGGCGCTGTCATCTTTTTGATTCTGACGATCATTCAGTTTCTGGTCATCGCCAAAGGGTCGGAACGCGTAGCTGAGGTGGGCGCTCGTTTCACCTTAGATGCCATGCCGGGCAAGCAGATGAGCATCGATGCGGACTTGCGTTCAGGTGTGTTGAACCAAGATGAAGCACGGCAAGCAAGGCGTTCGCTGCAACGCGAGAGCCAGTTTTATGGCGCCATGGACGGAGCCATGAAGTTCGTTAAAGGCGACGCGATTGCAGCGATGTTGATCACAGGCATCAATCTCGCCGGTGGACTCACTGTGGGCGTTGTGACGCAGGACCTCAGTGTGAGCTTAAGCTTGCAGCGTTATGGCTTGTTGGCGATTGGTGATGGCTTGGTCTCACAATTGCCGGC
>CAYWAT010000043.1:0-18919 GCA_964456305.1 uncultured Polyangiales bacterium | reverse complement strand
CAAAGCAGTAATGTTCTTTACCGATAGCTCTAGATAAATCACTCATTAACTTGTAGTTTAGGATACTTTGGAATGCTTGTACTCCCGAGAGGCTATGCAAAGTGGGGTGGGTATATCCGTCTTCTCGAGATAAGATATATATTCTATCGAGTGAACAATTGCAGTTAACATCAGCCCCACTTAAGGAAATAGACTGCTTATAGTTGTCCTGATTCCATTGGTACTTTGCACCCAATTCTTCAAAAGTATCTTTACAAAGCCGCAGACTTGACGAAGTAGGAGACAGCATAAAATTTCCTAATTCGTCGGAAAAATAAGTTTTTACAATATCATCACATATTACCTTGAAGTTATTATACCTATGCATCGCTATCGCGAGTGTACTTTTCCCGGTTCCGCTTGTAGCTAAAAAAGCTGCGGAGGTTTTAATTTTATCATCAGATGATAGATATACCGCGCTTCCGTGAAGACATGGATAGCCTCTTAGCTCATACCAGACAGGCATGACCAAGGACTGCGCTATGCGTGAAATATCGAATTGAGCATTAGGAGATTCGACATACGAGATTGTATTACTTGTCTCTATCCAATAAAACTTAATATAGTTCTTTATTGAATAACGTATATTTAATACGAAAACCTTTGATTTTATAACGAAGCTTAGGGAGAGATGAATTGGTTGATCTGCGCATGGCATGACCCACAAAAGCTGAGGGTCATCATCTTCCTTAAATTCATTAGGACGAGCAGGTCTTATTACTGGAGATATAGTCTAGCCACTTATTTTATTAGAAAAAATGCGAGCATCTTTTTCAACCAGGACCACCAGAGGTTGGTTTGGGTAGGCCAATGTCTGAGGAGCTACCTCCACCGCCTAGGGTCATAACTTTGAGGTCACCCAATATTTTTAACTCTGGTTTTCTATATTTTTTTTGGCTTTCTATATTTTTTGTATGCTTATCGTTTGTCATGACTTTCTCCTATCTAAATATCATAGAACTGTCTCTATCTTTGGCTAAATTCTTTTCTCCCCAGTAATATAGAGACGTGCCTTTGAGTATCTCTGCCGATCTCGGGTAATGTCTTTTGCTACTTAGAGCGTTTTTTCCGTGTTTGTAATAATCCTCGACTTTTATATCAGTACGAAATAACCCCTGATCTTCCATCCATGAGTTCCACTTTCTATCGTATACGCCGTAGTATCTAGCCTCTTTAGGTACACGTTTATCGAAAGATATTTTTTGTATACCCCAACAAATTGACTGAGGCAGGTGGTTGGACATGGATTTTCGTATGAGCCATTTAATATAGCCGTTTTGGCTCCATACATGGTTTGGCATGGAAAGGGCTAGTTCGGCAAAGCGCCTATCGTAGAAGGGTGCGGCTGGGCTGATGCCCCTTGAGGCTAGTACCTTTCCAGATACACGTAAACGCTCGGCGCTAAAACCCGCAACGTGCAGATGAAGGAAGCGGCGCTGCTTGCTGATATCAGTGCCTTTTAGCCGTTTGCGTATATGTTTGGGTGGAGATAGGTAGAAATTTTTGGATGACTTGATGACTTTGTCTGAAAAGACGTGCCTCATATATTTGTGTTCTCGATGTTTCTTGATGGCGGCATACGCAAGAGGTGCAACCAGCTGAATATACTGCATGGTTAGTGTTTTAAGATTAATGTTTTGGCCAAATAACAGCTGCATTTGTTTAAGGTCATGCCATCCCGAAAAATCTCTAGACGCTATGCGTTGGAAGTAGTGAAACAGGCTTCCCCACATAAGTTCATCTCCGCCTAGACCTGTGAGAAGTAAGTCATGTTGGTGGGTGGAAAAGTGTACAAGCTCTTCTGCACTTAGAGATGCGGTAAACATCAGTCGAGGATTCTCATAGATCGGCACATCCGGCATTGTTTTTTCTTCGTAGCGCTCTTCGTCGCGGATGAAGTCGACGTCGATGCCTATGTGCTCAGCGACGAGCTTGATGGCGTCGTATTCGTTGTACTCGGGCGAGTTGGGATAATAAAAGGAGATAGCGCGTAAGGTTTTGCCTTGTTTGTCGAGGGCTTGCTTTGCCAATGCCGCGATGGAGGTAGAATCCATGCCGCCGCTGAGTTCGGTGTAGACGACGTCTTTGGTGGTGCGTAGACGGTCTTCGACACAGCGCGCCAGCTGTTCACGCAGAGCTTGAGCGTAGTCGTCGTCGCTTGCGTAACGGATTTTTTTGCTAGGATCGAGGTGCCAATACTCTTTTTGGCGCGGTGGTTTTCCAGGTTCGATACACACCCAGTGTGCTTCGGGTACATGGGGTACGTCCTTGAAAAGGGGCGTTTCACGCGTGTGATAACCATGCACCAACCATTGCGCGACGATGTCTAGGTTGACTTTACGATTGGCAAGAGGGTGCTCCAAGATTTGGATGGGTTCGCTGGCAAAGCAGACCACTTTGCCTTTTTGCATCATGTAAAGGCTTTTGACACCCAAGGGGTCGCGCACCGCGATAAGACGTCGGTGGTTGGCATCCCATAACACGTAAGCAAAATCGCCAATGAGGTGTTGGGGCGCGTCTAGTCCCCATTTGCGATAGGCAGCGAGGATGACATCGGGATCGGTGATAACCGTCGTGGGATCATCGACGTCTTTGTGTTCATGAGCAAGTGCATCGGTGAGCTGAGGGATGAGCTCAGGGCGATTATCGATACGGCAGTCAGCGACGAGGCGGATCGTTTTGTCTCTGCTGACTAAGGGTTGTGTTTCGTGAAAGGACTCGGGTGTAATGCTGAGAGCAAGGTGGGCGAGACCGAGTGGGCCTTCGTGCCACAGACTGGTTCCATGAGGGCCGCGGTAATCGACGCGATCAACCATGCGCTCCAATAAAGCAGGGTCGATCGGGGACTCATCGCGGTGATAAATGGCGGCTATGCCGTTCATTTGACTCGTTTCCTCAACTTAGGATGCGAATTTTTAGCATACGTTCTTTTGCTGCCAATAAGGTAAATTTAAGACCTGTCTTAACGCCACCAACGGTAGCCTAGAGCGTCTTGCAGGTGGATCCATTGTCGTTGTTCTTCGATGCGTTGGGCCAAGAACGCCCGCTCGGCCTGCAGCCACTCCAGCTGACTGGCTAAGAGCTCGTTGCTGTGTGCAAGTCCTGCAGCCAGGGCTTCTTGTTTGGCTTGATAGGCTTCACCTGCTGCTTGGCGTTGCTTGTTGCGCGCCTGAGCTTTGTGTTTGGCGGCTTGCAAAAGCGCGTGATGACGCGTGATGCGGGTGCGGATGGCGCGTTCGAGCTGGTTTTTTTTCGCTTGGGTTGCGCGTCGTGTGGCCTTTGCTGCCTGGGTCGCGAGGTATGCGCGTGTGCTGTCATCGGGAGACCATTGAGCCAATAGTGAGAGGTCCCAACTTGTGCGAAAGCGATCCCCAGGGGGTACATAAAGAGTGTTGGGGTTGGCGTAATCCACGCCTGCCTGGGCGATGAGCTTGGGCCACATCCCACCCTGTTTGGCCTGTTGCTGATGCTTTTGCGCGTTTAGTAAAGCTTGCAGCGCTTGCCATTGTGGATGCCGTTGATAACTGCGCGCCATCGCTGCACGTGAGGCCTTAGATTTAGACAATACCGAAGCACTGTTGCGTTGGGGTTCGCGTAGCTTGATTTCCTTTGGGCATTCGCCGATGTTGAGCAAAGTGCAGAGAATATCCTGGGTGATGCGATGTTGCGCATTGGCCTGCGTGAGTTCGGCCCGGGCTTCTTCATAACGTGCCTGAAAGCGTAGGTGCTCGGGCTTAGCGATCAAATCCGCCGTGAGCAGGGCATCGGCGCGTTGTTGATCGGCTCGCGCGCGTTCGACGTAACGTTTCGCCACACGCAGGGCATAGCGCGCCTGCCATACCGCGAAATAGGCTTCGGCGGTCTGCAGCGCCAAGCTGCGTTGGGCCACATCGCTTTCTAAGTCTTTGGCGCGGGCAAGTTGCTTGTGGGCATTAAAGGCGGGCAAGATCTCCAAAAAAATCTGGGTGATGGGATAACTCAGTCGGGCATAAAGGGCGTATTGGTTTTGTGGGATGCGAATGCGCGCCTGGGCGAGCTCTTCTTGTTGGTCGATTTGAGCTTCGAAAATGGCGCGGGCGGCAGGATCCTGAACCTGAGTCGCAGCATCGCGCGCGGCCTGAAAATCGGTATTGCTGTTAACCAATGGATCGTTGTTGATAGGACTCAACCGGGTATAGCGAGCGCCCATCTCAAGGTGCGGGAAGAAGTTAACGCGCTGGGCATTGAGTTGAGCCAAGGCCTGTTGAAGTTCGGCTTTTTTGAGTGCAAGTTCAGGAGCTTGCGCGATGGCCCGTGTTGCACTGCCTTTTAGGGTCCAAAAAGAGTTTGCTGAGGATGATTGAGTTTTTTGTGCATGACTAAGTTGCGGCCACAAAAGCAGCACATAGCCGAGCCAGCATAATGGCCACCGATACCGAATCACGCAGCAAATCCGTCGGAGTTGGAGAGATATGCGGGTGGTCTTTGCGGCAGTGAGCGAACGCCGGAGTTATCTCTCTCCAGTTCGATATCTATGTCATCGCGTAGCGTATCATTGATAGGCTGAGGCTGAAGTGTAGGTGAGGCCTCGTGCGAGATCTGTTGTTTGGGACGCAACAAGGTGTAAGCCGCTGGTACAAAATAGAAAGAAACGATGGCGCTAAACACAACACCGCCAGCGATTACGATGGCAAAGGGTGGCCAAAAGCCGCCGCCCTCAAGAATGAGAGGGAGAAAGCCCATGCCTGTGGTGAGGGTGGTGGAGACAATGTGTCGGCTGCATTCGTCAACGACGACGCTGGTTGCGACCTCGCTTGAAAACTGCTGACTAGCAAAAGCGTTGCGCAAGGAGGCGATGATAATGATGGCAGCATTGATGGCGACTCCCACCAGGCCAAAAAGGCCATTGATGGCGAGAAAGCCCATGGGGTAGCCCGCGAGTGAAATGGCTAGAACGCCCAGGGCCATGGATTGCAGGGCAACCACGAAGACCAAGCCAGCAAAACGAAAAGACTGAAAGGTAAGTACAATGGTGCTCAGCATGAGCAGGGCAATGATGCCTATCGAGGAGAAGAGCTCGCCCAGCGTATCGGAACGCTTCTCCACATCGCCGCCGAACTCCATGCGGTATCCTTCGGGCAATGTCAGCGGGTCCTGCGCCAAAATGTCTTGCAGTTGTTGAAAGGCCATGTCGGGGTAAAGCCCGGCCTGGAGATAGCCACGTACGATGTTGGTGCGTCTGCCGTTGCGATGTGCGATCGCTGCCTGCGCGGGTTTGAGACCGAAGGTGGCGAGGCTAGCGAGGGGAGTCGATTGCAATTCCATGCCCTGGGTGTCGCTTAGACTGGCGCGAGCAGCATCGCTTACCCCAATGCGAATTCCCAGCGTTTCACGGCCTTCGAGCACAAGACCGGCGGGTATACCCTCGAGCTGGGTTTGTAGGCGACCGGCGAGCTGAGCGAGGTCGAGGCCGCTTTGACTGATTTCGTCGAGGTTGGTGTCTAAATCCAGCACCACCCGTCCGCTATCGATGCTGGCCTGGGTTTGTGTGATGCCTTGGACCTGCGTCATACGACGGCGCATGGTTTCGCCGAGCGCTTGCAGTTGGGTGAGTTCAGGGCCGTAAAAGCGCACCTCAAGGGGCGCATCCACCGGTGGGCCTTGAAGGATTTCGCGCACCAAGATTTGGGCTTCGGGCAGCGCTTTATCCAGCTCTTGTTGTAGACGCGGAATCAGCTGTTGTGCAGCCTTGGCTGAGCGCACTTTGATTTGTGCTTGGGCATAGGCAGCATTGCCGTCTTGGTTTTGCTTGAGGTTGTAATAAAAAGGAGGCGCACTGCGGCCGATAAACCAATGCGTGGCTTCGATTTCTTTGTGAGCACGAATCAGTCGATCGGCGGTCTTAACAACGCGGCCAGTGTAATGAATGGGGCGCGAGGGCTGGAGCATGATCTCGAGGTTGATCTGATCGCGCTCGGTAGGTGGAAAGAACTGCTGCGTGAGTTGGGTGGATGCGAGCAGGCCGCAGATCGCAGGGATTGAGGCGATAAGCAAGGACGTTTTGGGGTGGTTGAGACTCCAGGCGATGCTGCGACGAAAGGCCTTTTTGAGGCCAACGCTACCGGGGATACGACGACGTAGAGCAGAGTTGTGGACGTTGGTATCGTCCTCTGCTTCGGGGCGCTTGAGCATGTAACCGCCCAGTGCGCTGAGAATGGTGATCGAAAGCAGGTAGGAGCTGGCCACTGCTGCGATCACGCTGATAGCGATAGCGCTGACGAATTCGCCGGTGGGACCTGGCAGGAGCAAAATCGGGGTGAAGGCAAGGGCGGTGGTGATCGTTGAGCTTAGCAGGGGAAGCCAAAGCTTACGGATGGATTCACGCACTGCGAGGTCGGTGGATTTGCCCTGCTGCAATCGATATTGCACCGCGTCCACCATGACGATGGCGTTGTCCACCAATAAGCCGAGGGCGACGATGAGCCCGGTGACCGACATTTGATGGATGGGTACATCGAGCGCATCCAGCACGGCCAAAGAAGCCGCTGTGGTAAGTGGTAGGGCGATGGCGACCAAAGCGGCAGCGCGCCATCCCAGGGTGATCAGCAAGATCGCAAAGACCAGAGCGATGCCCATCGCCAGATTCCAGACCAGCGATTCCAGCCGCGTTTGGGTGTAGTGGCTTTGATCGAAGATCACATCGAGGGCGATGCCCTCGGGCAGTCGTTGCTGAAAGGCGCTGAGCTCTGCCTGCGAGCGCTCGGCCCAGCGGTCGACGCGCCGGTCGGTTTCGATTTTGGTGGCCACCACTATGCTGGGGCGTCCTTGGCTGATTACCACATCGCGTGGCGGTGTTTGTGTGCGTCGATGCACCGTGGCGACATCGGCAACGCGCAGCATACGACCCTGATGATCGCGACGCAGAATCACATTACGGATGCGCTCGATAGAGGTGAGCTCTCCTTGCAGCTCGATCAGTAAGTTCTGCGATTGGCTGCGAATCGCGCCTGCAGCGAGCTTGGTATCGGCTTGCTGGATTTGCTGCGCCAGTTGCTGCACTGAGAGCCCGGCATCGTTGAGGGCATGAGGATCAACTTGGACGTAGATCTCTTCTTTTTGTGCTCCCCACAATTCCACCATGCTGGTATTGGGGACACTGCGCAGGGCATCCTGCAGGGCTTTGCCATAACGATTGAGGATGGCACGGTTCGCCGCATTGCCCTCGGTCCAGCGCAGGGCGATGAGCATGGTGTAAGCACCGAAACGCTTGTCGTCTAATAGGGGTCGAGGCAGCCCTTTGGGGAGCTCTGGCAGCGTGTCATCAAGGGTGGCGCGGATATCGCTGAGTGTTTTGCGGGTATCGCGCAGATGGTCGGCTAACTCCAAGCTAATCGTGGCAATACCTGCGCGTGACGTTGACTCCATGAGCTTGATGTTCGCCACTTCGCGCAGGGCATCTTCGAGAGGACGGGTGACCAGGGATTCGACCCGTTCAGGCGAAGCACCCGGAAAAGGAGCAAGAATCAGAGCAATGCGATTGGTGAGGGTAGGGTCTTCTTGGCGTGGCAGCGTGTAAAGTGCCGATAAACCAGCCACCGTGATCATGGCGATGGCTAAGGCGATAAGCCTCGGATTACGGTGGATGGACACGCTCATGAATGTTCTGAGACACCGAGGGGAATCACGTGCTGGCCAGGCACCACACGATGTGTGCCGCTCACGATGACCATGTCTCCATCTTTGAGTGTGCCGCGTACGAAGACACGCTCACTGTCGTTGTAGAGCACTTCGACCGCCTCGCGAATGACCTGGTGATGTTTCTGTGCGCGTTTGATGCGATAGACTTCCCACAGCCCGCGCAATCCTGTGCGCAGTGCAGCGAGGGGGAGCCAGAAGCCGTTGTCGCTGACGTGTCGCTGCATTTGCAGGCGTACGCTTTGTCCGTCCACGACCTTGAGATCTTTGGGGAGTGCGAAGATGAGGTCTAGCGTACGCGTACTGGTGTTGAGGGAGGGAACATGATGGCGCACTTGGGCGCTGATCATGGTGTTGTTCAGATACAGTCGATGGGTGGATCCAGGGGTGGCTTCGGATTTGACCGATAGGGGGACGCCCACAACCGCTTCGCGCTGTTGATCATCGTGGAAACGCAGAATGGGGGTGCCATTACCAACGACGGTGCCTTCATCGATGAGACGTTGCGCCACGCGTCCGTCAAATGGCGCGGTGAGTCTGGTTTTTTGAATCTGTAGTTCGATGGCTTGGTAGTTTGCTCGCAGCTGCGCGACACGGGCTTGAGCAACGTCCTTTTTGAGTCGTGCTTCGTCGTTGCTCTGTTTTGAGGCGTAATTTTTCGTCGCAAGGAGGTCGATGCGAGAGGCACTCAGACGGCTGAGCGATTGCTCGGCCTGGGCTTGTCTAAGCTGGGCGCGCAGGGCGCGGCGCTGGGCGCGCAGGGCATCGTCATCGAGACGGGCGATGGGCTGACCCCGTTTGATCCACTCCCCCTCGCGCACGTAGATTTTCTCGACCTTGCCTCCCTGCTCGAAACCCAATGCGCTTTTGCGTTGATCGCGTACCTGGCCATAAAAATCGCGTCGCACTGCATACCAGTCTTGGTAACGCACCGGGTGTACTTCCACCGGCAAGGGCACGCTCGAGTTTGAGTTAGTGGATGATGAAGCTATTTTTGGCGAAGCTGGGCAAGCTAAGACAAAGCAAGCCAGCCACACGGGTATGAGAACGCGCATGAATGCTCCAGGGGGCCTAAAATCTTAGGGCCTGTAGGCCTGTGAGGCAAGGCGCATTTCAGTGGTTGTGCTTTATTACGAGCTACTCAAAACACGTCGATAAATGAGGCGCTGGGCTGCAAAGGTGGACAGAAGCAGTAATCCGATGGAGCTGAGCAGGAGTTTGGGCACGTACCAGTCAAACTGGCCCAGCAATATGAGAGTGCGTGCGCTCTCGGCAAAATGATAGATGGGGTTGAGCTCGATGAGCAGCTGCACCAGGAAGATGTCGCTGTGGACGGGAAAATAGGTATTGCTGAGCAAGCTGAGAGGGATGCCGATGAGAAAGACCGGGTAGTTCATGTGGTCAATCGCGGGGACAATGGCCGTAAAAATCATCCCAAAAGCCGCGAAGGCACAGCCGCTCACGAAGGTGAGCAGGGGCATCACGACGAGCATGTTCAGGTGAATATCAATCAATCCAAGCAGATGGAACACGGCCAGCACGGCGCAGACCACAATGCCATTCATGGTGGCGCGCAGTCCGGCCCAGAGGATTTCGGCCCAGACGATATGCTCCAATTCCACTTGGGTCCCCAAAATGCCATCCCAGGTTTTTTGGTAAAACATGCGCACATAGGCGCCATAAAGAGCTTCGTAAAAGGCGGTGCCAAAGCCGGTGTAAGCGATGATTCCGCCTGCAACGTAGTTGCCATAGGCGATGGGTTTGCCTTCCCAACTGAGGGTTTCGACATAACCTGCCAGCCCCAGGCCAAAGGCGAGAAAGAAGACCACCGGCTCCATGGCAGGGGGAATGAATGCGGTTTTCCAGTTGCGTAGATAGACAAAGGCATGCCGCCGGGTGACGGCCCACGACTTCCAGCTCCAAAGCGCCTTCATGTCGATTTCTCCACGCTGGTGGAGGGGGCCTGTTGGTGACTGAGGGCAAGAAAAAGATCCTCTAAGTTGGGTGTGCGCACCCGCACCGGATGATCGGGAAAGCGATTCGAAAAATCCGACAAGGTCTGTGTTGCCACCGAAATGCGCAGCTCATCCAGCACCATCGAGGGCTTGCTTTTGCTGTGCTCTGTTGCCCAGGTGCGAATGGCCTCGGCATCCTGAGCCTGATGCATAGGGATTACCATCATATGTTCGCCCAGCAGATTGCCCAGCACGTCACGTGGCGTTCCGTGCGCAATACGTTGGCCGCTATTCATCACGACGATGCTGTCGCTCAAACGCTCCGCCTCGTCCATGTAATGGGTGGTGAGAATGATAGCCATGCCCACCTCGCGCATGCCGCGAATCAGCTGCCACAGCTCCACCCTCGCCTGCGGATCGAGGCCTGTGGTGGGCTCGTCGAGAAAGAGCACTTTTGGTTTGTGCACGATGGAGCGGGCGATCATCAGGCGTTGCTTAAATCCTCCCGAGAGGGCGCGGGGTGAGCTATTGGCGTAAGGCTCGAGCTTGAAGGTGCTGAGAAGTTCTCGGATGCGCTTCTTTAGTTTAGGGATGCGGGGGCGAAAGTAGCTGGCATACATCCGCAGGTTCTGGGCGACGGTGAGATCGTAATCGATGGTATCGTCCTGGGTGCATACGCCCACATGGCGTTTGATCGCCTGACGATGCTGCGCAAAGGGTTGCCCCTCGTACAAAATCTCGCCGGTATCGGGGCGTATCAGGCCATAAAGCATGCGCAGGGTGGTGGTTTTGCCGGCGCCGTTGGGGCCCAGCAATCCCAGAATATGACCTGCATTGCATTGGATGCTCAGGTCATTAACGACGGTACGGTCATCGAAATGTTTGACCAAATTGCGGGTTTCAACAGCGGGAAGCATGAGTATAAGACGCGATTAGGAGGCCGAGATAAAAGCGTAGTTTCGATAGTAGCGCAGTTCCTCGATGGATTCGTGAATGTCTTGCATCGCTCGGTGATGATTCTGTTTTTGCGGTGCGTTGGTATAAACCTGCGGCAGCCAACGCTTGACCAGCTCTTTGATGCTGGAGACATCGATATTGCGGTAATGCATAAAGGCCTCAAGCTGCGGCATATAACGCGCTAAAAACTGCCGGTCCTGATGAATCGAGTTGCCGGCTAAGGGTGACTGGCCTGCGTTGCAATGTTTTTTGAGAAAATCGAGCACCTGCATCTCTGCATCCGACTCACTGCACCCCGAGTTTCGCACCGCCTCTGTGAGGCCAGATTCGCCATGGTGTTTGGTATTCCAGGCGTCCATCGCATCGAGAACGGCGTCCGATTGGTGCAGGATGAGTTCGGGGCCCTCGGCAATCAGGTTTAAGTTTTTGTCGGTGAGCAGGACCGCGACTTCCAAGATGCGTTCACGGCTTGGATCGAGGCCGCTCATCTCGAGGTCGATCCATACAAGGGGGGCGTTGTTAGCCATGCCCTTCACATGGCTGCCACAGTTGTGGAAAGCAAGTTGCCTCTGGTAGGCTAGGCCGCATGCTTGCGCGGAGTCGATTTTCGATGTCTACGTTGCTTGGGATTCTACTGCTCGTGCAGTTCCTAGACGGCTGTAGTGCAACCCACACGCAGCCCCTACCCCAATGTCGATCGCATACCCAAGGTCTGATTACATCCTTGTCTCAGCACGAAGCCCCAAAACCTGAGCACGCGATGCCCTATACGCCGGTGTTGATCAGCGAGGCGGCAGGCATTCATTACCTGAGCACAGCGTGGCATGGTGGGGGCCAAAAGAAACAATTAGGGGTTGATGCCAAGCTGCCTATGTTGATTGCGATTCATGGCCTGGGATATCGGCCGCGTTTGCCTGAAGAAGATATGCTGCAGCTCAAGTATCCGGTGCGCATTGTTGCACTGCGTGGACCGCTACGTTCGGGGCGTGGGTACGGTTGGTTCAATACCCAGGTGCGCGATCATCAGCCGGAGGTTCTGGCGAGTGAAATCCTGACGCAGGTGGAGCAGATTAAGCAAAGCATCGATGTCTTGCTGGAGCAGTGGCCCACCTGTGGCAAACCCTTGGTGCTGGGTTTTTCCCAGGGAGGCATGCTTACACTAGCCACCGCCTTACATGCACCCGAGCGGGTGAGTCATGTGTTTCCTCTGGCCACCTGGATTCCTGCGCAGGCGATCCCAACCCGCATTTCACAGCCCTTTTTGCCTGGTATCCAGATGATGCACGGAGAGGCCGACGATAAAGTACCGCTGGCGCAGACCCAAACCATGGTGGAATCACTGCGCCAGCGTGGCCTAACCTTATCTCTCAAAACCTATCCCGGTATTCAGCACACCATGTCTCCCGAGATGAAAACCCAACTCATGGAGTGGGTAAACAAACAGGTGCAGGTGTTGGCGAGAGGGTGTTAGTTTTAACTGCCTAAGAAACCATATCCGAACGACGGAAATTAGTTCTTCTGGAGTTCGTTCCATTCACGCTCAGCACTTTTGCAGTACGAGCTGTCACCGCGGCAAGCGCAGGCATAATAGGCAAACTTTTCTGCAGTTGACTGAGCTCCGCGGTCAGCAACAAGCGTCTTAAACGCAGCCGAACATCCATTGGGGTAGTTGACTCCAGCACAGGACACGGTGTCATTTCGACAAGCACTTTCCCAGGCATGGCCCTGGCTTGTGCATCGCTTTTGACCGCCGCCACAAAAACCGACCTTGCGCAGGTTCTCATCAACGCTCCAGGTGTTTGCAGGCGGGTCTTGAGACTGCGAATTGTCAGTGACCGGACCGGGAGTGGGTTGATTGCTCTGAGAAGGAAAGTCTTCAAGGCGACCATCTTCGCCAATAGGAGGTGCAAGAGGGTAATCAACAAGCTCAACTAGAGGACGACGATTACCTTTACCATCAACGATGTTCGCTTTAGGCGCTTCGACAACTTCTAGTTCAATCTCAATATTCACCGCCCCCCTCATAGTTAGGGGAAGACGAATAGGTAAAAAGGGCATCTCTATACCGCAACCAGCTCCACACAAAGACGCCTCAGGAGCTAAACCTAATGCATAACCGTGTGGGTTATAATTTTTCAGTTCGTAGCCAGGCGGCAATCTTTCCCACACTGGTTTAACTATAACGTGAGAAGCTCCTAATTCCCTATTAGCAGCAGAGGAATTTGCTACATCCACCTTACAGCTGAACCATGTAAGATGAGATAAGATCATAGTCGGATCCACACTTATTATTCCAAAATTTTTCACAATATATACTATGTTTTCCACTCGCAGAAGTTCCTTTGAAGCTCTTTAGTTTTTTATCTAACTTTAGATGGCCAGAGTCCTCTCCAGGGGTACAGGAATAGCCATAGTCGTTTACTAGACTGGATTCAGTTGTAAAAGACGGCACACGCCACGGTGTTGTCGCCTGTGAAGCGTCAACGCTCTTGGATGCGGTGCCAAGTGAGGAAGCCGGTGCTTCTGCCGAGCACGCCTGCAGCACGAGCAAAATACAGGGCAAGGCGAGTATGGAGACATAGTTCTGTATCATCAATCTCTCCAATCAGTTCAAAAGGGGTTCTTCTTCTAATCAAAGGAGGAGCGACGTCATTGATTAATCAACGAGCGCCGTTCCGCCTCTGCCCTGCTGCATAGGCATGCTCTATGCCAGAGCTCAGACGAAGCGAGCGCGCTACTCATTTGTCCCTAGGTTATGGATTGATACGGAGACGAAAGAGGCCATCGAGTGGCTTTCAATGAAGCCGCTTGGGCTATTGGATTAGCCATCTGGAATGAAAGCTCTAAATATTTGAAGGTAATTTCAACGCGCACGAGCAAGCTTGACGCACTTTAAAAATCTTGTATCCTCGCCTACCTTTCGGAGCGTCCTATGAATACAAACCCCGGCATTATCGGCACCAAGTTAGGCAGCACTCAGTTTTTTGAAGACAACGGCAACGTTATGCGCGTAACGGCGATTCATGCGGGCTCGTGTGTCGTTGTGGGCAAGCGTAGTGTCGAGAAGGATGGCTACAGCGCTCTATGTTTGGGTTTGGGTGAGCGGCGTGAGAAGAAGGTTGCCAAAGCGCAAAAGACCATCTTTGAGGCTGCTGGTGTTAAGGCACCGCAGGTCATTCGCGAGATCCGCCTTAGTGAAACCGAGCTAGAGCACTACAGCGTAGGTCAGGAGCTCTCTGTCGCTGACATTTTTAAAGAAGGCCAGTTCGTCGACGTGGTTGGTACGAGCAAGGGCCGAGGTTTTTCGGGTGTCATGAAGCGTCATGGTTTTAGCGGTGCTGCTACCGATACTCACGGTACCCACGAGTACCGTCGTCATGGTGGCTCCATCGGTATGAACATGACTCCCGGTCGTACCTTTAAGAATCAGCGTATGCCCGGTCAGTATGGCAATACCCGAGTGACCTTGCTCAACTTGCGCATCGCTAAGATTTTGGCCGATGAAAATGTGGTTATGGTTGAAGGTGCTGTTCCCGGACCACGCAATGGCTTGGTCACCGTACGTGGTGCCGTCAAAAAGAAGCAGGCCTTTGGTCATCCACAGCCCGCACAATCAGCCCAGGCTGAAGCTGCAGGCAGTGAAGGCGATTCTGATGCCAGCGCTGCTGAGCAAGCCTGAGCGTTTGCGCAGCAACTGTGGCGCGCCGGCGGCGATACCAAGATGTTTATGGCAAGCGTGCGCGTCGTGAAGGTCACCTCGCCCGTTCTGTTTATAAGCTCGAAGAGATCGACAAGCGTTTAGGTTTGCTCAAGCCTCGTCAACGAGTGCTTGACTTGGGCGCCTATCCGGGGTCGTGGAGCTTATATGCTGCCGAACGTGTGGGTGGTGCCGGGCATGTTGTGGGCGTGGATTTACAAAGCTATCGCGGCTCCTTGCCTCAGCACTGTCGCATGATCACCGCCGATATTCATGATCTTGCCGAGCACTTGGATGCAGATGCACGCTTCGATGTGGTCTTGAGCGATGCGGCGCCAGCGACCACTGGGCATCGCCACCTCGATCAGATGCGTAGTTTTCAATTGTTTATGCAGGCTTTGCAGGTTGCTTTGCAGTGGCTTGATGCTGGCGGTAATTTTGTCGGTAAGATCTTTCAAGGAAGCGACTTTGATGAGGCGCGTTCGGCGGTGCGCCAGCATTTTGATCGGCATCGCATCTTTCGACCCCAAGCCACGCGCAGCGAGAGCTACGAGCTTTTCATTGCCGGGATAAGTAAGAAACGCTCGGAGTAACCATGACCGCATCCACACCGGCACAAACCATTTTTTTGCATGATTATCGTGCCCTTAGCTGGCATGCGGAGAAGGTTGCCCTGCGTTTTGAGCTTGGCGAAGCTGAGACCTACGTCCAGAGCGAGGTGCATTATCGCTGTGATTCTTTTCTGGCAGAAAAAGGAGAACTCCCTCCTTTAGTGCTCGATGGTTGTGAGCTTGAGCTGCTCGAGCTTCGGATGGACGGTGAATTGCTGTCTGCGGAAAACTATCTTTGCACTCCCTCATCACTCACGATTCAGCCCACGGCAACACACTTCGTCTTGAGCATCCACACGCGTATTCACCCAGAGCGCAATACCGCCTTGGAAGGGCTTTATCGCTCGGGACGGACCTTCTGTACGCAAATGGAGGCAGAGGGGTTTCGCCGCGTTACATATTTTCAAGACCGCCCGGATTGTCTCAGCGTCTACACCACCACGGTGGTTGCTGATGCCGAAGCTTATCCGGTGCTGCTCTCCAATGGAATCTGTGTCGCTGATGAACGCTTGCCCGATCAACGCCGGGCGGTGACCTGGTACGATCCTCATCCCAAGCCCTGCTACTTATTTGCTTTGGTGGCGGGTGATTTACGCGCGGTTGATGATCACTTCCGCACACTGTCAGGACGTGAGGTCACTCTGCGCATTTGGGTGGACCCGGATAGCGAGCCGCGCGCTCTTTTTGCCATGGAAGCCTTAAAGCAAGCGATGGCATGGGACGAGCAGGCTTATGGTCGCGAATATGACTTGGATATTTTCCAAATCGTCGCCATTCGCGATTTCAATCTAGGCGCGATGGAAAATAAGAGCCTCAATATTTTTAACGAGGCGCTGGTGCTTGCTGATGCGCGCAGTTCTAGCGATGCCGACTTTGCTCGCATTCTCAGCGTCGTAGGGCATGAGTACTTTCATAACTGGTCGGGCAATCGAGTGACCTGTCGCGATTGGTTTCAACTCAGTCTCAAGGAGGGTTTTACCGTCCTGCGCGACCAGCAGTTTTCGGCTGCGATGGGAAGTGAGGCGGTGCAGCGTATCGACGATGTCCAGCGTTTGCGGCAGCTGCAATTTGCCGAAGATGCGGGACCACGCGCGCATCCGGTGCGACCGCAGCATTATATCAAAATCGACAACTTTTATACCGCTACGGTGTATGAAAAGGGGGCCGAGCTTATCCGTATGATGCAGTCCTGGGTGGGCAAAGAGGCTTTTCGTCGTGGCTGCGATCTGTATTTCGAACGACACGATGGCCAGGCGGTGTGTACCGAGGATTTTGTGCAAGCGATCGCTGATGCTTCAGGGGAGGATTTGTCGTTGTTTCAGCGCTGGTATGATCAAGCGGGCACACCCATCGTTGAGGCCGAAGGGCAATGGGATGCTGCGCAAGGAAGCTACACCTTGCGACTAAGTCAGTACACCGATCCCACTCCGGGGCAAGCTCTGAAGAAAGCCTTGCCCATCCCTGTAAATCTCACATTGCTTACGCCCGAAGGGAAGGCTCTGCCTTTATGCGATAGTCAGGGCAATGCGGTGGATTCGCCGCTGCATTTTACTCAGGCCGAGCAGACCTGGACCTTTACGCAGTTAACCCAAGCGCCGGTGCTCTCTCTTTTGGGTGATTTTTCTGCCCCTGTGATGTTGCGCAGCCGCCAAACCCTCGCAGACGATCGCGTCTTGGCATTGCATGCGGAGGATGCCTTTAATCGATGGGAAGCCCTACAGCGCATGGCTCACCGCGCCGTCAGTGATCACATGAGCGGGGTGACTGTGAGTGAGGCGCAGCAAGCACTTATGGCGATTCGCCAACATGTGCTTGAGCAGGTTCTCGAAACGCAATCCGTGGATTTCGCATTGGCGGCGAAGCTACTTACCTTGCCAAGTTTGGGCGATTTTATGGTGACTTTAGAGCGCATTGATATCGATGCTCTTTGCACTGCCTTGCAGGCATTGCGGCAGGCCTCGGCCCACGTGCATGCACCGCTTTGGTTAGGCTTGCTCGAGCAGTATCCGCAACCCGATGCCCACGATCGCAGTGCGAATGCGATTGGCGTTCGGGCTTTGCGTGCTCTTGCTTTTGCGCCGCTGATGACTCTGCCGGAACACTCTCATTATGAGCGAGTTTGGTCAGCCTGTGAGCATGCTCAAACGATGACCGAAGAACTTGCGGCTTTTGCTGCCTTGGTGGATCACGCGAACCCTCAGCGTGAGGCGGCGATTCGCACCTTTTATGAGCGATGGCAAGAAGACCCGCTGGTACTCAACAAGTGGTTTGCTACAATTGCGAGTAGCCCCTTGGCAGATACCTTAGAGCGAGTGCAGGCATTGCGTTCGCATGCCGCTTTTAATGTTCACAACCCCAACAATGTGCGCGCTCTTTACGGTACTTTAGCGCGCAACGTGAGTGTTTTTCATCGCGCTGATGCAGAGGGTTATCGCCTGGTTGCAGAAGCGGTGTGCGAGCTTGACGCGAATAATCCCATTTTGGCAGCGCGCTTGGCGGAGAGTTTTCAGCTTTGCCACAAGCTCGATGAGCAACGACGTCAACAGGTTAAAAAGCAGCTTTTATCCATCCTCGCCCGACCTGAATTGTCTTCCAATACCTTTGAGGTGGTGCAGAGCCTAAGCCATCGTTTTGAGAAAGACATTGATTAAACTTATATTTTTGTCGCGTTTTTGTTGAGGAATCGCGTAGATTGAAGCAATGACAGAATACACCGGGCGAGAATTTAAAGATCAGGTGGTATGGATTTGTGGCGGTACTAGCGGCATCGGGCTGGCTATTGCGACACATTTTGCTGCTACTGGTGCCAAGATTGCCCTACTTGGTCGCGATGAGACCAAAGCCAAAAGTGCTGCGGGTCAGATCAGCGAAGACACCGGTGCGGCCACGCTAACCACAATTGCTGATGTGCGCGAGCCTGCACAACTTCAGTCTGCTGTTGAAAAGGTACATGCGCAGTGGGGGCTCATCGATATTGTGATTGCAGCAGCTGCGGGTAATTTTGTGGCGCCTATTGAGGGACTTTCGTCGAATGGTTTTCGCTCGGTGGTCGACATCGATTTGCTGGGCAGTTTTCATGTGGCCAAAGCAGCTCACCCTTACCTGCGTAGCCCGGGCGCTCGCTTGCTTTACATCTCTGCGCCTCAAGCCACCATGCCTGCGTGGGGTCAATCGCATGTGAGTGCAGCAAAAGCGGGTGTGGATATGCTCACCCGCAGCCTGGCTTTGGAGTGGGGGCCTCAGGGCATTCGTGTTAATGGCTTGGTGCCCGGGCCGATCGAAGGTACAGAAGGCATGGAGAGACTGGCGCCAACTCGAGCCCAGCGACAGCAATTGGCGGATAAAATGCCCCTCAGGCGTTTAGGAACCTTGGATGATATCGCTCAGACAGCCCTATTTTTATGCTCCCCAGCCGCAGCCTACGTGCATGGCAGTATCATCAACTGCGATGGCGGTCTGTCCTTGGTCGGCCTAAGCGCGACTTTGCCTAACTCTAATTCGGCTGATAACTAAACCGCTCTCAATTTGCTTTGAGCCTAAGTGCACCCGGACCGCAGGAACGATAATGTATGTACTCTCAGCCTTTGCTGCGCTCCTCTGCCCTGCTTCGCAGGCATTCGCTTCGCTCATACGAGTCGCGACCTTGAGAGACGAGGACCGGATGTAAGCCAGGATCAGAGTGACGTGAGGGCGGTTTAGAGATCAACCGTGTAGCGCTGCTCTGCTACATCATGGCAGCAAGGGTTGGTTGCTGAGATGATTGTTTTTAATTTGTAAAAGTATGCTATTATTGTGAGCCTTAATTTTAGGTTCCTTAATTTTTGAAAGCATATCTTATGAAGTTTTTGATTTTGTTAGTGTTTCTATTGGCTTTGACGGCATGTCAACGCTCCGTCAGCCCGACCTTAGACAAGAATAACAATGCTGGTGATTATAGTGGACCCCGAAATTTGGACAGTGGGCTAAGGTGGCTTCTCCGGGAGCCA
>CAYWAT010000042.1:0-19310 GCA_964456305.1 uncultured Polyangiales bacterium | reverse complement strand
GGGAAGAGGATAGGGATGGGCTCGCCCCAATAGCGTTGCCGGGAGAAGACCCAGTCGCGCAGCTTGTACTCCACACGGGCCTCGCCACACCCGCGCCGGCTAAGTTCGGCGATGATGGCCTCGGCGCAGGCGTCGCTATCGAGGCCGTCGAATTCACCTGAGTTCATGGCGATGCCTTTGCCGGTGTAAGCCTTGGCGGGTGCTTCGTCGCTAGATATCTTTGCCGAGCGAACTACCTGACGGATAGGCAAATGATGGAGGCGAGCGAACTCGAAGTCGCGACTGTCGTGGGCAGGCACTCCCATGACCGCGCCGGTGCCGTACCCCCACAAGACATAGTCGGCCACCCAGATGGGAACCCCCTCGCCGCTCAGCGGATGCTTGGCATAGCTGCCTGTAAATACCCCGCTCTTGCTTTGATTGGCCTGTCTCTCCCGTTCGCTTTTGCCCTTGGCCTCATCCCGATAGCGCAGCGTTGCCTCGCGTTGCTCACCGACGGCAAGCGCATCGAGCTGGGGATGTTCGGGCGCGATGGCCAGGAAGCTCACGCCGTACAAGGTATCGGCGCGGGTGGTAAAGACTTGCAGCTCGGGGCCTTGGGCATCGACAAGGGCGAAGTTAAGCGCTGCGCCCTTCGATTGGCCTATCCATTCTTGTTGCATGCGCCGCGTGCTTTCGGGCCATTGGGTGTGCTGCAGGTCCTCAAGCAGGCGTTCTGCATAGGCGGTGATGCGCAGCATCCATTGACGCAGGGCCACCCGCTTGACCGGATGACCGCCGATGTCGCTTACGCCGTTGTTAACCTCTTCGTTGGCGAGCACGGTGCCCAAGGCGGGACACCAATTGACAGGCACCTCCGCTTGATAGGCCAAGCCGCGCTTGAACAGACGCAGGAAAATCCACTGCGTCCATTTGACATAGCCTGGGTCGGTGGTGTTGATCTCTCGCTCCCAGTCGTAGCTGAAACCCAGCATTTGCAACTGGCGTTTGAAGTTATCGATATTGCTCGCGGTGGTGTGGCGCGGATGGGTGCCGGTGCGAATGGCGTGCTGTTCGGCGGGCAACCCAAAGGCATCCCAGCCCATGGGGTGCAAGACGGCATGACCGCGGGCGCGGGCGGTGCGCGCGAGAATATCGGTGGCTGTGTAGCCCTCCGGATGGCCCACATGCAGACCCGCTCCAGAGGGATAGGGGAACATGTCGAGGATATACGAGCAGGGTTGGCCGGGGTTGATGTGCTCGGGGGTGCGAAAGGTCTGCTGCGCGTGCCAATAAGCCTGCCATTTGGGCTCGATGTGGGCGGGGTCGTAAGCATTCATGCGGCGGGTGATAGCACATGCCAGCGAGGATGGGGCGGTATGCGTAGAGGGAGAGCGATTGTAAGAAGACACCTCCACTGCACCTGTCGAGCTTGCGCCTCGAGTAAATACGCCTACACCGCGTGCCCATGATGCGACGCTCGTTTGTGCATGTGGTTGGCGTAACCTTCTTCATGCTCTGGTCCAGTTGGAACACGGCCCATGCCGCCAGTGAGCCGACGATTGATAGCGGCATTGCGAGCATGGATCGGGCCTTTCGCGATTACGTGGTGCGTCCCATCGAGAGCGTCTTTTTTTACGATGTGATCTTTTGGGATAACGACGCCCCCGCCGGTAAGAACGCCAGGATGCCCTTGATCGTCATCTGGCTTATGCTGGGCGCTACCTTTTTTACCCTGCGCTACAGGTTTATCAATTTACGCGGCTTTTCACACGCATTGGCGGTGCTGCGTGGTAAATACGACAACGACGAGGACGAAGGGGAGGTCTCTCATTTTCAGGCTTTGTCTTCGGCGCTCTCGGCGACGGTGGGTCTGGGCAATATCGGCGGCGTTGCGGTGGCGATTAGTGTGGGTGGACCGGGCGCAGCCTTTTGGATGGTGCTGGCGGGCTTTTTGGGGATGTCCTCCAAGTTCACCGAATGCTCCCTGGGTCAAATGTATCGCCGCGTTGATGCCAATGGCACCTTGTCGGGCGGACCGATGCATTACCTCAAAGAGGGCCTGGCTGATTTGAATCGCCCTGGGATGACGCTTTTAGGCAAGGTGTTGGCCTGGTTTTTTGCCCTGCTTTGCATTGGTGCCAGTTTGGGCGCTGGCTGCATGTACCAGGCCAATCAAAGCCACGCTCAGTTGGCGGAGATGTTGCCGCTCTTTCGCGGTGGGCAGGGCGCACTGATCTACGGCATCGTGATTGCCCTCCTAGTGGGCGTGGTGATCATCGGTGGCATTCAGCGTATCGGCAAAGTTGCGGGCTATATCGTGCCTTTTATGTGCGGTATCTACGTTTTTGCAGGGGTGTTGATGATTATCCTGCGTGCCGATGAGGTGGGACCCGCCTTGCGCCACATCGTGACGCAAGCCTTTCAGATCAAGGCAGGGGTAGGCGGCTTTATCGGTGTTATGGCCACAGGGTTTCAGCGGGCTGCGTTTTCTAACGAAGCGGGTATTGGCTCGGCCTCGATTGCGCATGCGGCAGCCACGACGAGCGAGCCCATTCGCGAGGGGATTATCGCGCTGCTGGAGCCTTTCATCGATACCATCGTTGTGTGCACGATTACCGCACTGGTGGTGGTATTGGGAGGTCAGTATGGCGATACGCAGCTGGAGGGGGTGGCACTAACCTCGCAATCCTTTGCACAGACCCTACCTTGGTTTCCGCCCATCCTTACCGTGGCGGTGCTTCTTTTTGCGTTCTCGACGATGATTTCGTGGAGTTATTATGGCGAGCGCTGTTGGTCGTACTTGGCTTCACCCCGTAGCGCCGTGGTTTATCGCGTTATTTTCATTGCCTCGATTATCGCAGGTGCGGTCTTGCCACTGGGAAGCGTGATTGTTTTTGCTGACTTAATGCTTCTTGGTATGGCATTCTTAAATGTGCCTGGACTTGTCTTGATGTCCAACCGAGTAGGACGTGAGTTGAAGACCTACTGGCAACGCTATGTCGTTGGATAAGCGCTAGATTTTATAGGGGTGACACACCCAAAAGAGTGATGTCGTACCCCCATAAAAGGCTTGACCCCTTCGTCTCGAAACAGGCACCCTTAACGGTAGGGAAGGTCAATCGAGTCGTTCATGACAGGGGTGCACCTGAATACCGCAGAGCACAGTGACCGTGTGTGTAGTCACTGCGGGCATGTACATCCGCCGACATATACCCATTGTCCGCTGACGGGAAAGCCGGTGGATGTGGGAAGTCGGCTGGTTGGGCATATTTTTGCCAATCGCTATCGAGTGATCAGTTTGCTCAGCGAGGGAGGCATGGGTGCGGTGTATCTTGCGGAGCATGTGCGCATTGGTCGGCGGGTGGCGCTCAAACGTTTGCATCCGGAGCTGGCTTGCAATGCGCGTGCGGTGGCACGTTTTCAGCGTGAAGCACGCGCTGCAGCAGCCACTTTGCACGATAACATCATCGACATTTTTGACCTTGGCTACGATGAGGACGGTACTCCTTTTCTGGTCATGGAATACCTACGCGGCGAGAGCTTAGCCGATCTTCTTGAACGCGAGATGACCGTTGAGCCCAAGCGCTTATGTTTTATCATGGGGCAGGTTCTCGATGCGCTAGAGGCGGTGCATCGCAAGCAGATCATTCATCGCGACCTCAAGCCCGACAATGTGTTTCTCACCGCACGCAACGGTATCGCTGACTTCATCAAAATCTTGGACTTTGGTGTGTCCAAGATTCGCACTGCCCAGCGGGACGCCTTAGACCTGACCCAAACCGGCGTGATGGTGGGCACGCCCTATTACATGAGTCCCGAGCAAGCCAAAGGCCATCGGCATCTGGACCATCGCATCGACATTTATGCCGTAGGGGTGATGATGTATGAGGCCTTGAGTGGGCGCATGCCTTTCGACGGCAACAATTACCACGCCCTGTTGCACAAGATCACCTCCGCCAATCCCATGCCCTTGTCGTCGGTCGCTCCCAACGTCCCTCCCGAGCTCTCTGCCGTGGTGCACAAAGCCATTTCCCGCGACCGTGAGCAGCGTTTTGATAGTGCGACGCATATGTTCGAAGCCCTGCTGCCCTTTGGTGCATCCTTGGAGGTCTTTGAACGGGCCGCGTCCAGCATGCCCATCAGTTTGCCAAGCATTTCGGCACCACCTGGTTTCTACGATGCGCCCCTCGACTCGCGCGTTCAGACTCGGCAAGGCGTTGGTCCGCGGCTTGCGACCCTGACCCAAGGTCAGCCGGGTGTGTTGGGTATTGATCTCATGCCTGCTCCCGAAGGGGTTTGGACGGAGCCGCCGACGATGCGTGGTGGGCGCTCGAGTCAGCCTCTCTCCTGTATGGAAGAGGCAACACGTCCTGATAGTGGATATTACGCCTCGTATTTGGCTGCGATGCCGCCTTCCTTGCGAGATAGCAAGACGGCTCCTCTTGATGGCACGATCACCGAGAAGACCCCAATGCGTGATCCCGACGCACGGATTCGCGGCACCTTGGTGCGCGCCATCGGGGCTTATGCACAGCAATATTTGGGTAATGAGGCTTCGCTCAGCCTTAGCGATGCGATTTTATGTTGCGACGAAGAGGCCACGCTGCGTCAAGACCAACACGAATGGGTAGCCGAGAAGCGTTGCACGACCTTGCTCGACTCGCTCGAGAAGAAGAGCGGCCGTCACGATGGTCGCATTGTGCAACGCATCGGAATGGCCCTAGCCGATGCATACATCCCCGAGCGTCATGCCGAACTCATTGCCCAGGCGGATCCGCAGGTGGCGGTCAAGCATATTCCGCAGTTGTGGCAGCATTATCACAGCGCTCATCACATTGACCTACAGCCAATTCGCGAAGGGCACTGGAAGATTTTTGTACGGGAGCTTCCCAGTCGCGACCGTGTTTATGGCTGGGCTGTTTCGGCGCTTTATCGAGTTAGCCGGAGGGCGGGAAGTGAGCGTGCGGGTGCATCGTCCTTACGAAGATGCCGGGCAAGATGCCTGCATCAGTCTGACTTGGCGGCCATCCACCTTTCAATCGCTTCAACCTCTTTAGGCACATCAGCGCTGAGTACCTCATAACCCGTGTTGGTCACCAGGATATCGTCTTCGATGCGAATGCCGATACCACGCCACATGGGATCCACCTCCTGCATATCGGGACGCACATAAATACCAGGCTCGATAGTAAATACAAAACCCTGTTCCAGCGCACAGGGACTTTGTTGCTGCCAGTAGTCGCCTACATCATGCACGTCCATACCCAGCCAGTGTGAGGTGCGATGCATGAAAAAGGGCAAATAGCGCTTTTCCTTGATGACACTCTCGAGCTTGCCTTTGAGGATGCCTAGCTTCAGCAGTCCCTCACTGATGCAGTGCACCGCAATGCGATGCACCTCTTCCAATGTGACCCCTGGTTTGGTGGCAGCGATAGCTTGCTTTTGAGCATGCAGTACCACCTCGTAGAGAGCTCTCTGAGCCTTGGAGAAGCGACCGTTTGCGGGGAAGGTACGGGTGATATCGGCGGCGTAATAAAGGTACTCGCATCCCGCATCGATGAGTACGAGGTCGCCATCCTGAAGCTGACGACGGTTGTCGCGATAGTGCAAGACGGTGGCGTTGGGGCCTGAGCCAACAATGCTTTCGTAAGCGGGGCGCCGACTACCTTGGTGGGTGAAGACTTGCTGCACGATTGCTTCGAGTTGGTACTCGTAACGGCCTGGTCGTGCGTGTTGCATGGCGGCGCGATGGGCCTCCGCGCTGATCGTGGCTGCGTGCCGCATTAGCGTTTGCTCTTCGCTTCCTTTGCACCGACGCATGGTGTGCAGTGAGGCTTCGAGATCAACGATGCAATGAGGTGGGGCGCCTCCAGAGCGTGCCCGTGTGCGCATCTCGCGCAAGATACCCAGCACGCGCTCGTCCATATCGGGGTCTTCGCCCACGCTGTAATGAAGCCGGGCTGCTCCGGCGAGAAACTGCGGTAGCCGCGTGTCGAGCTCGTCGATATCAAAGGCTACGTCTACGCCCAGTGCTTTGGGCGCATCCTCAACGCCCACACGATACCCTTCCCATTGCTCGCGTTGCGGGTCCCGGCTGCGCAAAAAGATAACGCTGCGGTACTCGGCGTGGTGATGAGTGAGCAGCAATAACGCTTCGGGTTCTTCTAACCCGCTGAGGTAATACAGGTCGCTATGCTGACGGTAGGGGTGCTCGACATCGGCGTTGCGCGCAAACACGGGGGCTGCAGGGAAGAGGGCAACCCCGTCGCCCATGCATTTCAACATGGCGTCTCGGCGTGCTTGGAAGGTTGCGACGGTGGGAGCAGAGGGCGTAGACATATCTTTAGTGTTGCAGGGCCTAGGGAAAGATTCCACAAAGGCAAGCATGCAGATGCACGATCGACAGACCCTTGCTTTTGTGGGTGCCGGTAACATGGCCTCAGCGATTATCGGTGGACTGGTGCGCCAAGGTGGATGGGCTCCGGATGCTATTGCTGCCTACGATATTCGCGAGGAAGCCACCCAGTCCTTGCATGGTGCCTGCGGTATTCATGCCTGTGCGAGTCTTGCTGACTTGCTTGCTACAGCGCCGCAGGTTTTGGTGTTGGCGGTGAAGCCCCAACACCTTGCAGTCACGGCCAAGCAGTTAGTGGCCTTGCCTGCTTTTGCTAAACTACAACCCCTGGTGATCTCCATTGCAGCTGGCGTTTCTTTGGCCACCCTTGCCGATGGCTTTCCTGCGCAGACACGTCTGATGCGGGTTATGCCTAATATCAACGCGATGGTAGGACATAGCGCGACGGCCTTTGCTGCCGGATCTCATGCGACTCAAGAAGACCGAGAGCGTACGCAACGCATATTCGACGCTGTAGGCTTCAGTGTGGAAATCGAGGAAAAGCTAATGGATGCGGTCACGGGATTGAGTGGTTCTGGGCCGGCTTATATGCTTTCCGTGGTTGAGGCCATGAGTGATGGCGGCGTTCGTTTAGGATTGCCTCGCCATGTGGCATCCAAGTTAGCGCTGCATACCATGCTTGGCGCCGCGCGTTACCTTGAGTCTGAGGACACACATCCGGCTGTGTTGCGTGAGCGAATCACTAGCCCCGGTGGCACCACGATCGCAGGCTTGCAAGCACTCGAAGAAGAGGCCCTGCATGCCACCCTGATGAAAGCCGTGATGCGCGCTGCCCAACGGGCTGAAGAACTACGAGCTCTAGACAAAAGCTAGGCGCTACACATGCCCTTAGTTGATAGCATCTGAGATAACAGCGCCTTCAGGTGGCTCAAAGCGTGTTTTATCAACTGTTGTGCTTACATTGATGATGCGGATGTTAACGTCTGATACTTTTTTCCCAGGCGCTTCGCGTTGCCGATCCCAGAGAAAGGCATCGTAGCGCTGCGCGAACCAAAGACCATCCACGTCTGTGTAGTTCAGATACCGCATGAATTTTTCTGGAGAGTGCTCGCCTGGTTTGAAGAAGCCTGGGTAGGAAACGATGTAGAGCAAGCCTGTGACGCGAAAGTTTTGGGCGTTAATAAAGACTTCATAATAGTCGTCTGGAGCATCGCCGATGTTGTCTCCAAAGGAGATATGCACTCTATGCATGCGTTTTCCATCGAGGAGGACATCGTCTAGTTTCTTGTACCGAATGCCAGGGTTGGCAAAAACCCAGGGCACTCCAACGAAGTAGTAGGGGGTAAGTGCCCAAAAACGCGCCGGTGCAGGAAAGGCTTCCGCACTGGGTGTAATCCAGGCAACCTTGCCGTTCCATCCCAACGTTGCCAGTGGCGCTGCATCTCCCAGTTCTTGCTGCCTTGCCCATGCAGATCGCAGATAAACATAGTTGCGCGTGTGCATATGGCGCTCGGGTTGAGCGATAGGTTGGTAGTCAAAGTCAAACGCTAAGCTTGCTTGCCTTAACCAGGTCTCCAAGCCTCCATGGGCTTTGATGCTTTTGGCAATCAGCTGACCTCCTGCACCGCCTTTGGTCAGTCGCTCTTGTGCGCTGTTTAGCCGTCGATGTATTGCTGAGGTTTGGGGTGCAACGTTCGACTTAACGGAGTCATCTCGATGCGTTGGCTTATCCGTATTCGGATCGCAGCCTTCACAGCTCCAAAAGCTGCCGAGCATGATGAATATAATTCCAAGAGAGTGTACAGTGCCTGCATAGGTGGTGGTCATGATCGTAAGTCTTTTTATATGTACCTAAAACGACGGCACATCATCGGATATGAGCGCTTGGCTAACTAGAAAACGACGGATGGCATTCCAAAAGTGCCCCCATACTGGGGGACAGTCGTTGTGCCCCGTGTTTTCGTAGGAAACCAAGGTGGCGTTGGGCACGAGAAGCGCGATTTTTTCGGCATGTTCAAAGGGCACGACCCAGTCTTTCATGCCGTGAAAAACAAGGGTGGGGCGATTGAGCGATTGCAGCACCTGGAGGTTTTCGAAATGGTCGCGTAACCATGCGCGCGGCACCATCCAGCGTTTGGCGATGCTGGGAATATTCGCAAAGGTGGATTGCAGCACAAAAGCCTGGGGCGAACGATGGCGTGCCAAGCAACAAACCGCTCCGCCGCCCAACGATCGGCCATGATAAACAATCCGCGTCGGGTCGATGTCTTTGTGCTCGGCAAGAACTAAATCGAAAAAACGCAGCATGTCTGCGGTGATTTTTTGCTCAGAAGGGGTGCCTGCAGAGCGTCCATAACCGCGATACTCCGGCATCAAGACATACATGCCCATATCTCGATAAGGGCGCAGTAACTCCGGCCAATGATCGACGAGCTCCGCATTACCATGACCGAAGACCACCAAGGGAGAGGGCGCTGTCTGAGGAGCTGTGGGAGCAAGCAACCAGGCTTCAACGCGACCCTCTTCGGTATCGATCCAGTATTTTTCCAAGCCCGCCACAGATGCGCCTTCGGTAGGGTCGGTGACGGTGAATCGACGCGGGAAGATCGCAAGCTCTTGCAATTGCAGCCAGCGATTCCGAACTAAGCCTTTCATAGCAGAGGCCCTAGCACGCTTGTTTCGACATGCTTGTGAACATCAAAGGGGGTATCCGTAGACGATGAAGAAAGCTGGGCTTGTAAATGGACGTGCGGTGGCTGTTGATGTTCTCGAGCGAGTCGAGAAAGACGCAGCTTTTGCCAAAGCAGCGTTGGAGCATGCACTTTGCCAAGCTGAGCGTCTTGCGCGTCAAGACAAAGCGCTTGCGACGGAAATTGTCTACGGCACATTGCGGCATCAGATTCCCATCGATGCCGAGTTAGCGAGCTATCTGCGTCAACCTTTGCATACAACGAACCCCTACCTTCGTGCCGCATTGCGCGCGGCTCTCTACCAGCTGCGTTTTCTCGATCGGGTTCCCGCTTATGCCGTGGTGTCTGAGACAGTGACCCTGGTGCGTAAGAAACGTGGTGCGGTGCTGGCCAAGGTTGCCAACGCAGTATTGCGGCGCCTGAGTCGAGAAAAGAAAGAAGACCCATCAAAGTTTGAGATTCAGCAGCTCAATTTGCCCCCATGGCTGCAAACTCTTTTTGAGCAGTCGCTTGGTTCTGAGCGCGCGGCGTGTCTTAGTCAGGCCTCTGTAAAACCCTGCGCAACATTGTGGCTGCCTTATCCAGAACGCCAGGAAGAGCTGCGGCGCATGTTGCAACAGGACAGTCCTAGCGCAGAGATCACACCAAGTCGGTGGCTCTCAGACGCTTTGCACGTTTCTCAGGGTGGTGCCTTGCATCAAAGCACTGCTTATCGCGAGGGGCACTTCAATATCCAAGAGGAGGGCGCTCAAATCGCCAGCGTCTTATGTGGCGTCAAAAAGGGTGAGTATGTTTTGGACGCTTGCGCCGGGCGCGGCAATAAAAGCCTACGCTTTGCTCAGTCTGTAGGGGATTCTGGACATGTCACTGCGGTGGATATTCATCCAAGAAAACTAGCCGTGATTGCCAAGCAAATGACACGCTTAGGCATTGATACATCAAGAGTGAGCACGGCTGCAGTTGACCTTAGTATAGGCCTTGGTGCATTACCCCAGGGGCAATTTGATAGGGTCATCGTCGATGCGCCGTGTTCAGGGTTAGGTACTCTCTATCGTCATCCAGAACGCATACAGCAGACCAATCTGCAATCATTAGCGAAGCTAGCCGAGCTCCAGTATCAGATTTTGTGTCGTGTCTTGCCTCTGGTGCGCCCGGGCGGGTATCTTGTGTACATTGTTTGCACGCCTGCTCGCGATGAAGGCATTCAGGTGGTCGAAAAGGTTCAGCGAACCCATGCGCATATACGACCCGACCCACCCCGTCTTGAGAGTCCGGCTGGAGTGATCTCTGCTGATTCTGATGGGATGCTTCGCCTTGGCCCTTGGCTCTCCGGAGATGCCAATATTATGGACGCTTTTCAGCTATTTCGTTGGATTGTTCGTTGACTTCGCGATTATCGTCATCTAGGTTCACTAAACTTATGCACGCGGGGCGTAGCGCAATTTTTTAGCGCACACGGTTCGGGACCGTGGGTTAGAGATTTAGCTTTTCTCACTCTGACTGCCCTCGCGGTTATTTGCTTTAATAATAATTTAGGAGCCTATTCGTTATGTCGAAATCATCACCTCATGTGAACGTTCTTGTCGTTGATGACGACAAGGAAATTTGTGACTTTATGGAGACTTTTCTTAGTAAAGACGGTTTTCAAGTAACCACACTGTCACACGCCGAGAAAGCTGCAACAGAAGTCAAAAATGGTGGCTATCACTTAGTTATTCTTGATCTTATGATGCCTAAATTAGATGGGATTGAAGTGATGCGTCAAATTCGCAAAATCGATGATGACGTTGCTGTGGTGATCTTCACGGGCTATCCAAACCTCGAAACCGCAGTTGAATCGATGAAGCTCGAGGCCACTGATTATCTACAAAAACCCTTTAACCCGGCTGAGTTTCGCGAAGTCATTGATCGTGTGCGCAGGAAAAAAGGACTATTACGATCGCCCGAAGAAAATCTTCACCGCGTCATTGGGGAGACCATTCGTGCGCTACGCAAAGAGCGTGGTCTGACACTCAAGCAGATGGCGAGACGAACCAATCTATCTGTTTCTCTGCTCTCGCAAATCGAGCGGGCAGAATCCAGTGCGTCAATTAGCTCGCTCTACAAAGTTGCGTCCTCTTTGGATGTGAAGATTCAGGGCTTATTCGGCGAGTTTTGATAGCGATGATTTAAAAAATCGTGATAGGGTGGGCGCCCGGAAGGATAGCCATGAGCCCTATTGCGATGAGTTTTCTTTTGTGTTCGACCCTGACCTTTTTCGCATGGTCGATGCATCGGCGTTGGCGGCAGCTTGCACTAGGTGTCGCCGATCCAGATTTTGATTTATCGCCACCTGTCCTTCTGCAGCGCATCAAAGACGTCATCGTTTTTGCTTTGGGGCAGCGGCGCATGCCTGGTTATCGTGCCGCTGGCATTGCGCATATCTTCATTTTCTTTGGGTTTCTTGTACTGCTACTGCGCAGCTTGATTTTATGGGGGCGCGGCTACGATTCTCATTTCGATCTGTGGGGATTGTTCGCAGCAGGGACCTGGCTCGGTGACGGATACAACCTGCTCAAGGACTTGTTCGCACTCTTGGTTGTGCTTGGGACTTTGGTGTTTTTCTGGCTGCGCCTGGTGAAGCGCGAGCAACGCATGACCTTGGGTATCGAGGGAGTCATTATTTTGGGCATCATCGCGACCATGATGATTGCCGATTTTCTCTATGACGGAGCATCACATGTACTGATCCAACGAGCGCTGGGCGGAGGATGGCAGTTTCACGCCTATGAGCCGATCGGATCTATGTTTGCCTATATTCTTCAGGATATAAGTAGTTACGGAATACTGAAGAATATACAGCATGTTGGTTTTTGGTGGCATGCGGCCTTTGTATTGATCTTTCTCAATATTCTGCCTTTTTCTAAGCACTTTCATATTATCACCGCGATTCCTAATGTTTTCACCCGCAATCAAAATCCAGCCGGGCGTTTGCCCGTGCTTGAGGACCTCGAGGGTAAAGTGGAACGCGAAGAAGCTTTGGGCATCGACAAAATCGATGACCTCAACTGGAATCACATTCTCGATTTGTATACCTGCACTGAATGTGGCCGTTGTAGTGATAACTGCCCTGCCTACATTACGGATAAAAAGCTTTCACCCAAGCACTTCACCTTAGCCTTGCGTGATCATCTTTACGATACTGAGCAAGCTTTCTTTGGCAAAGGCAGCCCTAATGTAAGCGCTGAAAAGCAGGAGATCGATACGTTTCCCGATCCTCCCAAGGAGGCTTATTTTCGTAGCCCTACGCCTACCGAGCTCGTTCCCAATATCGTCGACCCCGAAGTTATCTGGGCCTGTACCTCGTGTCGTGCCTGTGAAGAACAGTGTCCCGTAATGATCTCCTATGTGGATAAAATCATCGGCATGCGTCGCGACCAGGTCATGATGAAAAATGCTTTTCCATCGGAGCTTGCCAAGCCCTTTAACGGGATGGAAACCAATGGCAATCCATGGAATCTTTCTTCGATGGATCGCGCGGGATGGAGTGATGGACTTGGTATTCGTACCCTGAGCGATCATCCTAACGCTCCCGTTTTATATTGGGTGGGCTGCGCGGCGAGTTACGATGATCGCGCCAAAAAAGTCGCTCGCGCTGTCGCGAAACTGCTCAAAAAAGCCAATGTGGATTTTGCTATATTAGGGACCAAAGAGAATTGCACTGGCGATCCTGCGCGGCGAGCAGGCAATGAGTATCTCTTTCAAATGCTTGCTGAACAAAACGTCGAAACGCTGAACGCACACAACGCTTCGGAAAAGACCATCGTCACTGCATGCCCTCATTGTTTTAATACCCTGGCACACGAGTATGGCGATTTTGGTGGCTCCTACCAGGTTGTGCACCACAGTGATTTTCTTGTGGGTTTGCTCGCTGAAGGAAAGTTGGAGACGACCCATGCTGTGCACGACAAAGTAGCCTATCACGATAGCTGTTATCTTGGGCGCTACAATGATATCTACGATTCACCGCGTGATGCCCTTCTCAACATTGAAGGACTTGAGTTGGTTGAGGTCGACCAGGCAAATCGTGCTCGAGGCCTATGTTGTGGTGCGGGTGGATCGCAGATGTGGATGGAAGAACAAAACGACAATCGGGTTAATCAAAAACGCACCCTCCAGCTTTTAGATACCGGCGCCACTACAGTGGCGAGTGCGTGTCCTTTTTGTATGACGATGCTCAGCGATGGACTGAAGGCTTACGAAAAAGAGGACAGCATCGCACAAAAAGATATTGCCGAAATCTTAGCGCAAGCGGTGGGCGTTTAAGGTGTTGTTGTGTTGACAGGGCTAGCTTAAGACGCCGTATGCTTATCTCTTTTCTCAAAGTTGCTTTTGTTTTGGGTGTTGTCGCGTTGGCAGGGCTTTTATTACAACGCTTGCAAGCGCGGCAGAAAAGCACTGCAACAACCGAGCAGCAGGCACTCAAGGTGACGGCATTTACACGCTTGGGTACGCGCACTCATGTTTTTATAGTGAGGTATGCTCAGCAGGAGTGGCTTATCGGCGTAGGCGAGAAAGGTCAGCCAGTGTTGTTGAGTCAACTGCCCTTGGCCATCATCGAGGAAGAAGCTAGGTCGACTGAGGTTTAGCTTGCTCGAGCTTAGATAATGCTGTAAGCTTCCAGTCCGTTTGCAACTATGGTTGCTTTTGCGCTGGCTTTGGCTAGCAAATTCTGAAATTTATCTTATCTCAAGGTCTATACAAACGATTGCAAGACATCAGTAACCATAAAGCTGCAATCGATACCTCATTACCCCATTTTTGGTTATTCCAAACAACACGTCCTCAATAACGAGCAGTTCACAAGGAGGCTTCCGTGCTTCGTTCCATGTTTCCAGCAAAAAACTCCCCCCTAAGGCATGCATTGTGCCGTCACGTCTTAATCCTTCCCCTTCTTGCGCTGGCATGGATGGGAATAACAGCGCCCCAAGCGAAAGCCGAGCGCTATATTTCCCTCATCGGCGGTGGCGTTGAGCTCTACGGTGTGCATGCCCTCGATAAACCAAACCGCGATACCTTCGGCTTTGGTGTGGGTGGCACCTTAGCGATCGAGCTCAACTTCCTCGATTGGCTAGGCGCTCATGTTGCTGGCACGGCCATGTGGGTTGGCGGTCGCGATGACGGCCCGGATACCAACTACTTCGGTCTGATGGCTGGTTTGCGCTTCCATTGGGCAGAGCTGCTTATGGATGTCAAAGATGATGGCTGGCTAGACGCTCATTACAACTTTGGTGGCAGTGGTTCCTTAGATGATTCAGACCGTTTTATCCGTGCACACGGCTTTGACGTGGGCTTGGGTTACGAATTTGCTCTCAATGAGAGCGGTTCTGTAAGACTTGGTCCCTTTATTCGTTACCGTTGGGGTAAAGATCCAGATAACGATAACCCAAGTCTACTTATGATTGGTGTATCTCTAGGTATTGGCGGACGTTGGACTGAAGGAGCTGAACAGCTTGATACCGATGAAGACGGCATTGTAGATGCAGAGGACTACTGTGTCACCGTTCCTCAAGGCGATAACCCCGATCCCGAGCGTCCTGGATGTCCGCTTGGGGATACCGATGGCGATGGTGTGTTTGATGCCGACGATGTGTGCCCGACCGTACATCATGGTCCAAACCCCGATCCTGAGCGCCCTGGATGTCCGCTCAATATGGATGACCAGGATGCAGACGGTGTGTTGGACAAAGATGATGTGTGCCCAACCGTGCATCATGGTCCAAACCCCGATCCCGAGCGTCCCGGATGTCCGCTCATCGACACCGACAATGACGGCATCAACGATGGCGAAGATCAGTGTCCTACGGTTCATAAAGGACCACGGCCTGATCCAGAGAAGTTGGGATGTCCGTTGCCTGATCGTGATGGCGATACCATTCCAGATATCGAAGACGCATGCCCAGACAAGTATGGTGCGCCTAGCACGATTGCAAAGCGCAATGGTTGTCCTGGATTGGTGCAAATCAAGAAGGGCAAGATCGAGATCAACCGCCCAGTATACTTCGCAACCAACAAGGATAAGATTCTTGCGAAGAGCTATCCAGTTCTGCGAGCTGTTGCCGATGCGATTAAGGCAAGTCCATGGATTACCAAGATCCGCATCGAAGGGCATACCGATAGTCGCGGTCGCGATGAGTACAACCTCGAGCTTTCGCAGCGTCGTGCAGCCAGCGTGTTGAGGGCTCTGCGCAAGCTGGGAACTTCAGAGGGCAAGCTCGAGTCTGAGGGCTATGGTGAAACACGCCCTGTGGAGTCGAACAACACTCCTGATGGCCGCGCTGCGAACCGTCGTGTGGAGTTCCACATCGTCTCGCAAGAGTAAAGAGAACTCGACCTAGCATAAAAGCTAACACCCCATGGATCGTCACGATTCATGGGGTGTTATACGTTAAAGAGGTCCTATAAGCCGAGTTCTGTCGTCAGCCCTAGTGGCTAACGGATAGTCATTCATCTGGGATCATCATCACTGATGACCTCGTGCAACCAACCCAGGCATTTGGACGGGCCGCCCTCAAACACGCCTCTATTTGGTCTTGCTCCAGATGGGGTTTACCCTGCGACTTACGTTACCGTAAGCCCGGTGAGCTCTTACCTCACCTTTTCACCCTTACCCACTTAGTTGCCTAAGATGGGCGGTTTGTTTTCTGTGGCACTTTCCTTAGAGTCACCTCCACCAGGCGTTACCTGGCATCTTGTCCTGCGGAGCTCGGACTTTCCTCCAGGCCGTCATTACGACCCAGCGACTATCCGAACCTCTTCAACACGGAGCAGGATAGAGTCTTCTGTGCAAAAGGCAAAGCGTGGGTGGAGAATAGGTTTCTGAAGTAGCGCAGCAAGCGAACGGGCTTGCGTCATTATTTTCCAGATAAACGGGAGCATTTAATGACGTTTGTTGAGTGTTTAGCGGGAGTTTCTACAGTCCTAAATAAGCACTTAATACAGTTTGACTTTACTTTTGTTCTTTGCTAATAAATGCCTCCTTCATTTAACACTATTCACGCTTAACGTATATCGAGGTTTTAGCTATGAACGTAAAAAATCTTCTCTTCTCTTCTCTTCTGACCTTTATGCTGGGCATTAGTGCCTGTGCAAATCCTGCCGATGAAGAGATTGCGTCATTAAAGCAGTCCTTTGGAAACGCAACTGAGATTTGTGAATCGTTAGACAGTGAAACTCCAAGGCGTCTTCTGGGGTCTCTTCATGTTAGTAGATTAGGTGGTCAATGTTACTTCTCCGTTTACGATCATCGCTCTCAGAGTTGGGTTTTGTTGGATGAGGCAGAGGATGGATGTCATGAAATTTATGCAACCAACTCACTTGCTGTTTGTTTGGCTGGCGCCAGTGTTTCTATCCGGGGCACTAATGCCTCAGCTTGCAACCAACTTGCTGTTAGACATCAAACTGAAGCATGGTCCGGTGATGGTTCCTCATCAAGCAGCGGATCTTTTGGGTCCTTGGGTGCTAGGTCCATTGTTCATGTAGCTCAGAGCAATTTTATAGGCATTAGTAGACAAGGAAATGTTCGTGTTTATGCCAAAATTGAACATGCAACGGGAAGCAACTCCTCCAAGCTTGTGGGCAAAGCTGTTTGGCTCGACGTGTCAGCATTGGCCTGTAACGAATGAGATGAAAAGAGCGTCAAAGCTCGATTAAATTCGCCGATAAACACCAGTTACAACGCCAACGATGCAGTTGTCTCGCCAATCGCTGTGGGGGATGCGAATCGCTTCCATATGTTGGTTGGCGGGCTGGAGGCGTACGCCTTCCTGTTCGGGGTAGTACAGCTTGCATGAGGTCTCGTCGTCGATGCGGGCGATGATGATCTCGCCAGGCTGGGCGCTCTGTTGTCGGCGCACAAAGACGATGTCGTCATTCATGATGCCTTTTTCGATCATAGATTCGCCCCTGATGCGCAGGGCAAAGCTAGGCTGACCTTGTGTGAAGCATTGGGCATCCATGTGGATGAAGGATTCGGTATGCTCAATCGCCTCGCTGAGCTGTCCCGCAGAAACGTCGCCAAGCAGGGGAATACTGTAGAGCTCGCCTGTCTGTACTGAACTTCGTTCAACGGGATCGCAGATGTGCAAACCACGTGACTTGAGTCCTTCGCGTCGAATCAAGCCCTTGCGTTCCAGCGCTCGCAGATGATCGTTAACCCCATTCGTGCTGCGAATGCCAAAGGCATGGCCGATTTCACGCAGCGTAGGCGGATAGCCATGTTCTGTGATCGATTCACGGATAAAGGCCAGGATATTGCGTTGTCGGGGAGTGAGCTGCGTATCCATAACTGTGTCGATGTTCAGTAGGAGACGCCTTCCTTGCCGTCAATTGCAAAGCTGCATAAGTAAGGGCATGCGATTGTGGCTGATGGTAGGGCTAGGCGGCGCACTGGGGAGTATGCTGCGCCTAGCGGTGGGGCGAGGATTTCAGTGGTTGGGATGGCAGGGGGCTTTCCCTTGGTCCACCTATGCGGTTAATAGCTTGGGCTCGCTTGGCTTGGGCCTGCTTGCCGGGTGGCTTTCTTCTGAACAACAGGGCAGCGCTCTTCAAGTGAGCAGGCTGGAGTATCTGCAGGCCTTTGTTGGCATGGGTCTGATGGGCGGCTTCACCACTTACTCGACCTTTAACTTAGATCTGTTGAAGTTGCTCGAGGAAGGACACCGTCTGCGCGCGTTGGCCTACGCCAGCTTGACCTTAGCCAGCGCTCTTGTGGGCGGCATCTTAGGACTGTGGCTCGGGCGGCGCGGATGTTGAGCCTGTATTGGCATCAGTCTCGTCGTCTTCGCTGCTCTTCTTAATACTGCCAACCTGATGCGTTGCTTTTAGATTGAGTCGCTCGCCTGTTTTGTTGGGCACAAAGCGCACTTGTGTTCGCACTTCAAGCGACAAACTGCTAAGCACGCGCTGCATCTCTGTGGCGAGGTCGGTGTTTTGCAGAAACTCGCGCGTCTCACGGGCAGCCACGCGTGCCACATGGTTTTTGGTATCTTCGAGTTGCGCGATGACTTGATTAACCAGCTCGCGCGGCAAGCGAATCTCGGGCAGCTTGACCTCTTCGACCACCTCACGAATGGCCTTGTCGGTGCGATTGAAACGGTCGACGCCTTTCTCGATCCCTTTTTCGATGGCCTGGCGCATGGTGTCGCGCAGCAGTTTTTCCATCCCGCGTCGAACCTCGCCCTGTGCTTTGCTCGATTGATTATCGTCGTCCATGCTGCAGCCTCCGCCTTAGTTGCGTTTGAGTGTGCCGTGTCATCCAAAGACTGCCAAGCCAACAGAGGGCAAAAAAGCAGGCGCCGATCCACGCCGCATGAAAAATCCACGATTCGCGTTGGTGCATATGCATCCATAACGCGACGCTGGAGCCGTAGATCGCCAAGAGCAGGTACATTGCCTGGTGACCCAAGGCATACATCATGCGGGTCTTGGGCCAGGTGCCGGCAATGCGGGTTTCGATATCGCCTCGCAGCGCGCGTCGCAGGTATCGCCGCAGATCATCGGGCACGCTGAGGGCATTAAGCGCCCCTTCTTTAAGCGCGCGCATGAACAGGGTCGCAAAATCCCTGTCCTTGCCCAGCACGACCTCTTCGAGGTAGGGGCGGATGACGCCCATGGGGTTGAGCGTGGGCTCGAGTTGATTGCAAACGCCGCTGATCAAAAGCAGCGTGCGCTCTAAAAGCACCCAATCTTTGGGCACTTGGAAGGCTTGGGTGAGGTCGCGCAGGCCGATGTCTTGCCGTCGCAGGTCGATCAGGCGCTCGAGGCTGCGTTGCGGATCGATGCGAATGTCTTGAAAGTTAAGGCTGTCGAGTTTGACCTCTTCTTGAAAGCGACGATGGATATATTCGACGATGCGCTCCGATACGCGCTCGGCATCATCCCCTTGGGCGATGAATCCCATGGAGTGCAGGGCGCGAAAGATGCCACCGCTATCGCGTTTGATCACCGCCTCCAAAAATAAGGGAATCCCCTGGCGCATCGAGGGGCTCAGCTCGGCCACGGCGCCAAAGTCGAGCAATACCAGCTCGCCTTTGTCGGTGACTAACACATTCCCGGGATGTGGATCGGCGTGGTAAATGCCGTCGACAAAGATCATGCAGCAATAGGCACGCAAAAGGCGCTCGGCGATGTCGCGGCGATCGATGCCCCAGGCATCCAGTTGCGCGATGTCGCTGATCTTGCAGGCCTGCCAGTAGTGCATGGTCAAAATGCGCCGCGATGAGAACTGATCGACCACAGTGGGC
>CAYWAT010000041.1:0-19517 GCA_964456305.1 uncultured Polyangiales bacterium | reverse complement strand
CATAACTGACGGCGATCGGAACAAAGAAGACCTTGCGATTGGGCATGAGCAACGCGGCATCGACGATCATCGACAATAAGCCAAATTTAGGCGGCAAGGTTTTGCCGGTGCGCGAACGGCCACCTTCAATAAAGAATTCCAGGATGAACTCCTCGGTGAGCAACTTGCGGATGTAAGCGTCTACTACAGCCGGGTAGAGTCGATTGCCCCGAAAGGTACGGCGAATGAAAAAGGCGCCGTTGCGGCGCAGTAGGGGTCCAACCGGCCAAAAGTTGAGGTTCTCGCCAGCCGCAATCAGGGGAGTCGCGATGGAATGCTTATATAAAAGGTCGCTCAGCACCAAGTAGTCCATGTGGCTGCGATGCGAGGGAACCAACACCACGGCTCCTTCGCGTGCCGCCGCACGAATGCGCTCGAGGCCATTGAGATCGACATGCACGTCTTCGTAGAGCTTCTTCCATAACCACTGCAGCGCTTGGTGGGAAAGATTGAGCGCCACAGGGCTGGGCGCGGCACAGAGCTTGCGCAGGGTATGGCGTGCTTCGGCGTTGACCTCGGTGAGGCTGCGTTTTGAGGTCTGCGCTTCTTGCTGCATGTGTTGGCGCAGGCGTGGACTGCGCAGGAGTTCATCATGAAGGCGAGAGGTGCTTTTGGCCGTGGGACCCACAACGAGTTGGCGCTCCCTCTCCATGCGCCTGAGCATGGCAAAACGCACGCGGGCGCTTAGACGGGCGTCGCTGTGCTGTGGGTGCTGCGCCAGGAAAGCCTGCACGTTAAAGGCCTCGCCGGAGTGCAGCCGGGCGTCGCGATAGTTGCTCAAAAACTGAAAGAGCACCCGCAGCTTGCCAGGCGATTTGCTTGGACCCAACAAAAGATCAACCAGGCTGGGTTGGGCGCGTTCGGGCAGTTTGCTCCACACAAAGATCTGCGGGACGATGAAAATCGGTCTTGGGCTTTGGCGCTGTACGCTGATCAGCACCTGAGTAAGGTCCACTGACCATGATTTGCGTTTGCGGGAGCCTTGGCCAAGCTGCGGTGGCCGTTGCAAAAAGAGCAGGGCGCTGTGACCTGCCTTTAAAGTGGCCTCCAGTGCTTGATCTTCGGGAACTTGTCGGCGCAAGCGCAGCCGGCGTTCGCCTTTGCCGAAAGGCTCCAGAATAGAAAGGCCTAAATCATTGGCAAAGCGCAGCAGGGGCAACTCGTGGCGCTTGATCAAGTAGTCCAGGCACAAAAAGTCCAAAAACGAGATGGAGCGCATGACATAAACGACGGTGCCTTGTTGCGCGGCATCTCGCACACTTTGGTGCCAGCGTGAGTCCACCTGAATGTGGTTAAAAAAGCGTTGGTAGAGCCAACCTAAAGGAGCGATCGGCTCGTATGGGTCGGCCGGCGGAGGCAAGCTTGGGGCGCAAGGAATCTCTTGACGGGTTTCGGTTGCTTGGCTATACATGGCCCTCTCTTTAGGCGAATGAGCTCGAAGCTATGATGAAAACAACACCAAGTGCAAGCGCTGAAACGCTCACACGTCGATGGCATCTCGTGGACGCTACCGATGTGCCACTGGGTCGGCTCGCATCGAAGGTCGCGACCCTACTCCGAGGCAAGCATCGCGCTGACTACACCCCTCATGTTGATACGGGTGACTTCGTTGTTGTCATCAATGCCAAAGCCGTGAAGCTAACCGGCAACAAGCTCAACCAAAAATATTACCATCGTCATTCGGGCTATCCGGGTGGTCTGCGTTCAGAGCTGTATGCCCATTTGATGGAGCGCTCTCCCGAGCTCGTTATCCAAAAGGCCGTGCGCGGCATGTTGCCCAAAAATTCCTTGGGTCGTGCCATCAATAAGAAGCTCAAGGTTTATGCCGATGCCGAACATCCGCATAGCGCACAGCAGCCGAAGGCCCTCGAACTCAACTAATGAAGAAACAGAAAGATTTTTAAGCAATGCCTCAAGCTACCATGCATGGAAAATACTACGGGACAGGAAAGCGCAAGACAGCGATCGCGCGTATTTTTCTTTCCCCTGGTCGCGGTGTAGTGACGGTCAATGGTCGCACTGCAGATGATTATTTCCCCCGCGAGACTCTACGCATGGTGATCCAGCAGCCCTTTGAGGTGGTATCCAAGCCAGGCGAGTTTGATGTGGTTGCGAACGTATGTGGTGGTGGCATCGCGGCTCAAGCCCAAGCCATGCGTCACGGCGTGACCCGTGCATTGCTTAACGTGGATCCAGAATTCCGCAGCGCTCTCAAAAAAGCTGGCTTCATTACGCGCGACGCACGCAAGAAAGAGCGTAAAAAGCCTGGTCAGCCAGGGGCACGCAAAAAGTTTCAGTACTCAAAGCGCTGAGGTCTTATGTCCTCCCAGCGTTCTGCTGAGGGTTCTCGCTGTCGTGTCGCGGTGGTGGGCGCATCGGGTTATACCGGCGCGGAACTCCTTCGGCTCATACTGCGTCATCCTCATCTCGAGCTGACGGGCATTTATGGTCATCGCAGTGCAGGCAAGCCTATCGAAACGGTGCTGCCTTCTCTGGCTGGTGTCCTTGATATGTCTGTACAGAGTTTTGATGCGCAGCATATTCGTCAACACAGCGAAGTGGTGTTTTGTGCACTGCCGCATGGTGCAAGCGCCGCTCGCGTTGCGGAGCTTTACGATGACAAGCTCTGCATTCTCGACCTATCAGCCGACTTTCGTCTTCCTGCCGAGCTTTATGCACAGTGGTATGCCGAGCATCCTTGTCCCGAGCTCATTGCGCATGCTGTTTATGGCCTAGTTGAGTTAAGTCGCGAGCGTCTGGCCACAGCTAAGCTTATTGCGGTCCCTGGCTGTTATCCCACTGCAAGCATTCTCGCTTTGGCGCCCCTGCTACAAGCGGGCTGTCTTAAGTCGACCGGGCGCATCATCATCGATGCCAAAAGCGGCGTTTCTGGTGCAGGTCGTGAGCTGAGCTTAGCGACCCAGTTTGGCGAAATCGCCGAAGGCATGCATGCCTATAAAGTGGGTGGTGTGCATCGACATATTGGTGAAATCGAACACGCGCTCAATCAGCTGAGCGAGCAGGCTGTGCATATCAGCTTCACCCCGCACCTTGTGCCGATGGTGCGCGGTATGTTGGTCAATGCCTACGTCGAACTCGACGAAGGAGGGCAAGAGCCCACAGAACTCGCAAGAGCGATGTATCGCGATAGCCCTTGTGTGCATGTGCTTGAGCCTGGATCGTGCCCGGACACACGCGCTGTGCGTGCTGCAAATCGTGCTCTGCTGTCTTATGCCCAGGATCCCCGTACCGGTATATGCTTGGCGCAAGCTGCGATTGACAATCTGACCAAAGGCGCCTCGGGACAAGCTATTCAATGCCTTAACTTACGTCTTGGTTTGGATGAAATGTGTGGCTTGGATTCTGCTCCTTTGTGGCCTTAGTGCGTAATGCGAATCTTACATTTTAGCGATGTTCATCTTTGGCCACCGCATTTGCCTCTGGCTCTAATGCTACCGCATATGCGTGAAAAGCGTTTTGTCGGTTGGCTTAACTTGCTTTTGAGTCGACAGCGTTTGTTTAATACAGCGACCCATAAGGTGCGTAAGTTAGCAACATGGATGCAAGGACAAGATATTGATTTGTCCATATGCACAGGAGATTACACTGCGCTTGGTACATCGGCAGAGCTGCACTATGCGCGCAATGTCATCGATCCTTTGACCAAGACTCCGTTGGGTTTTGTGACTCTACCAGGCAATCATGACCTCTATTGCCATGACTGTATTGATGAGCGTCGTTTCGAGCGTTACTTTGGTGAGTTTCTTCATTCCGATATATTGCCTGATCGAACTCAAAAAACACCTTGGCCTATTCTCAAACTCCCTTCGGATGATGTTGCTATAATTGCGATTAATAGCGCTCGTCCCACGGACTCTTTCTTGAATTCCAATGGATATGTGTCGACCGATGAGCTCGAAGCACTCGACCAACTTTTGCGTCATGACAGCATTCAATCGCGGTTCACCGTGATTGCCTTACACTACGCACCGCGACTCGCCAGTGGCAAGCCCGATTCGCGTCGCCATGGCTTGGACAACGCAGATGCGTTGCTCGAGCTTTGCCAGGTCATCAAAAAGGGAATGATGATTTTTGGCCATGTTCATCATCGCTATCGCGTGGACATTCCCAAACTTAACATTCCTTTGTTTAACTCGGGTAGTCTGACCCACCGTCGTCATGAGAGCTTCTGGCTTTACGACATTGAAGGCAAAGCACTAAAGCGAGCAACCCCTGGTTTGTGGAACGGCACAGAGTATGCCTTAGGCTCGATCTCCTAAGGCATCACTGCTTACTTCAGGCTGGCGCTGCGCAAAAGCCTTCGTAATCGATGTATTCTGTAATGCTTGGCGTGGGGCCACACACCACACAGTTGGGATCTTCACGCAGCTTAAGTTCACCAAACTTCATTTTGAGAGAGTCGTAGGTGAGCAGTCTACCGATGAGTGGATCGCCTTTTCCTAAGATGATCTTGACCGCTTCGGTGGCTTGCAGAGTGCCAATAATGCCTGGCAATACCCCCAACACGCCAGCTTCGGCGCAAGATGGGGCTAAATGAGGTGGAGGTGGCTCGGGATATAAGCAGCGATAACAGGGCCCATGCTTGGGCCAAAATGTGGTGACTTGGCCATCAAAACGGAAAATAGAGCCATGCACCACCGGGATGTCTTTCCATACCGAGGCATCATTGACCAAGTAACGCGTAGGAAAGTTATCCAGTCCGTCAACGACCACATCCCACTGATGATCAAAAATGCGATCGATGTTTTCGCTGGTGAGTCGCTCTTGAAAAGGAAGAACTTTAACATCGGGGTTAAGCTCTTGAATGCGAGCTTTGCCGCTTTCAACTTTAGGCTTACCAATACGGTCCATGCCATGCAGGATTTGCCGTTGTAGATTTGAGGCATCGACCACATCGGCGTCAATGATGCCCAGCGTGCCGACTCCCGCTGCAGCAAGGTACATCGCTGCAGGCGAACCCAAGCCACCTGCGCCGAGTAGCAACACCTTGGACTCGAGCAGTTTTTTCTGACCCTTTTCGCCGATCTCCGGCAGCATGATGTGACGGGAGTAGCGCTCGAGTTGGGTTTCGCTGAGCTTAACCGGGAGCTCAACTGGGTAACCTTTGTCTTTCCATTGGCCAAAACCCGGATTGACTGAGCTGACGTTGGTGTAGCCCATCTCTTGCAAAAGATTGGCCGCTAAGGCTGAACGTGTTCCAGCCGCGCAATAGATCACCAAAGCCTGTGTTTTATCGGGCAGGCGTGACTCGACTTGCATCTCAAGAAAGCCACGCGGGATATGCTGAGAGTTCGGGATGTAGCCCTGACGCCGCTCGTCTTTCTCGCGCACGTCTAAAAGCGTGGGCGGTGTGCTCGATTTCATCTGTTGGTCGAGCTCTTCGAGAGAGACTATGGTGATGGACTTGCGAACGTCTTGGATGATGTCGGAGTAGGATTTAGCCATAGGGTTATCTCAAATACAGGCCTGATTTCAGCACTATGACCACGGCTGATTCGGCGTCAACCAGTGCTCATGGTTTTCTCCAGCCCGTAGCGAGGATTTTGGGCATGCTGGAACAATCCCCTATTTGGACAGCGGAAAAAGCTGAAGATTGACCTGCGCAACGGTTTCTCCCTCGGGCTCATGCTCTGAGAGTTCCAAAAGCTCTTGCCGAAAACGTTGGAGTCGACCTCGAAGGCGCTTTAACCCTTCGGGTCCAAGGCATAAGGTAAGAGATGAAATATCGCGCTGGTCGGGAGTGATGAGATCAATGGCTTCGGAGGCTCTCTCGATCATCGCGCGCTGATGTAAGGCTTCGTGTACTTCTTGTGCCTCCGATGATGTACCCTCGGAGGGGGTTGCTAACACCAAACGATTGTTTTCATCGCGCTTGATAAAACCTGTCTTTTCAAGATTTTTAAGTGCTTTGCTGACCTGAGCGCGCGGTACAGCAGGGACCAATTGCCTACCGATCCAGGATGGGTCTTCTTCAAAATCAGGACGATCGATGAGCTTGCGTATCACTGGGAAATACCACTTGGAATGATACTCGGTACGCTCGCTTTCCAGCTTATGGACACGTCGATGGCCTCGATAACGGATCAACTTGGCGTATAAAGCTTCGCGCGCATGAGAATGCTTGGCTTGGTTGAAAGCCACCAAATCGACGAAGTAAGAAGCCTCGTCCAAACCTAAATCACAAGCGATTGCAAAACGATAGGCCATATCAGAGGTGAGGTTACGCTTCCCCTCCATGACCAGCTTGAGGTAGTTCGGTGAGCGCAACTCCGCACGGCGGGCGAATACGCGAAACGAGAATCCCTCGCCCATGGACTTCTGCGCTGCGTAGTAGTCGCGCAAATAGGCGCGATAATCTAAGTAATCATAGATAGATAAGGAATAAGCCACGAAGTTAACTATGGTTGAAGGTTAGGCGAATAGCTAGGCTGAAGAACCCCGACAGTATACGGTTTTATTGGTTTCGACAACTGAATACAGACACATGTCACACAATATCCATTGGACATTAGAGCTGGATTAGTATACACCCGCCCACTTGACGCATGTATTCCTACAATGCTAGTAAAATCCCTGCCTTAGGCGTGGTGCTGGGACCGCGCTTAAGTTGGTGATTTTTCGGTAGGTTTGTGAACGTCAAGGCCAGTCAACAAGAGGTAAGACGATGAGAAGAATGCAATCCATAAATCCAATGGTATCCGTGATGGTGGTGATGTTAATGCATGCCTGCTCTTCCGGTCAAAAAGACGATGCAACAGAGGGGCCTTTGGGGTTAGCTGTGGGTGAGGGGCTTTATCGAGTTCTCGAGACACAGAATGAAGTGCCCGTGCAAGTTGCTGTAGAGACGGATGGTTCGTCTTTGTCGGCCGTTCGTGATGAGCTCGTGCATGACCTTGGCGAAGGGGCGCATCATCCTTTTTTGTTGCCTGAATATGACTCAATCTCCTTTGTGATCGATCGCCGCGAAGCCTTGGATAAGCTATTGGCGCATCGCCGCGTCATTGTCGCACGTGAGACCCTCGTGTTGCAGCCTGCCATGACAACCAGTCGCGTAATAACTCGTGTTGTCGATCCAGAAACTGGGATGGAACTTCGTTACAAGGGCGAAAACACCGCGGTCGTTGTGATCGATAGTGGGGTGGGACCACATACCTTCTATCGCGACAAGATAATCAAAGAATTTTGCTGCTCCAGTCCACCCGACAACGTCAACGGGCTGCCTCTGTGTGCCGCAGACACGACGCAATCAGATATCCTGCAAGGCCCTGGCGCGGCTTCTAACTGCCTGCCCACCATAAGGAGCAGGGCCTGTGAGCACGGTAACTTTATGGCTGGTGTGATCGCTGGCAAAGATGGTCAAGATGGCGATACACTACTGCAAGGTATTGCGCCGGAAGCTGAGCTTATCCCCATGCAGGTGGGCTTTATCACAGGCAACACCGTTTCTTTTTCCTTGCCTGGGATTGCCTTGGCACTGGAAAAAGCGGTTGCTCTTGTTGAAGCGCAAGAAAATGGAATGCCTGCTGGCGAATCGAAAATCGTTGCGGTGTACATTGGTTTCGAGCGAGTGACCTCTGCGTCTGTATTTGCTAGCGGCAACGAGACGTGTAACTTCAATGTGTTCGATCCTCAGATTGCAGCTGACCTGAAGGATGTTGCTGAAAAAATAAATACTCTGCACGCGAAGGGCATCGCCGTAGTGGCGCCTACCGGTAACTTGTTTAGATTCGATCAGCCAAAGACAGCACGTGTTTCCTTTCCCGCATGTCTTGAAACAGTGACTGCTGTGGGCTCAATACCCAACAATCTCGATAGGCAGGATGAGGTATCGATCAATTCCAGGGTTGGACTTTCGTTAGATCTCTTTGCTCCTGGAGGTGATACGAATACCAATGGTGATCCCATCGACTCCGTGCGCTCGTCGAGCATCAATGATCCCCGCGTTCCTGATGGTGAAGAGAGCACGGCCTTTGCAAACCGAGTGGGGACGTCCATTGCTGCGGCGCATGTTGCTGCCTCTATTGCTGTATTGCAGGAGGTGGCTCCCTGTAAGGATCCTACCGACCTTGTGCAGGTGCTCAAAGATACGGGTGTGCTGATCGAAGATAGAGACACGCAAATCTCACGCCCGCGTTTGGACCTGAAAGCCGCTGTTGAGGCGCTGGAGGGTGCGTGCGAGCCGGTAGAGAGTGACGTCGCTATTAAGATCAGTCCTGTCAATCTCGATGATGTAATCGTGGGTGACGAAATCGACATAAGCGTGGAGCTCGTCAACAACGGACCGTCTGCATTATCGCAGGCAACGGTCCAAATCAGCCCGGACATTGGCATTAACATTCATACCGTAATGCCTACTAATGGTAGCAGTTATAACCCTGCTCTCGGAATCTGGAATCTTGCTACGCCTCTTGATGCTGGGGCCTCGGCAATGCTTTTCTTTAAGGCAGAGGTTTTGTTTCCTCGCGATCTCGCCATTCAGGCTGAACTTCTAAGCTCAACTCCCGGTGACACGGATGCAAGTAACAATCAGGTTTCGATGTTAGTCCCAGGCGTTTGTCCTGAAGGGCAAGAGGCGAACGCTGGTGGTACCGCATGTGTGGATACTGAGCGAGATACAGATGGCGATGGTACGCCAGATGAGACTGATGTTTGCCCTGGTACGCCAGACGATCAGTCAGATTCCAACAATGACGGTGTTGGTGATGCTTGCCTGATCTCTAGGACAGTCAACTGTGTTACAGACAACGGTGACGGCACGCTAACTGCTGAATTTGGCTACACCAATACAGATACGGTAAGTCGTGTTATTCCGATAGGTGAGCGTAATCGTTTCAATCCAGCACCGTGGGATCGTGGGCAAATTACCGAGTTCAAACCTGGTAAGCATTCGCGCCAGTTCAAAGTTACCTTCAATAAAGGAGGGACTCTTGTTTGGATCTTGCTTGGTGGCACGGCGACTGCATCGAGTGATACAAAACGTTGCTTCTAAATTAGTGAAAGACCGAGAGCTTAGAGCTGCTGTGATCGCAAAAGCTTTAGCCTCTCACTCTTTTCACACCGTCTGATATGGAGTGCCTCTCAGGGTTTCCTGGGAGGCATCAGGCTGCTCTTAGCTAGGATGTTCACGCCGGGATTTGATAGGCACTGCGACGGTCAAACGTTGGCTTTGTCTTCTCAGAGGCAGCGAAACGTAGCTCCTAAACTTTCCGGAGGAGAGCATTTGCAGCGCATACATCACCCATGAGCACGTTGTCGAAGCACTTGATGTAGCTATCCAGACAGACCGGACCGAAGATCAGTACGTCGACTACGTCTTTATCCTCCCACCGATTGCATGAAACGGGACCTACCGCCTAACCCCCCATCGACCGGGTAGGGAATACGCACTCGCTTCACAATCGAAATAGCCTGGTCCAAAATGAAGCAATTGCTGCGCGGTGCCAAGGGTCAGTGCGACTCGTGCGCTCGCGGCCTTGTTGCCCTATGTACGCGGCGCGTTAAGCCGCTCCGACATCTATAGCTGTAATTTGCTCACGCTGGCTATTTGAGTCAGCCCAAGTTAGGGGTGCTGTAGGTCGATGTGGTTCTTGGAATGAGCTTTATTCTGTTACACACGGTGTTTGGTTGCGAGTATCATGTCACGCTTCGGCTAGAGGTTGAGTCTTAATCAAAGTCCTCAACCGTCCATGCAAAAACAGTATCTTTTTGGCCTGAGAGAACGATAGGCTCGCGTGGATTTGCTCCCGATGGCTCATAGAGCTTGATCGCCGTTTTGATTTCGATCACCTGGTTGCTTGTACTATCGGGTATGGCCTGGATAACCTGGAAGCTTGTTTTAAGCAGATCGCCTACCTCGATTCCTACAATGGGAGCACCTTGAGAGGCACTGAGCGTGAAAGGCTTTTCGGAGGTGAGGTCGATACGAGGTGCGTCAAAACTATAGATCTTGCGTGTTAGACCATCGTTTAGATGACTGGTGATCGATACAACAGGCTCAGGCTGGTCTGGATTTTGGTGACCCAGCTGGATACGCAAACCACATAGATTATCGAGTTGCTCGAAAGGGAGCTCAACGGTGAGCTGTTGTGTGTAGTCTTCATAGGTCCCAATAAAGAAGGGAGCATCGATGGGTTCCAGCGTATTTACCTCTGTGCACGTATTGCCACCAAGTGCCTGTACGCTAATAACCGCCGCTCTGGCTTCAGAAATGTGGGCAAAGATTGAATCTGATACGTTCTGATTCGCCTGTGGGTCAACAACGATCCAATTGTGCGTAGAGACAGCCTCAAAGGCGAGTCGTGCGAACCCTGGATTCGAATTCGAAGGATCGGGGGTATCACTAGGTGTCTGGGATGTCTGAGGATTTCCAGTTTCTGTACCGCTGCATCCACATATTATTAAGAGCCACGTGCCTAAAATCACGCAATAGGTGCTCAACCGACTGGTCATTTACTTCTTCCCCTTACTCTTAGTATTCTCGCTTTTTGATAGCGGAAACAACTGAAAGTTGAGTTGAACGACCGTATGGGGGTTCGATTCCAGGGCTGAGAGCTCGAGTAACTCACGACGAAAGCGTTGAATGCGTTCTTTGAGGCGTCGCACTCCGTCGGGGCCCAGGCACAGGGTAAGCGAAGAAATATCGCGATCATCAGGAGGAACGAGGTCAATGGACTCCGATGCCCTCTCCATCATCATGCGATGATAACGTGCAATATGAACCCGCTGTGCTTCTGCCCCTGTCGAGAGCAGCGACTCCCCTTGGGATAGTCGACCATGCTCGTCGCGTATGAGCAAGCCGAGGTCTTCTAATGTCTTTAGGGCTTTGCTGACTTTGGCGCGCGGAACCGTAGGAATGAGCTGCTTGCCGATCCAGGCTGGATCGTCATGAAAGTCAGGTCGCGCCGCAAGTTCACGAATCGCGGGTAAATACCACGTTGAGTGGTAGTCTGCATGAGCGGCTTCCAGCGCATACGCTTTCTGATAGCGACGTGCTCGTGTGAGCTTGGTGTACAAAGCGTCGCGATCTTGCGAGTTCTTCGCCTGATTAAAAGCGACCAGATCTACGAAATAGTGTGTTTGGTCGCTCTTAAGACCACAAGCGGTTGCGAAGCGTTCGGCCATTTCGGGCGTCAAATTGCGTTCACCGTCCATAACAAGCTTTAGGTAGTTTGGTGAACGAAGCTCCGCACGACGTGCAAATGCGCGAAATGAAAAGCTTTTGGTTTCAGCCTTCTTAAGCACGTAATAGTCGCGAAGAAAGGCTCGGTAGTCTAAGTAATCGTATATGTTAAGCATGACTAATTAGTTAAGTATGACTTAAAATTTCTCTCTTCGTTACTCTTTTATAAATAATCCGTATACATTTTGTATACGAAAACTGCAGCAAAATAGGCCTAAAATACGGGTGCAGGACTGGACAGGATAAGGTTGTAGTATACAATCTAGACATATGCTGAAACGATAACGAATAGGCATCTTCCCGAAAAAATAACTTATATCTTACCCTTTACTTAGCTTGTCTTAACTTAGAATAGAATACGCCTATTGAGGCTTATCTTAACGCATACAAGTAAACAAAAAAATCACGATTGTGACGATGTGGTGGGGCCAAGGCTGACTTTAATTACAGCCTGGCCCCCTTGGCGTTCCGCTTAGGGATGAAGCTGCGTTTATATTGAGACGCTTTTGGTTAGTAATAAAGCTTTCTTTACCTGTACGGCACATAGAACTATTGCGATCGCCGGCGCTCCACTGGGAATATTGCCGGATTGAATCTCGGCTCAGTGCATTGATGTTGTCGAGTTCATACGATACCAGGATAATAGAAAGTTCTTCTCGAGGGCTAAAGTCTGGGTAGCCTATGCTCATCAGGTTTTCGAGAACACAGTCGGGTTCAACGTCTAGGTGCGAAACGGCAGCTGTTGAACGTGCAATAAGATAATAACTTCTAGGTTTGATAGTTTTTACGCTACAGACGTTAAAGCCATTTGCGAATAGGTGACTATTTGATGTAGGCATCTCGGCCTGGACAGCAATCGCGATAAAATAACGCACGTCATTTTCGACAAAAAGATCGATTTCTTGATCGGTGGGATTGTGTAACTCGAGCCAATCGAGCTGCTGCTTGTCGCCATGATGCAACTCGCTGATGTATATGCCGGTATCGCGTAGGTCAGCAGGTGTCTCTGTATCTATGAACGATCTGCGCTGCTCGCCGATAAGACTGAGGGTTGAAAGTGAGAGCAGACGTTGCTCTTCCGTAGAATCATTGGGCTCATACAGCGCGATGGCCTTCTCGATAGGAAAGTTTGCGTCATCAATGAGAGAATTTTCTGGAATGACTGGGAGCACGTCCCACATCAACCCAGCATCGATGCCAATCACGGTGTCAGCTTGCTTGTCGCTGAGTTTGAGTGGTTGATCGGTTCTGATTTGCACAGTTCCAACCTGCTGGCTGGATGCCGCAAAAGTGCTGTCTTGCGAATGCGCAGCCATCATGATGGAGTATGCATTGGTGGCCTGAGGGTAGGTCTTTTGAGCATCCTGAGGGTCGGCCACCGAGAAATTAAAGCGAATCCCACAAAAGACCGAATGCTGTGTTTCAAATTCGATTTCAATCGCATCTTGAGTTGCGAGATCGTAGAGCCTAGGTGACATAGGAAGTTCTACCGTTCGCAGCTCACTCGCCGGTGTATCGCAGCGCTCTGCCCTCAGCAGTTCGATACGGTTAATATTGATCCACATGTGGTCGACAGAAAAGCTGGGATCAGTCGCGCCTGCTACTAGCGGCGCATGACTCAACACGATTCGCGGAGACCGTGAGTTGAGAGCGTTAAGCGCTAGTTTAAAGGTGTGCGTTTCGTTTGAATCGCTCGGATTTCCTGTCTCGGTCCCACCGCATGCAGCGATGAGGGTAAACGAGGCAAGTATAAGAAAAAGCAGCGTTAATCGCTGGTTTTGAGAATAATACAAACGTCCTATCCTAGACATCGGTCTCATGATTTTAGACTCTTGGGGTATACAGCGAGGCATATAACTTACCACACTTACAATGACTGTCGATGGCTGAGCATATCGCCAAGGCGTTTGTACTCAAGGTTTATGCCAGTTTTATGAGTTGGAGCATCGAAATGCTCGGTATTGGTGTTTGCTTTCCGATAGTTGGACACCTTGATCAGGCGATTATCGCAAAGAAAGGGAGGGATATGCATATGTGAATTCATGATACTTAAATATGTATCACGAATCCTTTTTGATGGGTACTATCCCTTCGGCAATAACCACTGCGGCTGCGATACCTGCGTCATGTGTGATGCTGACATTAAGGCTCTCGATGCCACGTTTTTGTGCATGTGCTGCAACCGCCCCATGAAGCTGAAGGTTAGGCGGGGAGTTTAAGGTTGCTGGTATCACCTCAAAATCCCGCCAACGAGCTCCCTGCGGCGTGCCGATGGCTTTTATCGCCGCTTCTTTAACGGCAAAACGCCCAGCCAAGGCAAGCCCCGTATCGCGGCGTGCTTGACAAAAATGCTGTTCATCGGGTGTGAGCACCTTGTTCATAAAGTGCTCACCATGACGCTCGAGCACACGGCGCATACGGGCAACATCGCAGAGGTCGATGCCAACACCAAGAATCAACGCTGCTTTTCTCCGGCTGCGATGGCCTGGCGAAAGCGCTGTACCGTCTTTTCTAAGCCCACAAAGACGGCGTCACTAATCAGTGCATGGCCGATGTTGAGTTCTTCAACACATGTGACCTGTTGCACAAATTCCTGCACGTTGGCGATGGTCAATCCGTGGCCTGCGGCAATCCGTAACCGAGGCGACTGTGCGACGGCGTATTCCGATGCGATCTTAAGACGCTGCAGCTGAAGTGCTTGGGGCTCTCCTTTGGCATTGGCGTATTCTCCCGTGTGCAGCTCAATCCCATTGACGCCTAGGTCGATGCTAGCTTGCACACTCGCTTGGGTGGCATCGATAAAGAGGCTGGTGATCATCCCTTGACTGCATAAACGCGTACACAGTGGTTCGAGTCGCTGGGCGAGTCTACATACGTCGAGTCCATGCTCTGTGGTGATCTCTTCGCGGCGCTCAGGTACGAAGGTGACCATGTCTGGTTTCACGTTCTCAGCGATGCGAACCATACTTTCGACAGGGGCGATCTCTAAGTTGAGAAAGGTGTTGCTGAGTTTGCGCAGTGCTCTGACATCGTGGTCTTGAATGTGCCGTCGATCTTCACGCAGGTGCACCGTGATGCCATCGGCTCCTGAGCGTTTGCAAAGCTTTGCCGCCTGGATGGGATCGGGATAGGGCGCTCGCCTTGCTTGGCGTAGGGTGGCAACGTGGTCGATATTTACATGCAGTGCGACAGCCATGGTCACTAGCTCTGATAGCGGTGGCGTAACAAGGCGTGCAAGGCATCGCGCAAACTTGCATCCTGATAGCCAAACTTGTTTTTGAAGATAGCAAGACTTTCCTGCGCCGGCTCGATCAGCTCTGGTGCAACATGCTCGGGCTCGTGAATGCTTTGCACCATCGCTTCGGCGAGTTGAGCTAGCTGCCCCTTGCGCGCTTGATACGTAGTTTCCTCGAGACGCTCAATCAGGTCCCCAAAGAGGCTGCGGTGATCGACATCCTCGTCGGGATGATCGATCGCATAAGCTGCAATTCTGCGAATCACACGATGGCGAAACGCATGAACCTGGGCTTCTTCCTCTAGCCCTAGTCCCTCTTCGACTTGCTGAAACAGCTGTGCATCGGGATCCTCATAGTTGCCCGTCACTGCGTTGTACACCCGCTCTTGTTTCACCCAGTACGAGACATGCGTGACATAACGGCTGAAAAGCTCTGCGTGCTGAGCGCTATCAACCATGCCGCTGCTGAACTTGAGTTCTTCGTCAACACGCTCGAGCCATCGCGCTTCGACCTGATCCACAAAGAGCTCCGCGTTGTGATAATCGCCGTTTTGCTCTTGTTTGAGGAAGGCATGGTCGCCGCGTTGGCAAAATGCTCGCAGGCGCTCGAGGATGGCCATGGGCGAGACATAATCGAAACGCGCGTCGTTGGCTGCTTCGAGCAACACGCCATACATATCGCGTGGTGATGCCCCGATGATGCCCTCATAGACGCTCATATTATCAAAGGCATGGTAGAGGTCGCCGATGTGTTGCTGCAGCAGCGCGCGGTGATCGCTGCTTAGCTGTTTGGGTGCTTGACCAAGGGCATAGAGATCAGCCTTCTCGAGAGGAGCTAGGTTTTGAGCGAGTTCTCCCAGCGTTGGGTCCTCGAAGAGTTCGGCTGGACAGCGTTGCATACGTGTCAGCACTGCCCATAAGGCTATGATATGCGTGACATGAGGCGCGATGTGCGCGTGTTGTCCAGCGCTTTGCCTGTCGTAGATCTGCTGCTCTTGGGTGTAATCCAGCAAGTAAGGTGCGCGTAGAAAACGAATGCGTCCGCGAAAGGAGTGGTATTCGTGATGATCGCGAAAGGCGTGCAAGTGCATTTCATTGGAGCTGGCGATCATTACGCTGTTGATAGGCAGAATCGAGGTCGCAAGCGCGACTTCGCCATTTTCGATCGCCAAGAGTAAGTATTTCCAGGCGTCCAAGGGGCGTTTGAGCAGATCGCTGAACTCCAGGATTCCGCCGGCAGCATCGACCAGCTCGCCGCCGCTTTGGTAGAGGTTGAGCGCACTGAGGGACGCGGGTAGGGCATTAAGCGAGTAGTCTGCGGTGATTTGCCGCTCGTGTGCATCGACTGCCATTTGTGGCCCTACCGTCACTGCGCCACAGCGATAGCGGCGTGAGATATAAAAGCGCTCCACACGTATGTGCGCCAAGACCCGTGCAAGATCTCCGCGATAGGCTCCCAACAAGGCCTGAAAAATATGCTGATGTTTGTGGCTAAGCTGGCCTTTCATCACCCAGTCTGGCACAAGCGACGTCTTTTCGTCCGTCTGCAGTTGTACTTTCAGCCAAGCATGACGTTCTTGCAGAGGTAGCAAAAAGAGGGGATGTTCGCGCAATTCGCTGGGAAGCTTGGCGCTGATGAAGGCCTCATCGAGATGCGCATAGCTACTCCCTTGTTGCGTTGTGGGTATCTCTCCGTCGGCAAAGCCGATCCCCCGCTGTTCGGCATGCTTAGGAAAAACCCATGCAAAGGAGTAGAGAGCTCCCTCGTCTTGGTGCGAGTAGTGCTCGAGGGCGCGCATGATGCAGGCCACAAAGGTGCTTTTGGCGCTGCCGTTGGGGCCGTGCAGTAAGAGCAGGCGGTTGGCGCGACCTTCCTGCAGAAAACCTTGCAACGACTGGTAAACGTGGTTTTGCAGAACTTCTTGGCCGACGAGCGCTTCCCGTTTGATCTGACTTTGTTTCTCACCCTGCTGAGCAAGGAAATCCTGGTCGAATAAATTCCAGCGTCGCTGTGTTCCCCAGGGGCGAGTAATCGTGTCGTAACCGTAGTAATTGAAGGCATCGTGCAGGTAGCGCGCGGCATCACGGGTTGCGCGCGTCGGCTCAGCAGCCACCCAATCCAGGTATTCGCCGAAAGAAAGCACACGGCGGTGCAGCTCGAAACGGGCTTTGACCTGCTCTTCAATTGCTTGGAGGGTAGATTGGGTCATGACGGGACGCCCTTATAAAACGTGAAGCTGAGCGCTAAGAGTACGGTCATCGGGCATGCAATTTTCTGGTGTGCATACCGCGAAGGAAATCACTAGCGTGACCTTATGGTCGCCAGGATCGGCTTGAAAAGGGAGGGCAAAAAGCAGTTCGCTTTCATCGCGATGCTTGGCTTCTGTTTTAGCAAAGGTTGTCTTCGCAAAGCGAACCCCCGTAGGTGCCTCGACCTTGATGTTAAAAGGGTACTCTTCATTAATATGCCATGGTGCGTGCGCTTTGAGTCGCAGCGACAACGCTGCATCCGTGCGTGCGTGGTAAGAGGCATCGGGCTTGGTTTCTAGGGTAAAGGCTGCCTCGTTGATCGTCGCAGGCGCGTCTTTTGGAGGCTGCGCAGTTGGAGCGGGCACAGGCAAATCGGTATGAGTAAGCGCTGGGCTCGTGCTTTCCTGTTCCGAGCGAGTGCTACAGTTGTTGCATTGCAGGCTGAGCAGCAGGCACAGACTCAGAACAAGAAGCGGGATCAAGCGAGTAAAGCACATAGCTTACACGCTATCACAAAAAGCCCTCTGCATCGCGATTAGACCGCCCCCACTTCACGCTGATCCTGGCTTTCGTCCAGTCCTCACGATGCGTGCGAGCGGGGCGAGCGCCTGCGGAAGCAGGGCAGCAGAGTGCGGCGGAGCCGGAGGTCGACGTATCTTTAATACGCCTTCGTTGCTGTGGTCCGGGCGCGCTCAGGCTCAACGCAAATTGAGAGCGGTCTGGCTAGACCTTGGGTCCTGCGTTTTGCACATCCTTGCTGGCCTGGTCGGCGTATTGCTGAAAGTTATCGGCAAAAAGCTGGGCGAGTTTACGCGCCGTGCGCTCATAGGCTTGGGGATCGGCCCACGTGCCTTTGGGGTCAAGCAGCGTTTCTGGTACTCCAGGGCAGGCAGTAGGGATATGCAGCCCAAAGATGGGGTCCACCGACGTGCTGCTTTGAGCAAGCTCGCCGGAGTGGATCGCATCGATAATCGCGCGGGTATGAGCCAGCTTGATGCGTTTGCCTTGGCCGTAGGCTCCGCCGGTCCAGCCGGTGTTGACCAGCCAGGTTTGCGCGCCGTGGGTCTCGAGTTTTTTAGCGAGTAACTCGGCGTATTTGGTGGGATGCCACACCATAAAAGGGGCACCGAAGCAGGATGAGAAGGTTGCCTCGGGCTCTGTGACCCCCATTTCGGTGCCGGCTACTTTGGCCGTGTAGCCGCTGATGAAGTGATACATGGCTTGAGCGGGGCTGAGCTTGCTTACGGGAGGCAAGACGCCAAAGGCATCGCAGGTCAGAAAGATAACCTGCTTGGGATGCCCCGCTATGCAGGGGATCTTGGCGTTGGGAATGGCCTCGATGGGATAGGAACCGCGGGTATTGCTCGTGATGGATACATTGCTGTAGTCCACGGCGCGGGAGTGTTTGTCGACCACCACGTTTTCCAGCACGGCACCGAAACGCAGGGCATTGTAAATATCGGGCTCGGCCTCTGCGGACAGGTCGATCACCTTCGCATAACAGCCGCCTTCGATGTTGAAGATGCCTTGGTCGGTCCACACATGCTCGTCATCGCCGATGAGTCGGCGTTTGGGGTCGGCGGAGAGGGTGGTTTTACCCGTGCCCGACAGACCAAACATGATGGATGCGTCATCCTTTTCGGTACCTTCGGTCGCCGAGCAGTGCATCGAGAGATGTCCCTGTTTAGGCATGAGGTAGTTCATCACGGTGAATACCCCTTTTTTCATTTCACCGGCGTATTGGGTTCCGAGGATGATGAGCTCGCGATGGTCGAAGCTGAGATCAACACTCGTCTTAGAGGTCATGCCGACGGTGTAGCTATTGGCTGGAAACCTCCCGGCGTTAAAAATGACGTAGTCGGGATCGCCAAAGTCTGCGAGTTCTGCCTCGGAGGGCCTGATAAGCATATTGTGCATGAAGAGCGCATGGTAGGCGCGTGCACAAATCACGCGTACTTTGAGGCGATAGGTGGGATCCCAGCCGGCAAAGGCATCAAGGCAAAAAAGCTGCGGACGCGTATTGAGGTAATCGATGGCACGCTCTCGGTTGACCATGAAGGTGTGCTCGTCGATGTCCATATTGATGGGTCCCCACCATACGTCCTTTTCAGAACTCACTTCGCGGACAATGCGTTTGTCGGTGGGGCTACGGCCCGTCTTCTCGCCCGACATGGCGACCAGGGCGCCGTTGGCGGCGATGGCACTGCCCTCTTCGTTGCGCAACACTTCTTCGTAAAGAGCGGCTGGCGATAAGTTGCGCAGCACGCGGTCAACGTGAATACCGTGTTTGCTTAAGTTAAACTCTGTCATCATTGCACCTCCCTTATGGGTCATACCTCTTATGCTCTACGATACCCAGCATTTTCTCGTTGGCGCGCATGGCGCAAAGCTCTTTTACGGTTGTCGTGGTGTGGATCGAGGCCCAGGTTCGACGGTGATTCTCAACGACGGTTTGGGATGCGATGGTTTTGCGTGGCGCTATTTGCAACCCAAGCTGGCAGAGCACTACCGTGTGGTGCATTGGCACTATCGTGCGCACGGGCGCAGCGATACGCCCAGTGACCCGCAGCAGATGCGTATCGAGCAGCTGGCTGACGACTTGCTATCGCTCTGTGAGCATCTGGGCTGTCGTGATCCCATTCTCGTGGGGCATTCGCTTGGTGTGCAGGTGATGCTCGAGGCTTTTGCGCGATTGCATCAACGCATGGGGGTGCGTGCTCTGGTGCTGCTCTGTGGCAGTCATGGACGGATTACGCACAGTTTTCATGGCAACGATAGGCTCGCCCGTGCCTT
>CAYWAT010000040.1:0-19601 GCA_964456305.1 uncultured Polyangiales bacterium | reverse complement strand
CTCTATGGGCTGCGTGTGAGCGAAGCGAACGCCTGCGAAGCAGGTAGCGGCCCTCCGACAAACAAAGAGTTTTTCTGTATCCAATGTATACATTTTCGCTCCTGCGGTCCGGGCGCGCTCAGACTCAAAGCAAAGCGAGGGCGATCGAGACCTAGACTTCCAGAACCGAGGATGACGACGCAGAACGTGACTGACCGTTCGTCAGACTCTTTGGATCGCGGGCGGAAGACGCCACAGCATCGCTTTGATCGGTCTGAAAGGACTGCCAAAGCTTACTGTAGTTAGCCTTGAGCAAGGTATCGTTATCGTAGGTACTCGCGCAATCGACGATGATATCTTCGACCTCACTGCGACTTATCTTCACCGGCTGGTCAGCGATAAACATCGCGTCATGACCCCGTGCATGAACCAAGGTACGCGCCGCCATCCACAACGGCAGCAGGCAAAATAAACGAATGCCTTGTTGGTCTGCGGGAATCGCAAGACAGTAACGAAAAGCCTGATCAAGAAGCAGGCGAGCGCGATCAAACATGGGTACGACAGCGCGATGGGCAGACGAACGATGCGCTTCATCAAAGAGATCAGCAGCCGCTAAGCCTTGCGCCACATACAAATCACGAGGCACGAATAACCACTGGCGCGCATAGTCATCTGTAATGTCTTTGAGAATATTGACGAACTGCAAACCAACCCCAAAGGCCTCGGCATGCTGACGCAGAGCACTTACGCGCTCAGCACTAAGATCGGGAATCGCCGCAATAAACAACTCGGTGAGCATATGTCCCACCGTGCCGGCGACGTAATAACAGTAACGTTCTAGGTCGGTCAGCGAGTGAAGATTGATTAGCCCTTCCGCATTAGCCTGACGATGGCTGTAAAGCTGCATGCCGCGAGTCATTTCGGCCACCCAAGGCGTTACAGCCGCTTGCATCGATGCGGGTAGTCGGCGAAAGACACGAATCACACGTTCAGTGCTTGCCGCAAGCTGGACATCGTCGCGAGCATCGGGATCATGGGCAAAGGCATCTTTGAGACGCGCCACCGACTGACTTATCTCGGAGTCGCTCAAACACTGTAAGAAAGCAGCAAAAAGGACATCTCGTTGGGGTTCGAGCTCGGGCAAATCTTCAATCGTGTCAGCGATACGGCATAGGAGATAACCACAAGTCACCGCTGTGCGCAGAGGATCGGGCAGCATCTCGATAGGTCGCACGAAGGTACGCGACACCTTGGCCAACATAGCCTCGCAAAAAGCGCGATCGGACTCCTGCTGCGAATCCGAACTTACAGCATCGGGGAAGAGCGTCAGCCGTGTATGCAGACGCGCGCCATAGGCACTTAGCGCGGGCACAAGCGCACCCAATAAAGGCACGTCGGTTGAAGATGGCTGCTGCTGTGTTGCGACGTCATCCAACAAAACCTGAGCAGCACGTAAAATCGTCCCCCAATATGACGAACGAACCCCTAATAAAGCGTTGAGCACCTCGCTGCTACGCACACGTGGATCACGCGTGCCAATCGCATCAACCCAATAGCCATCGTCTTTCTGGCGTGCTGCAAGCCAACGACTGGCACGCCGCAAGGTCGCATCTGCAGGCGACATCCCCGCCATAAGCAGAGTCTGAATCGCCAAGGCCGTGCAATAAACAGACTCTTGACCCTCAACAACCCAGCACCCCTGGCTGCTTTGACTGTAACGCAGCGCATTTAGCAAACGCTCCAAAACCTTGGCGATTTCGCGCATACGCAACCCGGGCAAGCTTTTCTGGCACGCGACCAAAGCGGCGCAGGCCAAGCGCGTCGCTTCGATATCCTGCTGAGCCAGTGAAATGGGTTTGCAACGCTTGGCGCTGTGGTTCTTTTTCGACCCACCGGCTGAACTTCCCTGCTGTTCTTGAGGGTGCATGCTGAACAAGCCCGTGGGGGACTGATGCTGCAGAATCTGCTGCAGCCATGTATTGATGCGAACCAGGGGTGCTTTTTCCGCATTGGGCAACATCGCCAACAAGGTGCTCAACCGATACACCAAAAGAGAGAGGCGCTCTGGGGTGTGTAAAACCTCGGCTAAATCATGGTCCCTATCGTGCTGCAAGGGATCCCAATCGCCAATGGCCTTCTGCATAGCCCGATGTAAAGCAGGATCAAAATGCTTGGCGTTGGCCAATCCCACACTGAGACTGAAGGCCATGTATTGAGAGCAGGCAGGAGACGCCTCGGAACGCAGAGCACGCATCGCCTCCACACTTTGCGCCATGGCATCCGCAACGCGCTCCGCATGCTGATGCTCACACACCGAGAAATCACCATCGAGCTCGCGCTGGCTAATCGTGGGCAAGGGGTCAATGGTCGCAGATGAAGAAGCACTGCGGGTGTAACGCTTGGGCTTGAGGCCGCGAATGGGATCAACGGGCGTGCTTTCAGGACGACATGCTTTACGCAGCGTTCGGGGCAGCACACTTGCCAAGGGCCATTGTGCCCAAGGCGCAAAAGAACCGAGCGTGGTGGGTAACTGACGCCAGGGACTCCAGGTTGCTGTTGCGCTGAAGGCTTGATGTACGGCCTCTTGGGCAACGCGAGCGAAAACACTACCAAACTGAGTCGGACGCCGCTCTTGACCCGCCAAGATTTGCATGGTGCGCACGCGCTCCTCGGGGTACTTGCGCAAAATACGACACATCGCACTGCGCATCGCCTCAGCACTACGGTCTTCACGGGTCATGACTTGATAAAGAGCGCTGGCCAGTAGCTCGGAAATGTACGAGGCAGCCTCACGCTGACGCTGGTAATCCTCGATATGCCGATGCTGCGCGACGCTAACCGCATCCAAAAAGCCTATGGTCATGCCGCTGGCCGTAAGAGGATGGAAATGACCAACCGCATCACCCACCAGAGCGATATGACCGCGACCATAAACCGAACGCGGCTGAAAACGTGCGGCGGCCCAAGCGATACGCCGATGACGCAGGGCATCGTGAAAGGCATGCTGCAAAGCCTGCGTGGGAAACAGTGCACCAAAGACTTCCCATAGGCGTTTGGGATCACGGCGCAGGGAAGAATAGGCCAAGGGCAGATCGATCACAGCTCGCACAATCGTGGGACTGGTGCGGTAAAGCAGAATGGGCCCCGGTGCGCCCAAAATCACATAGCCAAAGCCTTCTATTGGTAGCTCGATATCCCGCAGCTCGATGCCAGCCATATAGGACATCAGGCAACTGTTATCGGCTAGGCCAAGATGCTGACGAACGACGGAGTTGCGGCCATCTGCACCGATGATGCGATCGGAGCTAATGGTAAAGCGGCTGCCTTTATCGTAGCAAAGCTCAACCTGATGCCCCTGAATGCCGAGCATACGCGTTCGCGGCATATACTCCACACACGCGGTCGACTCCGCCGAGGCGCGCAACTCATCGACAAGCTTGTGATGCTCGCAGGAAACGCCCCAATGCCCGTCTGCATAGGGCAACTCGATGGGACCACTGCCATCATCTGGAAAGAGCGCAAAGCCACGGCAAGGATCATGACGGGAAGCCTCTTGGAGAGGCGCCATCCCTAGACTCTCAAGGGCCGCCGCACCCGGCGGATGAATCCATTCCCCCGCAAAACGACTGGCAGCACGTGGGTTTGCTTCGACCAAGAGGACGCGCGCACCACGCTTGGCAAAAGCTACAGCGCTTACACAGCCCGTTGGGCCACCGCCCACAATGGTAACGTCATAACGAGAATGAGATGGTTTCATGCCTAGACCTAATCAGGGAATGCCAGGCTACCGTCCTTAGCGCACAATCGCAAAGTAATCCAAGTCAATGCCAGGTTGCTCCACAGGCGCCGGTCGTAAGCGTGCAATCACCTTTCCTCTGCAACTCGCAGGATCGATAGAACCAAAACGGCGACTGTCTTCATTGGGATGGGAACGGTAGTCATTAACCAGGAAAATCCCCTCGGCGATAGCCTTTTTAGGCAGCTCGATGCGTGCATCCACACCGATAAAGGTACGATAGCCCTGCTCGGGCAGGGGCTTGGTCACAGACTCAGACTTAAGCTGGACTTTTTCTTCCCAGTTACGGCTGGTATCGCGAAAGGAAAGCGTGGTTGGCGATCCGCAAACACCCACGGAGTTGTCGTTTTGCAGGCATTGTGTCTTTGTGACGCGCAGCGATTGTCCCTTTAAGGCAACCACACGACCCACAACCCAATCCTGTGGCCGTTGGGGATGCGCACACATCACCACGTCTTCCAGGGCAATATCCTGAGTGCGCCACAAAATTAGCTCGTCACTTGCAAGCAAGGTGGGCGCCATGGCGTTGTGACCTACGACGGCGACTTCAATAAATATCAAGCGCAGCAAGGCGCAGGCAAAGATGGTAAGAATGCCTAAAATAAACAGCCATTTTAAGGCAGGTGAACGCAGGGGTTTGTCCTTGGCCATGCGTCGAGGGTATCAAAGTTTAGCGCGAAGATCACAATGCGCGCGCGAGACTAACGCTGATCGACATCGCTTCATAAAACGTTAATATCTAGATCTATTGCGACCTTCATCAATAGTTCTCAGTAGCGCCAGGTCCATCTCAATTTACTTTGAGCTTGAGTGCGCCCGAACCACAGGACCGAAGATGTACTTAAATGGCACCTCGAGCTCCGGCTCCGCCGCACTCCGCTACCCTGCTCTCGCAGGCGCTCGCTCCGCTCCCACGCGTCGTGAGGAACGGACGCAAACCAAGATCAGAGTGAAGAGAGATGGACCTGGAAGGATTTTTTGCACCTTCACACTATATTTTAGATAGGCTAGAAGACACGGCTATGGTTGACGCATCGGATCACGCTGAAGAAAGTAACGCATCAAAATCCAGCAAGGTATCCGCTGACCTCGAAGTCACCAACTCCGATCTACTTGTGCGTTTAGCAGGTCCTAATGAGAGCAACCTGCGCATCCTTAGCGAAGACTACGACGCGTGGCTCAGTCAGCGTGGCAATACCATCCACATTCAGGGCAGCGAAGCCACTGTCGCGCATCTTCGTCGTGTGCTGACCGAGCTTTTGGATGTGTTGCAGCGCGGCAGCACCTTGAGTTCGGCAGAAATCCAGCGCGCGGCCAAAACCCTGGAGCGCCATCCCGAGGTTAAGCTGCACGATCTCTTCGCCGATGTGGTGCTCAACTGCTTCGACCGCAAAGTCATCACGCCCAAAGGGCTCACCCAGCAACATTATATCCAGGCCATGCGCAGTAACGATGTCGTCTTCGGTGTTGGACCCGCTGGCACAGGTAAAACCTACCTCGCTGTCGCCATGGCAGTGCGCGCGCTGCACGACCGACGGGTCAAACGCATTGTGCTTACCCGTCCCGCTGTGGAAGCAGGTGAAAAACTGGGCTTTTTACCTGGTGACTTGGCGGAAAAAATCAATCCTTACCTGAGACCTTTATACGATGCTCTCCACGACATGCTCGAGGCGGAAAAAGTCCAGGCTTTCATCGAAGAAGGACGCATCGATATCTGTCCCTTGGCGTTTATGCGCGGCCGCACACTCAATGACAGCTTCATTATCCTCGACGAAGCGCAAAATACCTCGCCCGAACAAATGAAGATGTTTCTGACCCGGCTTGGGTATAACGCCAAAGCGGTGATTACCGGCGACCCCAGCCAAACCGATTTGCCTCGTCACCTGCTTAGTGGCTTGGGCGATGCCGCATCGCTGTTGGGAGGGTTGCCTGGGATTGGCGTGTGTCATTTCAGCCGCCATGATGTGGTGCGTCATCCCCTGGTACAAAAGATCATTCAGGCTTACGATGAACGCCAGCCCTCAACCCCTCCTTGAAGCTCACTATGCCCCAACCCGGTCCTCTCAACTCCATTCTTGACGCCATTGGCCACACGCCCTTGATTCGTTTGGCCCCTCTCGAATCGCAAGGAGGCGCGCAGCTTTACGGCAAGTTGGAGAGTCAAAACCCTGCCGGCAGTGTCAAGGACCGCACCGCGCTCGCGATGGTCAAAGCCGCTGAAGAATCGGGCGAACTGCAGGCCAATGCCACCATTATCGAAGCAACAAGCGGCAATACCGGCATCAGTTTAGCCATGATCGCCGCCGTAAGGGGTTATTCCTGCATTCTTGTGATGCCTGAAGACATGAGTCGCGCCCGCCGCACGGTGCTCAAGATGTATGGGGCCGAAGTTATACTCACACCCGCCGATCAAGGCATGGCCGGCGCCGTTGCCCATGCAGAGCAGCTTTGTCAGTCCACGCCGGGGTGTTTTATGCCGCGGCAGTTCGAAAACCGCGCCAACCCCGCTGTGCACGAGCAGTTTACCGCGCAAGAAATCTGGGATGATCTTGAGGGCAAGCTCGACGCCTTCGTGGCCGGTGTAGGAACCGGCGGGACAGTCAGCGGTGTGGGTCAGTTTCTGCGCGTACGCGATACCAACATTCGCATCGTCGCGGTGGAGCCACGTGCAAGCGCGGTGCTTTCAGGCGCAGAGCCCGGCTTGCATGGCATCCAAGGCTTAGGCGCTGGTTTTGTGCCCGAGGTCTTTGATCGCGAGGTTATTAGCCAAATCTTCACCGTTTCGGACCGCGAAGCCGAACGCATGAGCGAACGACTCGCCCGCGAAGCCGGCATTTTCACCGGCCCCTCTGCTGGCGCCAACGTCCATGCAGCAGCCCTCATCGCCGCCTCCATGAAACCATCGCAGCGCGTCGTGACCATCTTATGTGACGTCGGCGAGCGATATATTAGCTAAGGGCGTGAGCCACCTAAAGGAATAAAGACTTATGCGGCAGGCCCAGACCATGAACAATAAAAAAGTCGAGCCACCTGACAATCAGAGTCCGTGACTCTATAGAGAGAGCGTTGGTCCCAACGTAGGCGCTCTGAACATCAGGAATGCCCACATACCCAAAATATTTATCAACGTAATGGAGCAGTGCAATAAAATCATCTTCTTTGAAAAGCTTAAGACACTCTGGTGGGGAACACCCTCTAAGCATTGCTAAGTCTTGAGTATGCAGTTCACCCTGAAGCCCAATAGGGAACATTGATGAAGCTTGCTTTTCTAACAAATGATTGATATCCGGTCTTTCGATATTCATCATAGGGAGCAAAAACAATCGCTCAATCTCTATCATCCCATCCACGATATCGTCTACATATTCTTCCATATTACCTTCGTCCATATCTTCGTAAAAAGATTCTTTCTTTTTGCATATATGTGAAGCAATCATTTCAACGTGCTGAAGCACATCAAGGGTAGTATTCTTAGCTCGCAGTTCCTCACGGCGGGCCGTCGAATAATTTGAGGTATCTTCGTTAGGATCAGGTCTATTTCTCTCTATGCATGCAAGAATCTGGCTATTAAGCCCACCATCAGATAGGTATCTTCCGCAAAGATCTTCAAGAATCGGCTTCATCTGAATGAGAAAATAAGGGTCTCCATACAACACCTTAGCTTGCTGTTGAGAAAGATTCGTTTTTTGCTTTTTACAACCTACGCTCAAGCATAAGAGTACAGCCAAAACTAAAGTAGAAAACTTTTCAAGAAAACGAGAGAGAATCATACGTCAGTTCTCCTAATAAAAATAAACTTGATAGCTAACCATGCAAAGCAAGAAGAGCGTCTAGCCCGTTCATACTAGCGACGCATGCTTAGAAGATTTTTACAGTCTTGTCAATCTTGATACAACGCGACCAAGCCTCACACGAACACCAAAGCCCCCCTAAAAGCCTCATCGAACACGCGCCAGCGCCATCGGCAACGTCTGCGCAAACGGGGTTAAGCTTCGATTCGCGTTCTACAACGATAACCTACCTGCCAGAAACCACTCACACCCTGGGCCAATGCGTTAACGCCTCTGGCTTCGCACTCACAGCTGCAGGGATAGCTATATCAGCCGCAGGTTAAGTCGGTCACAGGTGGCCATAAGCCCTTCACCGCCGCGGCAAATATGGTCACACGCGGCGTTAAGCAGGTCACAACCTGGGACAAACTCATCACAACGCCCGTTAAGCCAATCACAGCTTAAGCTTAAGGTGGTCACACCTTTAAAATCGCTTCTTTGCAGCTGTGACCAGCATAGCACCGCGGAGCAAATGCTCCAGATTTGAGACAAATGGCATCCTATGCCGCTATGATGGACTTCTTCTTAACTGTGAGGGGGTGTAGGCGCTAGAGATTAAGCTCTCCTTAAGGCTGTGAACGTTGATTGTGATGGTAAGAGAGCTTTATTCGCGAAAATGGTCTCGTTTAAAACCGTAGTGATCGCTTAAATTAAGGGTGTGACCACTTTAAATAATTGATTTGGTTAGATAAAATTGGACGCGCTCGACTAGGACGTGCAGCTGTGAGCATTATTACTATGCGAAATTTAGATAGACTGAAGGGTGTGTCTAACGGACCACTCTCGCCAAGCCCTCTTCGAAGAGAGGCATGATCTGATCCCAGTCGTTTTCGGTCATCACCGGCAGCGGTGGCAGCAGACGGATATGATAAGGGCCATGCCCACACCAAAAAACGATTAGGCCTACATCAAAGAGGGCTTTGCAGGCTGCGATGATCTTATCTTTGGCACCACCAAAGGGTGTAAAACGCATCATGCCGCCTACACCGCCCACGAGCCCGTTTAGACCTTCGACGGTTGGAAACCACTCGGGATGACGATCGATCAGCGCTTGGATATGGGTGCGAAAGAGGGTGTGATGCTGAGCGAGCTTCCCCTTGGCGCCATAAAAATCGCCGTCGCGCAGCGCCTCAACAATCGCCTGGCCCATACGCAATGAAGGCGCATCGCCAATAAAGGTCCCACTGAGCAAGCCCGGCTTGGGATTGTAATCCTGGGTGTAAAGAGTTGCACATACCTGCGTCATCTTGCCCACACACAGCAGGTCAATGTAATCGCCCAGCTCAAAATAATCGTAGGCAAACATCGTCTCGCCTCGACCAAAGGTTTGGATTTCATCATCCCAGACCGCAATATTGTGGGCTTTGCACATCTCCATGAGAGCCTTGAAAAAGTCGCGGTCACCCACGTTAAAACCACCCTCTCCTTGGATAAGCTCAAACACAAAGCAGGCATGCTGCCCGGGGTAGCGCGCGATTACACGCTCTAAGTGACGCAGCGTCATGTCGATGAATTTTGCTTTGCCAACCGTCTTCGCTTTGGCTTCGTTCCAAAAAGGGATGTAATCCACCTGCGTACTGAGCGGGATACCCACACGATTGGCCGGCGAATCACCGATTTGGCTCATCACAATCGAGCGGCCCATAAAGCAGTGAGAGAAAGCCAGCACACGACCCGCTGGGGCATGTTTTTGCAGGGCGATCTTGAGAGCATTCTCATTCGCCATCGCGCCGGAGGTGGTCAAGAAGCAATGGGCGAGTTTGCTGCCGCGCTGGGCTTCGGTAAGAAGCAATTCAGAAAAACGGGTGGGTTCTGTGTTCATCTGCAGGTTACCCTGCTTCAAGGTATCGCTCAGAGCCGCGTAAAGCCCTTCACGAATCAAAGGAGGGTAACTGTGACCAAAGAAATTAACCCCAATACCCGTAATTAGATCCCACTTCACCGACCCATCGGCCAGCTCCACGAGAGCGCGATGCCCCGCACCAGAACCGATATAAGGATAAAGCAGATCACGACCCCGCGTTTGTGCACTGCGCTTGAGCCACTGATCATAATCTAACTTGAGCTCTGACCGTGCAGGCTGCGGACCTTTGATGTGCTGCACCTGCTGCTGCACCTCTGTAACCAAGGCATCGATGGATTGCTGTACCGTTGAAGAGTCCAGTAATGTTTGACCAACCGTAGTGTGAGGTGAGGACATAATATCGTGACCTTAAAAGAAGAAAGCCAGCACAAGCGCTGACTTTCTAGAGAGTTGTCCACCGTCGTAGCCGTGGCCATGGCGAACGTCAATCCCTACAACAGTAGGTGGGCATCTGTGCGCGTTGCTTTAGGCTTCCCGATGAAGTTGTTCGGGCTTGCACACCACAACGGGTTCGATTCCCTTGACGTTAGTTATTCGGGATTTTTGTTGGCCACCTCACAGACTCGACAGTTGGACATCTTTCCACGCTACCGTGTGCATTTTTCAGCGTCAAGATCTGCTTGGGTGGAGTTATCGATCAGGCAGCGAAACTAGAGCCACAACCGCAGGTGCTTTTGGCAGCAGGGTTGTTGAACTTGAAGCCAGCACCGTGAAGACCTTCGACATAGTCGATTTCGGTGCCTTCAAGATACTGATAGCTCATCATATCGACGAAGATTTTGATGCCCTCAGACTCAAAAGTGAAGTCTAAATCAGAGGTCTCTTCTTCAAAAAAGAGATCGTAGGAAAAACCCGCGCAGCCCCCACCCAACACACGCACGCGTAATCCTTGCTGATGTAAATCTTCGGTGGTCTGAATCTCTTTGACTTTGTCGGAGGCTTGAGAGGTAAGTGAAATCATAATGAGTTCCTTTGAGAATAGAGAATGCTTGAGAGAAGTAGGTGCAAGTCTGGTTAAAGTATAGCGCGTGCTCAACAGCAAGCTATAACCCGGCATCTTTATGTCTCCCTCTCAGGAGTTTCCCTCCACGGTCTCGTCCTCACCTGTTGCTCTGGTCACTGGAGCCGGCACGCGTGTGGGTGCAGCCATCGCCAGACGTCTGGGCGCGGAGGGAATGCGGGTCGTCGTGCATTATATGCATTCTGAACGCGGCGCCCAACAAACCTGTGAGGCGATTCAACAAGGAGGCGGTGAGGCCATCATTGTACGCGCCGATCTATGCTCACGATCGTCTGTACAAAACTTAGCGGAACACGCTCAAGCGGCGTGGGGAACACTTGACCTGCTCGTCTCAAGTGCTGCGAACTTTGAGCGTGTTTCCTTTGACGAACTCACCCCCGAACATTGGGATCGCGCAATGCGGCTTAACTTAGAGGCGCCTTTTTTACTGACACACGCGCTGCGACATGCGCTGCGTCAGAGCAAAGGCCAGGTGATTATGATTACCTGCAGCAGCACCTCGCGACCCTTCATCAATTACTTACCTTATGTGGTGTCCAAAGCAGGACTCCGCCAGATGATGCAAACACTCGCCCTTGAGCTTGCGCCCGAGGTGCGAGTGAATGCGATTGCGCCTGGCGCCGTCATGTTGCCCGAAGATACGCCCACCGAGCTACGCGATGCGCTCACGCAAGCGATTCCATTAAAGCGCCTAGGCCGCGCCAACGATATTGCCGAAGCAGTGCTTTACCTCAGCCGTGCGCCTTTTGTGCACGGCCATGAACTGGTGGTGGATGGTGGACATATTTGGCAAAGCGACGTGTCGGGCATGAACCACACTGCCAATGCTTCAAACGCCTGAGCCTAGATCGCCCTCACTTCACTCTGATCCTGGTTTGCGTCCGGTCCTCGTCTCTCAAGGTATCTATACATACATTATCGCTTCTGCGGTTCGGGCGCACGCAGGCTCAAAGCAAATTGAGAGCGATCTAACCTCAGCGTCGCCTCGATTGGCGACTACCATCCTGTAAGTCGTGCAGTTGAATGCGCAACGCGCCCACCGACAGGTGAATTTCAAACACAGAGACACCCAGCGAGGCCATTAGCATTAGCAAGCTGACACCAAAACCGTAGCCACCCAACGTGACCTTGCCGGCGAAAATCAAAAACATCGCCACCACACACATCAGCAAGCTAAGCACGCCCAGTTCTTGCATGATGCGAATAAGACGTACGCGTTGACGCAGGTTTTGAATCTGACTGAGCAATAAGGCATCACAGTCTTGCTTGTACTGCTGATGTAACTGACGAATAAGGGCTGCGAGGGCCAAAAAGCGATTGGTATACGCCAGCAACAAAAGTGAGATGGCTGGAAAGAGCAGTGCGGGTGTGGTGACGGTAATGTTCATGGATCGCTAGGCTTCACCTTAACATCAGAGCCGTCAGATGTCGTTGGCGTGGACCGACCCTCAGGCGATGGGATTGCTTGAAATGCTGCTGAGTCATCGTCTTTGACGCCCTGGGTTGGTAACGAGGGCGATTCAGGTGTTGCTGAATCTTCTTCGTTAGTCAGCGGTTGCGCACGTTTACCGAAAAAATGAGCAGCCCGTAAGTTATGCGTGAAGCGCACATCGTAGTTAGCCGACAATCGCGCGATCAGCGCCTGATAATCTTGCCACGGCAAACGCACCGTTCCCCCATGATAGGGATCGACCACCCATTCACGATAGGCCGCAATTTGCTCGCCCAGCTGCGGCACGATAGCCACCGAGGCAATTTCACCGCTCGCGACGGTCACCCCCGCAACTTCGGCAAACTGACCATCATCGGTGGCACGACGCAGAAAAAAGAGGGTGCTGGTTTTTGGATCGATGCGATTCAACAAGGGGTGTTGATGTAACAAAGCCTCGACGGCATGAACGCATTGCACTGCTAAAGCACCTGCTGCATCCACCGCAGCGAGAGTCAGCGCATCCATCACCGATGCTGGGACTTGTGCATCGGTAAGCCCCAATGAAGTCGCAGTGGGTGCGGTGTGCGCGCTGATTACATAAGGCCCCAAACGATGGCGGGAGCCCCCGGCCTGCGATGACGCCACCAGACTCACCTCAGCCGAAGCGAAGCCATAAGGCGCAAAAATCTGCGTTTTTGTGTAAGCGCCACCCAGACCCAGCATGGTTTGCTGATCGGCATAGGTGGTGGCGTACAGGTGACGAAGCTCCACTCTTAGTGTCATCCCTGGCAGCCGTGCATCGGATGCTGCGGCGGCCAAACCACTGCGCGCTAAGGTGTCCTGCACAAGGCTCTGCAATTCGGCGGCGGTATTGGGGCTGTAATAACGTGCATTAGGGCGCAACGGTCCCCGAGCGTGCTCTTGCCACCAAAGGGGAATCAAAGGGACCAGCACATGCGTTTCGGGCTGCATCTCCTTGAGCTCGGATTCGGGACGCATGTCCACCACCTCGACGCTGGTGATGCGCAGGGCTTTGGCATCCATCTTCGGCACACGTAAACGCGCCTCCAAAAGCGAGCGTTGAACGGGATTCGCACAAGCACCAAGCCACAAAACGACAGCACTCAAAAGTAGTTGCGCCGCAAGGCGAGAATGTAAGCAGCGCATCACATCATCTCCACAGGGCTAAGTCCACCGTTGAGAGTGATTGCCAGCTGGGCAGCGATGCGTGTGCCTAGCAGAGCAAGCAGATCATGCCCCGGCCGACGTTCGACCCGCATTTGCACGATGATTCGCCGCCGACGCACCATATCGCTGTGCGGGTCGTGCAAGGTTACTAACAACCGTGCCCGGGCCGCTTCGTATACCTCTTGATCGGTTGCAAACACCTGCACCTCCAAATCAGAGATGAGGGTTTCGAGTACCCATACGCGTTGACCTTCAAGAGCCTGCAGTGGTGGCAGAGGGCTATTGGGAACGCGATGCCAATCTTGCCACACGCCGTAATTAGCCTCCCTGAGTGCTTGGTAAGCGGCCGTATAAAGGGGGACACTCAAATCGTTGGCAGCGGCATAGCCCTGCTCGATCTGCCAGGATTCTCCTCCATCCACGCTACTAAAATAAGCCCCCACCGGACTCGCGCTTAGGTTTTCAAAACGGCGAAGCACAACCACCTGCGGCACCTTAGGACCTGGCTTCATCACCTGCGCGCCCACCGGTCGCAAGGGCAAGGACCAGAGCTGTTCTGGATGATGGCGATGCATCCCCTGAGGCGTAGCGCAACCCGTCGCCATCAGCGCGCTCATCATAAGCAAGGATACGCAAGAAGAAGGTAAACGAGCCATGCCTACTGCGCCTCCTGTGCGTTGGGCTTGAGCCCGACGTTGAAGCTATAATCAGCCACATTGCGCCCTACTTGCAGCGCGCGAGGGATTTCCTCGGCGCGGGTCTCATCCTGCTGCACCACATGCTCTAAGCGGTCGTCGTAAACCTCCTGGCGAACTGCCGTGCCTCCGTTTGGCGTACCGTGATAGGAGGTTGAGGCGCTGGTTTCGATCGTGCGGTAGCCCTGCGCTTTCACATGCCAGCCTCGACCTTCGGGAGGCGGCGGCGCGGGAGGAGAATGCGCGCAAGACGCCACGGCTGTCATGAGCAGCAGTGATATAATCGTAGAGTTCATTTGCATCACTTGTCAGACACCTGAGTTGCAGGTTTAGGCCAAGGGAAAAAGAAAAAAAACAAAAACATTCCAACCCAAATGGCAGGCTAAAGACACCCACAACGAGCCCGTGCCAAGACGCAATGCGCCCCAAACCAAGCCCAGCGCAAAGGCAACGAAGGCTAAAAGCCAAGACCCAAGAGCGACCTGAGGCAAGGTGTAACTCAGCGCCGCCAATAGAAGAGCCCAGTGCGCCGCAAAACGCTCACGCAATGGAACCAGCAATAACTCACGCCAAAGAAGCTCTTCAACACCCACTACAAGAATGAGAGATAACCAACCTATATAGGAGCTGGGGGAAACCATATGCTCAAGCAGGTCATAAAGTCGCTGCACCTCGGGACCAAGTGGCGTTATTCGCGCTGCCAGCCAGGGGTAAGAGACACAGGTAAGGGCCCCTAAGGCAGTGCCCAATACAAGGCCCAAGCCCAACTGCCTCCAAACACGCTCATGAAGCAAGCCGCGAGCGAAGATGCGAGCAACATCGCGATGCAACACGATCAATGCGAGCACGGAGGGCAACGCAAACAATGACTGTAAGGAGGGCAGATGATGCAAGGCCAAGCCGCCGGTAAAAAGCAACATCGCTGCCCCCAAACGAAGCCAATAGCAGTATGCGTGCACGGTCGTGTTCAAAGGACTCATGCGCAGCGCTCGAGCAGGCGCTCAATTGCCGCAGCGCTGGGCAATGCAGAAGATTTTTCGTCTTGCAGTGCCTGGGCAATCGCGAGGTCAAGCGAGGTTGCGACGCCTTCTTGCGTGGACCAGAAAAGCTCGCCTGTGGGATGCAAATCGCTCTGCAGGCCTTGCACGAGCTCTTTGATTAACGGCAATGGCGCTCGCGTCACCATCGCAATCCAGTAGCTGGACAAGCGGGGTGACAACACAGGCACCGAAATCAACGCAGGCTTTCGTTGCATCGCCGTTGCAACGCGACTCAGTAGTGCTGCGTGACGCAAGGCCTCGGCACCGGGCAGGTCGTAACAGAGACTATGCGCTGCAGACATCTCAAGGGCGTGCACAAGAGCAAAGACCACATCGTCGATCGCCACAGGCCAAGAGACAAAGTTGAGCCACTTTGGCAACAGCATGGCGGGCAAACGAGCAGCGAGATCGCGCACAATCGCCCAACTACTGCCCCCCGCACCAATGACCATCGCGCTGCGCAATTCAATGGTGGGCACCTTGCCCGCACGCAAAATCGCTCCCGTCTTTAATCGGCTGGCCAAATGACGCGACGCTTTCCCCTGCGGCTCGACCGCGCCCAGGTACACGATGCGTTTGAGGCCCGCACAGGCTGCTTCGTGCTGAAACACCTGAGCGGCGTGCGCTTCGCGCACGGGATACGCGTCGTTGCCACTAATGGAGTGCACCAAGTAAAGAGCCGCGTCGCACCCCTGCAGTGCAGCAGCGACAGACTGGGGTGAGTTGAGGTCGAGAAAAACCCACTCCTCATCGGGACTATCCGCTGCCGCACCTCGGCGACTACCACAACGCAGGGTCCAACCACGCGCCCGCAATACAGGACGCACGTAACGACCGATAAAGCCCGTTGCCCCTGCAACCAATACACGCCCCGGCATAAATGCTGGCATTCCATGTCATCAAGATAAGAGCAACGCGTCTTTCAGCGTGAAGTCGATGTCTGTGACTGTACCGAGCGTCGAAGCTCCCCCAAAAGCACTTCCATCACCAGCCGGGCTTGCGTGCTCGTGCTCAGCTCATGCAATGCAGATTCAATCTGCTGTGCGCTATCGAGCAAGGTCGCCAGAGGGTATGCCAACAGTCGCGCAATCAGGCTTTCAAGAGCAGGAGGGGTCGCAACGACGGCTCCTCCCATCTCGACATCAAGCTTTCGCCGCCACGCATCGCGGTAAAGACGCTGCAACAGCTGAAGCCACAAGACACTATGCCCGCTTTCGTGAATGCGCCCGGCAAGCTCACCGATATGCGCTTGAGGAGCATGGGTGTGCAATTGATTGAAGCACGCATCCGTCTCTGCAAGCAGCATGGGTAACAGCTCCCCTTGGCACAAGGTCAGCGCTGCTGCGATTGCGCCTCCGCTAATGGTTAAAGCAAGGTCCTGCGAGTCCTTTGAGACATCATCCTCGAGCTTTTCGGCAAGGATACGTGCAGCGCTACCGCGATCCAACGCTGCAAAACGCAGGCAGCGGCAACGCGAACGCAAGGTGCTGAGCAACATATCGGGACGACTGGCCGTAAGGATAAAGTGGACCCCAGGCTTGGGCTCCTCAAGTGTCTTCAACAGCGCATTAGCAGCTTCGGGATAACGCTGCGGTAAGGCGCGATCCACATCTTCTAGAATGAAAAAGCAGTGAGCACTTTCAAAGGGAGCCCGAGCAGCAACTTCCACGACTTGGCCACGCACCACTTCAACGCTGAGATTGCCCGCACCCTCGTCGCGTGGCCTGAGAATACGCAGATCTGGATGATTGCCTTCATGGATGCGTCGCAACAAGGCTTCGCGTGCCGAAGCCCCCTCTGGATGGGCCCGACATAAGAGCTCGCTTGCCCACAAACGCGCGGCGTAAGCTTTGCCCACACCCTCAGGACCGTCAAACAGGTATGCCGCAGCCAGGTGATTCTGCGCTTGCGTCAGCATGGCGACGACCTGGGACTGACCGTAAAGGGCCTTAGCTAGACCGCTTTCAGCCGGCATCGGGATCGAACTCGAAAATCGAGACCGCCAGTACCTCAACAGCGTCGATAACCTCGTCGCTGCTCAGCACATCGGGATCCACAAAAACCTGCATCACCAAACCATCGAGCAATCCGATGAGCAGGCGCGACAACACCGTGACAGGCACTTTGGGCTTGAGGCCAATGTCGAGCACGTGCTGCATCACATGCTCCTGCACCTGCGATGCAGCGAGGGCATAATACTCGGCGAGCTTGGGTTGCAAACGCGAGTCGTATAAACTCTGGGCCAGCAAGTCAGCGACGACCAAGGCTTCGTCACTGCGCGCTGCGCGCGATCGCCACAGCTCTTCAAGGGCAGAACGCAGGGAATGCAGAGGGTTGTCAGAAGGCTGCCACAGTTTCAGCGTGCGCTTAGCGACGGCGTCGCAAGCGGTTTGCAGCACATCCGCAATCAATGACTCCTTGGAGGGGAAATGATAATGCAGAGCCCCTTTGCTCAGCGAGGCTTCGCGCGCGATATCCAATAAACTGGTGCGCGCATAGCCTTGACGTGCCAACACACGAATCGCAGCTTGCACGATATGCTCAGGTCCGCTGAGCGCTGTACCATCCGACGCCATGGTTTCGCGCCCCAGCATGACGCGCCCAAGCGCCTGGTCAAGCCTCCCTTCTTCTACATCACCTGTTAACCATGACCACTCTCAGAGATAATCCGCGACAAGCCCTGTGCGAGGTACAACGCCTCGTCGTCAAGATAGGCACACGTTCCATTTTGGGCGAGAACGCAGGTCCAGGACGCTTTCAAAATCTTGCCGACCAAATCGCCGGGCAAATGCAACAGCAACGTTTGGTCACCTTGGTTTCTTCGGGCGCCGTGCAGCTAGGCTGCCAGCGTTTTGGTCTCAGTCAGCGACCCATCAATCACGGCAAGCTGCAGGCGATGGCGGCAGCGGGGCAATCACAGCTGATGAAAGCTTACGAAGACGCCTTTGAAAAACACCAAACCCATGTCGCGCAGGTCTTGCTCACCCATGCCGACCTTGCCGACCGGGACCGCTATCGCAATGCGCGCGATTCGATGGAAGCCCTCTTCGAGCTAAACACCGTGCCTGTGATCAACGAAAACGGCACCGTGGCCCACGACGAGCTGAGCTTTGGCGATAATGACCAGTTAGCCGCCATGGTGGCCACATTGGTGGGCGCGGATTTACTTATTTTGTTAAGCGATGTGGAGGGACTACTCGACGATGAAGGCAAACGTCTTTCGGTGGTGCCCAATATTCAAGACATCCAGCAGTTCATCCGTCCTAAAGAAAATGCCAATAGTTTAGGCGGAATGGAGTCCAAAGTCGACGCGGCCCATCGCGCCACCCAACGTGGCGTGCCAGTAATTCTAGGCGACGCTCGCAACCCCAACACCTTGGAAGAAATCCTTTCGGGGCAGGACGTAGGCACCGTTTTTCTGCCCAATGGCAGCGGCTTAGCTAGTCGCAAACATTGGATTGCCTTTACTCTCAAGCCACGGGGTGCACTGCTCATCGACAAGGGTGCCGTGCATGCGTTGGTCAAAAACAAGCGTAGTTTATTAGCCGCAGGAATTATCGGCGTGCGCGGCGACTTCGAACCCGGCGATGCCGTATCTATTTGCGACGCCCAGGATAAGGAACTGGGACGTGGACTTAGTCGCTACAGCACCCGCGAAGTCGCACGCTTGGCCGGTGCCAAGTCAGAGGCCATCGAGCCCATAACCGGCCGTCACGGCGGTGATGCCATTGTGCATCGAGATGACCTGGTGATGTTTAGCGAGTAAGTCGCCCGAACGCGCCACCACTCTTTTTGGAACGCCAATAGGCGTAGCCAAACATCCCCACCAAAGCCATCAAGGCAAGCCAACCCGGCCAGTCGCCAAAACGTTGATACAGGGTGTGCGGCATCTGCATCAAATGAATATCGGCCCAAATGTTTTCGCGTGTGTAGGTGCCCGTACGCGCAAGCTCGCGCCCCACGGGATCGACCACCGCACTCACCCCGCTGTTGGTGGAACGCACTAAGTACAAGCGATTTTCCACCGCACGTAGCTTTGCCAAAGCTAGGTGAATCCAGGGCTCGGAGGTATCACCGAACCAGGCATCGTTGGTGATATTCACCAGCACGTTGGCCTTGTTGTTGAGGACCGCCCGTCTCACAAAGCCCGGCAGGATATCTTCGTAACAAATCAAGGTGCCAATACGCCACTCCTGCATCGTTAGCGCCCGCGTGTGCTCGCCTCGGCTAAAATGCCCCGTATTGGGCGAGAGATCATAGATAAAGGGAAAGGTTTCACCCAAGGGAATGTACTCGCCAAAGGCAAGCAGATAGATCTTGTCGTAACTGCCTTGAATCGAACCCTGCGCATCAGTCAAAAAGGCGGTGTTAAAACGCCGCTCATCGCCCTCGCCCATCACAGACTGCTTGCGCAAACCACCAAAGAGCAAAGGCGTCGCCAGGTTCTTAGAAACCCACTGACGTACATTAAGCGCGCGTTCGGGAAGGAAAAAATTGAAAGCCGACTCGGGCCATACGATTAAGTCGGGATGCACCTTTTTCTCAAGCGCCAGACTTTGCTTCAGGTGCTGCCGATGTCCCGCGAAGGGATCTTTATGCTTGGCAAACATGCCGATATTGGCCTGCACCAAGGCAACGCGACGCTTGGGGAAGTTCTTTGTCTGCGCATCGACATCGGGAATGCGCCAGGCTCCGTAGGCGAGCAGCAACAAAAGGATAGACGCCGCTGCAAGCAGGGGCGCGTACGCAAAACGAC
>CAYWAT010000039.1:0-19951 GCA_964456305.1 uncultured Polyangiales bacterium | reverse complement strand
CAAGGACTGCGCACATCGGCAAAGGCAAAAGTCTTTTTGTGGTCGTCGACTTGTACTTGAAACTTGGATTGTCCCTTTTGGTAACGCACGATCACCGGCGCCGCCGCACGCTGAATGGCATTGAGCCCACCCAGCAACATGCGCTTGTTATCGACGCGCTCAGGCTCAACGTAGTGGTCCTTGATGGCCAAGATAGCGCGGTTGAGCACCTTGAGATGATAGGCCTGCTGCTGGCGGGCAGCGCGCGCACGCCCCGAGGTCGCAATCCCGTTGCCTTTGAGCCAATCAATTTTCTGCCACGCGAGAGCAACACCAAAGGCGCTGGCAACCAGCGCAAGGGCGATTAGAGGGATCCAAAGACGTCGTCGACCAGGTTTCATAACAATTATCTCGTGGGCTAGGGCGTATCTTATACACGAGTAGATCCAGTTTCCAATAGATTCGCCTCAATCAATCACGGATTTTCCAGCTCTTTTCGCGTTGTGAGCCATTCTGACGGATTGACTTCCATCCCGGGCTGTAGGACAGTGGGGCCCATGTTTTCTCAAGAAAGCACTCCTCCTTCCTTGGACGACGTGCTTCGCAAAATGCAAACGCTCAAGGAAGAACACCGCCCCATCTTGCAACAAGTACTTGAAGATGCCGGCATCGACGTAAAGACACGCGCAATGCTTGTGCAGCATGTGCTGGAAGAAGAGGACGAGCAGTTTGATAAACTCGTCGCCCTGCGAGCTGCAGGTGCTTCCAGCGATCAAATCACGCAAGCAAAAGGCACAGCATCGAGTAATGCAAACGCACCACAGCGCACCGTGGGCTCCCTTCGTCCCGCTTATCAACCTTCCACCACACTTGGTTCATCACGGAGTTCCAACTTATGAAAGCCGATAATCCCCTCAGCGAATCGCAATTTGAATACATTCTCAGCGAAGCCGTGCGTGAGGCAAGGCGCACCTTGGTCGCGAGACGCTTCATCGGTCTTTGGGGTCCGCTGGGTGCTGGCATCGAATGCGTTGGGTTGGAGAACTACGGTCCCGATCGCGACGGCGAAATCGAACTCGTGGGCAAACACGATCCTGACCCCATCACCGGTGAGCGTTCGACCTATTTACGCGTTCCTATTCTTTATAAAGACTTTGTGATCCACTGGCGTGATCTTAGCCTAGCGAATCAACTGGGTTCGCCTCTGGATGCGTCGCGCGCAATACGCGCAGCCCACTTTGTAGCCGACCGCGAGGATCAACTGATCTTCAACGGCGAAAAGCGCTTCAAGCTAGAAGGTCTGCTCAATGCGTCGGGGCGCAACACCATCAAGCGCAGTGATTGGAACGACTACGGCAACGCATATCGCGATGTGGTGAAAGCCACCGAGGTGCTCTTGGGTCACAACCACCATCGCCCTTTTGCCTTGGCAGTTTCTGCCAAAGATTACGCCCAGCTCATCCAACAGCGTGAGGCTCAATACGCGCCTGAAATCGAGTCGATTCGCCATCTTTGCGACGATGGTGTGTATACCTCACCTACCATTCCCGATGGCAAAGCAGTGGTCTTATCAACTGGCGATCAGAACGTCGACATTACCCTTACCGAAGATCTGTCCATGACCTATCTGGGTGAGCAAGACCAAGATTTCCCCTTCCGCCTTTATGAGTGCCTGGTGCTGCGTATCAAGCGCCCCAAAGCCATCTGCACCATCGAATAAGCCCATGTGCCTTGATCGCATGAGGCGCTTTACGAGTCAGCGATTGCGTACATGAGTGCCGCTGCTGCCGATCTTGCACACGCAGTGCCAGGGGAGCTGCGCGCCTTATGCCAGCGCATACGCAAGCATGGCTTTGCCGCCTGGATTGTAGGCGGCTCGGTGCGCGACGTGATGCTGGGACGCGAGGTGCACGACTGGGATCTCGCCACCAGCGCAACGCCTCAGCAAATCATGAAAGCCTTTCCACGGGTGGTTCCCACGGGGATCGATCACGGCACCGTCACTGTGCTTTGGCAGGGAGCATCGTACGAAGTCACCACACTGCGCGGCGAGGGCGAATACATCGACGGCCGTCGACCTGACCGGGTGTTTTTTGTCGATTCCATCGAAGCTGACCTGGCGCGTCGCGATTTCACCATCAACGCCATTGCCTACTGTCCTTTAGAGCAGCGCCTAATCGATCCTTTTGGCGGTGAAGACGATCTTCACAAGCAATGCATCCGTGCGGTGGGAGACGCAGGCCAACGTTTTGCCGAGGACGGTCTACGAGTTTTAAGAGCTGCGCGTTTTGCCGCCACGCTTAATATGCAGCTGGATCCAGCTACCTATAAAGCTATCGGCACAACCCTAGACACCTTTGCCAAAGTCAGTTGCGAACGCGTGCGCGATGAGTGGCTCAAAACCATGAAGGCCACCAAGCCATCCCGTGCCTTTGAGATCATGCGCAGCACAGGCATGTTGGCCATCATTTGCCCAGAACTACTGCGCTCTGTCGGTTGCACGCAAAACCACTACCATGGCTACGATGTCTGGCATCACACCATGCATTGCCTTGATGCCTATGAAAGCAGTCCCGAAGATCGCCTGGCAGCCCTGTTTCATGACATCGCCAAGCCGCATACGCGTGCGTGGTCTGCCAAGACCCAAGACTACACCTTTTATGATCACGAAAAGGTGGGTGCCAGCATGGCTGACCAATGGCTGCGACAGTATCGTTTTGCCAACGCACAGCGTGAGCGCATCACCTCGTTGGTGCGGCATCATCTCATCGCTTACTCGTCCGAATGGTCTGATGCCGCGGTGCGACGCTTTATTCAACGCGTCGGGGAAGGTTGCTTGGATGCCCAGCTTGCCCTCGCCCACGCCGATCATAGCGCCAAAGGACCCGACGAAGCCGCAGACCCCCAGGCCGATCATCTGCGCGAGTTGCGTGAGCGCATCCATCAACTCAAGCAAGCCCCCTGCGCACTGCGGGTTTCGGACCTCGCGATTTCGGGGCGTGATCTCATTGACGAACTCAAGACCAAGCCGGGACGGCATATTGGCGAGCTCCTGCGTACCTTGCTCGATGAGGTCATCGAAGAGCCAGCGCACAACACCCGCGAGTGTCTTCTTGCCAAGGCCGCAACTCTTCTTCCCCAGGAGCAGCGCGACGCATGAACGATGCCTTTGATGCCCTGCGCAGTTTTGTTCGTGAAGGATTGCAACGTGCTGCCCTTCCTGTGCGTGCTTGCATGCCGCACCTGCAAAAAGCACTTAACCGCCGCGACATTGTCCCCACCCTCAAGATCAATCAGGCCCTGGCACGTGCACCTGGGATCACTGCGGTGACAACTCAATGCCGACCTCCCGAGCTGCATATCCACGCCACCCTCGATGAAGGCGAGCAGCGTCACTATCGTATCCGACCTGACTGCGTGCGCTTCGCGCCTCAAGGCGCCAAAGAGCTCATCGTTGCGGTGAGTCCCCGTAACACACAACGCGATCCCATTCTGCAGGCTCTCGTCATCGCGCTTAGCCAATGCGTGGCGCGCGCGGTTTGGCCCTTGCTAACGCAACAACTGCCCTGGCAACAAGCGTTGCACACAGTGGCCGAATGCGAGGAAGACGAAAGGTTGCGCGTGGATCTGCGCACGCTTCCGGAATTGCGACAGTTAGAACACAAGGCACCACCGATGCGACTGATGCTCGAAGCAATTACCCTAGACAGCATGGTAGTGCAGGAAGAAGGCATCCAGCTACAGCTGGGCATCGGAGGGATCAGCCCATGACGCAACCTTTGCAGCCCTTGGGAGGCTACAATACCAACGTCAACTACCAGGGCGAAACCCTGCATATTCAAACCGAAGATGGTGGGCCAGCGCATCCGCATATCAGCACGCACGTCTTTGCTGACGGCGGCCGCATCATTGCCAGCAAACGCACGGATTACAGCAGCTGGTTATCGGACAGCAGCTATCGCGACCAGGTCAAAGCGACGATGCGCGTGCAGCACAAAGACATGCTCATCGCCTTGCGCAACGGGCACTACGATGAACTGCTGCATCCGCCCAAACCAGGCTCGACCATCAAAGGAGTCGCCGGCAAAGGCGCAACACCGCCACCGGTTCCTGCACATCTTACGCAACGTGCCCCTGCTCCTCACGATGCCGAGAACCCCACCCGCGTCACACGCAAAAACCTCGACCCGATTCGCCGCCGTAGTTTTGAAGAGGTGGTGTGGCAGTTTGCCAAGGGCGACCTCTAACAGGCCTGCATAAAACCCGTGCAACAGGCCTCCGCTCCTCGCGCCATTCACGAACTAGGACTGCGAGTTCTAGGGCATTACCGCACGATGCTTTGGCTTTTGGCATGCTGCGGAATCGCCATCACCGCTTACGCCGGGACAATGCCCAGCAGCACAGCACTTGGTCTTGGTATCGCAAGTCTATTGGCGATGGCCTCCACCATCGCCTTACAACGTATCCGCCGTCATCCCGCCTGGCTTATCGCGGCTGCGCTGGGTGCCGACATTTTGCTGCTTACCCTTTTGTTTTGGCACAGCGGCGGTCCCACCAACCCCTTCACCATCGTCTACATCAGTCAGGTCGCGCTTAGTGCTATGGTACTGCCTAAACGCTGGATCACCTTAGTGGCCTTGCTGGCGGTCTGTAGCTTTGGCTTGCTTTTCATCTCACCGGGCTGGTCTCACACCCAACACGGTCATGGCATGCATGACTATCGCTTTCATCTTTATGGGATGTTGGTAGCCTTTGCCGTCACGGCTGTGGTTATCACCGTGGTGATCCATCAACTCTCTCACGCGCTGACGCAAAGCAACGCCAAGATTGCCCGGCATCAACGCCTCAGCGCCATGACCACCCTCGCAGCAAGCGCCGCGCACGAGCTCAGCACGCCACTCAACAGCATCGTTCTCTCAGCCAAGGATTTGCTCAACGACGCAACCAACAATAGCGCCTTGAAAACCCTGCAACCCAGTTTGGAGCTCATTCATCAACAAACCCTGCGCTGTCGTGATTTGCTTGCCGGCATGCGCCGCAGTGCGGGCGATCTTATCGGGGAAAGCAAACGCCCTCTTGGATTGCAAGAGCTCCTCGATACGCTGAAGCAAGAACTTCCTCACGACTATGCGCAGCGTCTCAACTTCCAGATTAACGATCTCAGCGCACAGATCGATGTCCCACCGCAAGCCTTTCGCCATGCCCTGCTCAACGTGATCATCAATGCCTTCGAGGCCTCGGAGCCCGAGCAAGAGGTACTGTTCAGCGTTTGCGATAGCCTTGGCACCCCTTCCATCGCCACACTTGATTTTTGCATCTGCGACCAAGGCACCGGCATCCAGCCCAATCTACATGCGCATGTGGAAGAGCCCTTTGTTTCGACTAAGGGCGAGGGTCGTGGTTTAGGTCTCTTTATTACCAGTGCCTTGGCGTCCCAGTTGGGTGCAACACTCAACATCGACTCAACCCCAGGACAAGGCAGCAAAATAACGCTTGGGGGGATCGTCAAAATCAAGTCAGGTGGTGCAGAACAGCCGCCAAAGGCCTGATGTAGGCTTGGCTCGCATAACAAAAAATGCTAGCTCAGGCCGCTTGATATGTCCCAATGGTATAGCGAATCCTTCAACGATCGTCTGCGTGTTTCACTGTCGATGAGCGATAAGCGCGTCGATATCCAAAGCCCTTTTCAACGCATCGAGGTCTTTGACTCCCCTTATTGGGGGCGGGTCTTGGTCCACGACGGCTTGTTTATGACCAGCGAGCGCGACGAGTTCTTCTATCACGAAATGCTCGTCCATCCGGCCATGGCAAGTGCTCCCTCAATCGACAAAGTGCTTGTGATCGGCGGCGGTGACGGCGGGACGGTACGCGAGATTCTACGCTACCCGCAGGTGAAGGAAGTTACGATGGTCGAAATCGACGCCAAAGTGGTGGAGGTATGCCGCGAGCATTTACCTACCATTGGCACTGCATGGGATGATCCGCGGCTTAAGCTGCGCTTCGAAGACGGGATTCGTTTTGTCCAAGAGCAGCCGGAGCACGCCTTTGATGTCATCGTGCTCGATGGATCCGATCCGGTGGGTCCCGCCGAGGGTCTCTTCAATCAAAGCTTCTACGAACACTGCCAACGTGCGTTGCGCCCAGGCGGCATCTTTGTCTTGCAAAGCGAATCGCCACTGATTTTAGAGCAGGTCTTTTATGGGATTCAGCACACCCTCAAGCAGGTCTTCAATCAGGTGCATCCTTACTTCGGTATCGTGCCTATCTACGGCTGCGGCCTATGGACGTGGACCTGGGCGGCCAATGAGGGCAACCCTCGAGAAGCAAAGCCCGAGCGCCAGGACCAAGTGGCTAAGGCTCTGCGCTACTACAACGCAGAGATTCACCAAGCTGCCTTTGCGATCCCGAGCTTCGTGCAACACGCACTCAACCAATTGTAACCCTCATCAGGCCGTGCGCATGTGCTGCTCAACCGCCTTTTTCACCTGCTTCACATGCGAGGCATCGAGAATGAGATGCTTCACAATCTCATCGGTCTTTTCTTTCTTTTCACCTTTTTTATCGGTCTCGTAATACGCCTCATCCACAGAGAGGTAACCACCACGTACGCTCTCCCGTAAGACACATACTTTCAGGGAAAGCTGCAGATGACGCTCGTCTTCGTTTGGCGTGAGGTTTTCCAAAACATCAAGACGCTTGTCTTGCAATGATGCGCGAAAATCAGCGATGTCAGCAGGGTAAGGCAAGCTAACAGCGTCGAGATCGTCCTCCGCCCATGCATTGCAATCCTCGCAAAAGGGCGTGTTACGTATGTTAAACGAGACCGTTAATGCAGCTGCGCCTACGATGATCAAGGCCTCTATCAACCACACCAGCCATAACAGTGCCCCAGTGGGCGTATTGCCGCGAATACTCCAGGCACCCGCCTCGTTGATGATACCAATAATACGCCACAGCACGTCGGGCTCCACCGGCCACACATCTTTGGTACCGCTAAGCCGAAGGTGAACCCACATAAACCAATTCACATAAAGGGCGACTGCAGCGGTAATCATCGCCAGCAACCCACCCATCCAAGGTGCGCGCAGCTTGCCGAGCTTGACTCCCTTCCAGGTGAAGAAACCGACGCCTAATCCCGTCGCCAATGCACCAATCACAGTGACGTAGATAAAGGGATTGTAATGGCAAAGATAAGCGTAAAGCAGACCCAAAACGACAGCCGCGAGACCGCCAAAAAGCAGACCCCAAAACAACCCGCCCAGAGAAAGTTTGCCCGAAGGCTGATAGCTCGATGGATGTGCAGACATAACGAGCGCTACCCTAGTCGAAGCCCCTAAACGTGCCAACTACAATGAACAGCAAGCCACAATGCAGTAACTCGATCGGCATAATTGAGGTCGATGTGCAAGATTTAAATGTAGGTGCTACACTCACACGATGGTTCGATTTCTTGCTAAAACTTTATTGATAACTTCCATGTGCGCTTTCTTCGCATGTGCCCCCAGCCAGCAAAACCCGGATAGTGGCAAACAAAACCAGCGTGATGACCTACGTCTGATGACCTATAATATTCACGGTCTAATCACGAACGTTGATGATCTTTTCGATTATTACGACGCCAACACACTTAGTGAACAACAAGTTAATATTCGACGCATTGTCGAAAAAATTAACCAATGGCCAGAATCGGCAGAACGTCCCGACTCTTTCTTTTTCCAGGAAACTTTCAGTTACTGGCAAGACCTACGCAATATCGAAGCCAGCAACTTCCCTCATCGCTCGAATGCCATAGGCTCAGAATTTCACCCTGACGTTAATCGTTATCTCGAAGGAACTCCTGAAAGCGAGCAAGCTGGTGATGGTCTCAATCGCTTTGCAGCTGAAGGATATGGATTTGAAAACTTCAAACGTTATGACTGGGGCGACGACAACTGCCACGGGGATATCTTTAATGTTGAAGAGGACAAAGAAGGCTTCACTGGCGATGACTGTACAACCCGAAAGGGATTCAGTTGTGCAGATCAGGTGTTTCAAGGACAAACCTTGTTGATGTGCAACCTGCACATGGATGCTGGCAACACCCCGAAGGATAGAGAGGCACGCCAGCGTCAGCTTGGGTTGCTCCTGCAAACCCTAACTGAGCGCGCACCAGGCAAGCCCATCATCTTGGCAGGGGACTTTAATTTTTCAGGCAATCGTCAAGGAGAAGCTCCTTCGAGCGAAGAGAGTCAACATGGGGAGCTGCTTATGCAACAGTTTCGCCAAGCCGGTTTTAAAGACGCCTGTGAAGAACTCGATTGCCAAGATCCTGGACTTATGGATGTCGACCGCGTGCTTTTCCACCCTGCTAACACCAGCCTCCGCGTACGTGCTCTGAAAGTTGAACGCGTGCGTTTCGGATGTCACCTTGGGGAACCGAGTGCAACAAAGCCCCTATCCGACCATTGTGCGATTACGGCAACGCTAAGCTTCTAAACCACTCCCAAGCATAGGGCGCACCCTCGCGCCCTGCTGACTAAAAACCAAGCTCTCACTTAATACACACCTAATAAAAACGCGGCTGTCAGCAGCTGGTATTCAGAGCCGAAGAGCAACCAAGGGAATCACCACAAGGGCGATGAGCAGCTGCAAGGGCAGGCCGAAGCGAAGGAAGTCGGCAAAACGATAGCCGCCGGGACCATAGACCATAAGGTTGGTCTGATAGCCAATGGGCGTTGCCAAGCTGGTGGCAGCGGCCAGCATCAACACCAGGGTATAGGCTAAGGCAGGCATGTCCGCGGGAGCCGCTGCAGCGGCGATGGGAAACATCAGCACTGCAGCAGCCGTATTGCTAACAATGGCGGATAAAAGAGAAGTGGCGAGGTAGAGCAAAGCCAATAACCCCATCGACCCTAAGGGCGTTGCCAGCTCCTTGATACCCGTTGCCAAAAGCGTCGCCGCACCACTGGAGTGAAGCGCCTCGCCTAAACCAAAGGCCGCCGCAATGGTGATAAGAATCGGCAAATCGATAGCCTGACGTGCTTCGTGCGTGCGCACGCAACGCAGTATGATCATAAGGCCCGCACTCATGAGCGCAGCGGGAAGCAAGGCAAGCAAGCCACTCAGGTTGAGCAAGACCATGGTAATAAGCAGTCCACCTGCAAGCCATGCACGACCGTAGCGGCGTGGCGTGCTGCCTTCGACCCGACTGACAAGAGCAAAGCTGGCATCGTTACGATGGTTGCGCACAAAACTGGGCGAGGTCTCTAAAAGCAAGGTATCACCAGGCTCAAACACAATATCGCCAACCTTGGCCCGCACGCGCTGACCATGACGATGAACGGCAATAATCGCGGCATTATAGTGATTGCGAAAGTTAGCCTGACGCGCATTGCGACCCACAAGGGGTGAACGCATCGCGACCACCGCCTCAACCAGATTGCGATCGGGATTACCGGTGAGCTTATCGACTTGATTGGTATCGGGAACCAAACCGCGGATATTGCGCAAATCGACCAAGCCATCGACAAGGCCTGCAAAGCAGAGACGATCTCCAGCTGCCAAGCGAGTATGCGGCGCAACAGCCGTGAGCGTGGTTCCCTCACGTTCGACTTCCACCAAAAATAAGCCAGGTAGATGACGCAGTCCTGCTTCTTCAACACTCTTCCCGACGACCGACGACTTGGCCTCAACGCGCATGATCAGCATGTATTCGCGCGGATGTTTGAGCGATTGGCCTACTGCCATTTGACTGGGCAATAGACGCCGCGCCATCAACACCACGTAAAGCATACCCACCAGCAAAGCCGGGATGCCTAGATAGGCCACATCGAACATGCCTACCTCAAGACCAGGCTGTTGCTGGGTTACCAGTTCTGCCAATACGAGATTGGTGCTGGTCCCCAGCAATGAGCAGGTTCCGCCCAAAATCGTGGCGTAACTCAGTGGGATCATCAGCTGCGAACGACGTAAATCGTGACGGCGCGCCCACTCGCTGACCAGCGGCACCATCATCGCCACCACGGGCGTGTTGTTTAGAAACACAGAAAGCAGGGCAGCAGGAATCATCAAACGCAATTGGGCACTCACCACGGAGCCAGGGTGACCCAAGATACGTGTCGCCACCCAGTCGAGTGCCCCGGTTTCACGCATACCCGCCGCAACAACAAAAAGCGCGGCTAGCGTGATGACTGCAGGATTCGCAAAACCCGCAAAGGCCTGCTCAGGACTGACAATGCCGCAGAGCAAAAGAAGGGTGAGGCCCGCGACGAGGATGATATCGGGGCTGCTGATATTGCGCGCCATCGCCGCGATCATCAGCGCAATCACCGTGAGCGTGACCCAAAGATGCCAGCCCATCTGCAACCCCTGGAACGCCCTTAAGCCGTACGCACGCGTCGGCCTCTAAGAGGAGTGCCGGCTTCCTCGAAATAACGCACGGTGCTCTCCACCGAGGTAACCATGGCGTCATGCACGATGACCGCAGTGGCATTTTCATCACCGCGCAAAGCATCGTAATAACGTTGGCGCTCGGTAGCATGAATGATGGCGGGGGGATATCCGTGACGCATCAGCATAAGGTTCATCATCAAGCGTCCCAACTTGCCGCTGTGTTTAGGAAAAGGATAAATCGACAGAAACTGATGATGTGCCTTGGAAGCCAAACGCAAAATGTGCACGGAACGCGTTGTCTCGGGGGCATTGGCCCACTGCATCATAAGACGCATACGGTAGCTGATTTTATCGGGCGCAACGATCTCGTGAAAATAGAGCCGATGCACCGGAATATCTTTGCGATACTTGGGCCCGCCGCGACCTTCGGCTTCTTCGGGCGCCAGCTTGACGTAGATATTCTTGATGACGTCCAAGTTGAGCACAAAACGCTTTTTTTGCGATAGCTCGCGCACATAATCGATGGCGCTGCGATGCTGCGTGATCTCGTCGTAAACCTGCACCAAGGAAGGATCGGTCACGCCCTTGGCATCGGTGGCCCCGAAGAGCTCGTCCTGGGTGTACACCACGCCATCAAGCGCACTGTCGTGATACATCCACGAGATGTCCAGACGTTGACGAAAAGTGTTGACCACAGCAGGGTCGGCTTTTTTCATGAGCTCGTGCAGGTAGGCCACACGTTCATCGAGATTTGCGCCTTGAAGAGCTTGTACCAACCGAATTACCTCCGCGAGCGAGCCCTAGTGTATTCATTTAATGCCGTTGGTCAATGGGATTGCGGCAGCCGAGTTGCGTCAAAAAAGAATGTTACCGAGCGGACGGCGAGTTGCCTCTCCTAACATCACCGGTCGAGCCAAGCATTAAGCAGTTGGAGGGAGAGTTTGGTATCGTTGAGAGTGCGTCTGGCGACGTTAAATCTCCAATCGGGGGCATAACGAAAGTTGCCCAGGTCGATATCGCTGCGACGCTCAAAGGGGTCCCACACCTGGTCAGCTTCATGATGTAAGCCAAACTCATCGCGAAGCTGAGGAAATGCACCAAGAAGACGAGCCCGTGCTTGTCCCGAGACATGGCAGCTGACGCAGCTGCTCTCCTGTGCTTGTCCAGGGGCGTTCACCGAAATCTTGCGCGGGTCTTCGATGGTGTTGATGGTCTCGAGAAGCCTGCGCGCTTCGCTCATACTAAGATGGGACTTGGGGTAAAAAGCTTTGGTGATGTCTAGGGTACCTGGAGGGGCCTTGGTTGCAGGGCGTCCTTGAGAGGCTTCGCGAAGGGAGAAGTTTTCAAGCGGTCCCACAGACTTGAGCGCAAAGACAACGCCGTCTTGATAGACAGGTTTCGCTTTGCCGAAAGTCCAGTTGCCTCGGTTGAGCGATGAAATCATCCAGGTGACTTCACTGAGCGTGCCCTGATCAGCCACATACTTGACCAACTCACGCAGTGCTGATGCCACAGGGCCTATCCCTCGGTCGGTGAATCGATGGCTTAATCCTCGAGAATTGCATCGAGTCATTTCCTCCACGAGTCCAGCATGAGGTCGTAGTTCTCCGGGTTTTTGCAAAGACTGTGTAGTTTGACTGATGCGTTCTGTTTGTTCAGCAACTCGCAGAAAGTACGGCAGAACTTGATCCAACGAAGGCAGTGTAAACGTAAAATGAAAAGCAGCGTCTTCGGGTTGCTCTAAGATTTCTTTGTCTGGTCCAAACACTTGTACAACCAACCTAACTTCTGTTCTACACGAAGCGGGTAAAAGACGTCTTTTTTTCGTTAGATTAAAGTTTGAAGCATTCGCACATGGGTCCAGACGCACAGCAACAATGCGCGACGCGTTCAAGTCACAATACACCGGGTTGGCGCCACGTATAAGAGATAAGTTCTCCCCTATTGATATTATTTTACTATCATTGGACTCACGTAGATAAGTAGAGAGAAAGGGCTTGCTACAGTTATACTTATTTTCTCCAGTGTTTTCCTTATCTGCATCACCACTCGACGACAAAAGATTTGTTTTTCCAAACTCTAAGTCTAAAAAACTACTAAAAGATGCGATCAAAAACCTTGTTTTTTGACCCGAATACTTTAATTCAGCTAACGATATTGTATTACAAAAACCTGATTTGAGATTAGTAAAATAACCGATACTCGGATCGTTTGCGCCAAACCCTAAGTATTGCACAGGAAATAGAATAGATGAGGAACCTTCATGAGACATGAAAAATTGTGACTTATTCGCTCCAGAAATCTTGTCTGTGCTTGCATCAAGATTGCAAGAGCACACTAAAGATAAGAAAAACACGCACAACGGTAGTCTCATTTCAATTTATTCTCAGTATGGATTGAAATATCAAATCCAACTCTAAGGTTTTGAGCGATATTGTCACACGCATAAACTGGATTCAGTTCTGTTACTAAGCTGTCCCTAAGAGACACATCGCACTCAATGAAAGTTTTATCTTCTCGCGCCAATTTATTGAGAAAATTGCGGTTTATTTCATTAGATGAAGAATAAAGTTCTCTTTCGATGTAATCAGATACCCCTGGATCGACTGCATACTTACAATTGCTAGGGAGAGCATTTCCATTTTGAAAATAAATTTTAGGCTTTCTCTTTTCTTTTTTGGATCCTTTAAGATACTGGTTTGCTATTATAAAAGATGAGTAGTATTTTGTAACAGATATAGAGTCTATAGCTTTCTTTTCACAAGTATGATGCGATTCTTCATCACCTTGATTATCATGATCACGGCATTGATTGAGCCTAGAATAACGATCCGCAACTACTCCTACAGCTTCTCGCAGTGCACAGCATACTGTTTGGTCGCTCTGACGGGTTGACATTGACGAACATGCCTTTGCTGTAGAAGTTTTAAGACAGCCAGCGAAGAATCTGTTTAAGTCGTCCAAGCCGTTTGCTTTTGTGTCCCACCATGGTGGTTTATGTTCTTCGGCGCGACTCTCTAAGAAATATCTAGCGTATTTATTTTCGAAGTTGCTATAAAAATAGCATTTATTGCATCGTTCTTTGCTTACACGGGCACTATTTGTTTCACCGGGAGCACATTGCCACTCTGCATATCCGTCTTGGCGAGCTCTCCTGAACTCTATTCTTTGGTTATTTTTGTCTGTATATGCAAAAGATCTACTCGACATTACAATAGGCCAATCTATCAACGCATGCCTAACTCCATCTTCGGACCAATCGTCTATCCAAGTAAGCTTATTGGCTGAAAAGGACTCATCTAATGTCGATGGAACGCAAGAGACTGTCGATAGGATAGTCAAAAAAACCAATGCGATGTAATGATGATTAAACGACATAAGCCAAAACGGCATTATGCGTTCTATGACTTGCTAGTGCAAGCTGAGGTTGGTGTAGACGAGTCTACTCATTCCCTCGGCAATCTTTTCTTTTGGGGCAGTAGCAGCCTGGTTTAGCTTTGCTCAGAACGATAGCGCAGGAGGGTCTTGGCCATTTCGGCGAAGCCTTCGCCGCGTTCGGCCTGGGTCACAAAACGGGGCGGATGCGCAATGCTATCCAGGCGTGCACGCACGTTGGCCACACCGATGCTGGTGGGAAAATATTCAAACGCAGGCGCATCGTTGCCGCTATCGCCGATGTAAATCCATCGCTCGCGCTCGGCATTGAGGTCACACTGCAGAGCATCAGCAAGGGCACGCACACATCCCTGGGCCTTGTCCCAGCGTCCCAATGCCGCATGCATGTGCACGCTGGAAAGACTGACTTCGGCGCCCGCCTCGACAATGGCCTCGCCCAAAGCCTGCACCTGCACCTGCGGACACTGCCAGCTTTCACCGATGTCGTAGGCCAAATCACAACGGCGTGCCCACTGATCAGCTGTCGGACGCAACCAATCGAAACGGGCCTTGAGCTGTCGATCGAGTTCTTGCAGCTGCGCTTGCATGCTGTCTAAGGCATCGGTGCCAAGATGATAATTGCACTGCCACCCTCCTTCTTTTTGCCAAATCCAGCCACCACCATTTTCACCAACCGCCGCGTGTACAGGCCATTGCCGCGCTACGACCTCCACCCATCCCATCGGTCGTCCGGTCACCGGGATGAGTTGCAGGCCCGCACGCGCTAACTGCCAAAGGGCATCAAAGGCCTCCGGCATCAGTTGCCCAGCATGCGTGGTCAGGGTGTCATCGATGTCGAAAGCAACGCCACAAAAGCGTTTCCACTGGGTGGGCGAGATGGTAGAGAGGGGCAACATGTTTCACCGTATTTTGATCGCGAACCGCGGTGAGGTGGCGGTGCGCATCGCGCGTAGCTGCGACGCGATGGGTATTAGGCCGGTTTTTGTGTGTTCGACAGCGGACCGCAACGCAAGCTATCTCAATGGGCGCGAGGTCGTGGTATTGGGTCCAGCATCCGCGGCGCAAAGTTATCTAGACCCGCTGCGACTTGTGCAAGCAGCCAAACAAACCCACTGCAGCGCCCTGCATCCAGGCTGGGGCTTTTTATCGGAAAGCGCCCTTTTAGCCAGTTTATGCGAAGCGCATGGCGTCACCTTTGTCGGCCCCAGCGCCACCACACTTGGACGCCTAGGCGCTAAACTGAAGGCCAAGGCAACCGCCCAAGCCTGCGGGATTCCTACGATCCCAGGTCGAGCGACCCACCTCGATGCCAATGAAAACCTGCACGCACTGGTCGACGAACTGGGTTTGCCTCTGATGATTAAGGCCAATCACGGCGGCGGTGGGCGCGGCATGCGTGTTGTGCGTGAACCACAGGAACTGGCGCCCGCCATTCAAAGCGCGAGACGTGAAGCGGAGGCCAGTTTTGGGGACGCTTCGATTTATGTGGAAGCCTTGATCGAGAAGGCACGTCACATTGAGGTGCAGATCTTAGCCGACCACGAGGAGCAGGTCGTGTGCTTAGGCGAACGCGACTGCAGCATTCAACGCCAACATCAAAAGCTGATCGAAGAATCACCCGCTCCCACCTTAGACGATGGCCAGCGCCAGCAACTCGTCGAGTTCTCCCGGCGCTTAGCGCAAGCCGTGGGTTACGTAGGCGCAGGCACCGTGGAGTTTTTGGTGAACCAGCAGGGCGAGATCTTCTTCATGGAGATGAATGCCCGCTTACAAGTAGAGCACGGTGTTAGCGAAATGTGCACCAGCGTCGATCTCGTTGAGCAACAGCTACGCATCGCTGCCCATCATCCCCTCCCCTGGTCCGAAAGTCTGCTGCCCCAACAAGGCCATGCTTTAGAGTGCCGCATTAATGCGGAGGACCCACAGCAGGGATTTCGTCCCTCGCCCGGGACGCTAAGCACTTGGCAACTGCCTCGCCTCAAGGACAATCCTTCTGCGACGCTTAGGGTGGACACGCATGTGCATGCAGGGTTTCAAGTGAGCCCCCATTACGACAGTCTGCTCTGCAAGCTCATCACCCATGCGGCCGATCGCGACGGCGCCTGCCAAGCGATGCAAGAGGCACTACGCGCTCTACATTGCGAAGGCGTTGCCACCACGCGCGCCTTTCATCAGCAGGTACTCAGCAGCGACGCCTTTCGTCAGCATGCGTACACCACCGAGAGCATTCCCGGCTGGGATGTAGCCGCAGCAACCAAGGTCTAACCTACGATGCCTTATATTCCTTTTGTACCCATCGGCTCTGCACTTCACCTTGATGCAACCACCCGCATCGAACGCATCGACCACGTCCAGACAACCGAGCACACACTTGAACAGCAGCGCAGCACACTGCGCGAGGGCTGGGGAGATAAGTATCAAGCACGCGTCCATGCCAAGGGGCGCCTGACTGCACGCGAACGCCTAGCATTGCTGCATGACGCCGACGCCCCCCTCCTCGAGGTCGGCACCTTCGTGCATTGGGGGGAGACCTTTGGCAAAGGGTTAAGCGCACCTGCGGCGGGCGTGATCACCCTGCTCACCCGCATCCACCAACGTTGGTGTGTGGTGATCGCCAACGACAATACCGTGGCCAGCGGCGCGTGGTGGCCGCTCACCCCGGCAAAAATCCAGCGCGCTCAGCAGGTCGCACTGCGCCTGCGTCTGCCGGTGCTCTACCTGGTGGACTGCAGCGGACTCTTCCTCCCTGAGCAGGCCCGCAGCTTTGCTGGAGCCAAGGGAGCGGGGCATATTTTTAAGCTCAACAGTCAGCTCAGCGACGCCGGTGTGCCACAGATGGCGGGGGTCTTTGGCGATTGCATCGCGGGAGGGGGCTACATGCCCATCATCAGCGATCGCGTTTACATGACCGAGCAGGCTTACATGGTCATCGCCGGGGCGGCGTTGCTGCGCGGTGCCAAAGGACAGACCACGCGTTCTCTCGATATGGGTGGTCCTGAGGTTCACGTGCATGCATCCCGTTGCGCAGACGCGCGTTTCCCCGATGACCGTGCCCTGCTCAAGGCGCTGCGTCGCGATGTGGCTACCTTGCCCAGCTCCGCATGCGCTTATTATCGCGCGGGAGGTGAAGATTTACCGCCTCAGTTTGAGACCACGGAGCTCGAGTCCATCTTTCCCCGCGATCATCGCGAAGCCTATGACGCCATGCAGGTGCTGGCGCGCCTATGCGACCAAAGTCTCTTCTGGGAGTTCCTGCCGCAGCAGGGTGCAGAAGTGATTTGTGGCGTGGGGCGACTGCAGGGTCTGACCGCTGCCTTCGTGCTCAACCGCCAGGGTTTGCTCAGCGCCTCCGCCACCAACCGGGGCCAGCGCGTTGCCGGCATTCTCTACCGCGATGGCATTGCAAAGCTCAATGCTTTTACGCGAGCCTGCAACGACGACGGCATTCCCCTGTTTTGGCTGCACGATATTAGCGGCTTCGATATCGGTCACGAGGCCGAGCAACAAGGACTGTTGGCCTATGGGTCGAATCTTATCTACGCCAACAGCACCCACAGCACGCCCAGCTTCTCGGTGCTTTTACGCAAAGCCTCCGGAGCGGGATACTACGCCTTGCAGGGCTTGCCCTACGATCCGGTGTTGCAGCTGGCCACCTGCTTCAGCCGCCTCACGGTGATGGAAGGACGCACCTTGGCCATTGCCACCTACCGCAGTCGTCTGGATGAGAACTTTAACATCATCAGTAATGACCCCGACGAGCGCCGTGCCATCGAGCAAGGCATGGCTGAGGTGGAGCAACGCATTGAAGCAGACCTCAACCCCTACGCGGTAGCGGCGCGCATGCATGTGGATGAGCTCATCAAGCTGCGCGAGTTGCGCCATTGGCTATGCGCGCTCGCCGAGATGAGCTACCAAAGCATCGGCTACCGACGGATTAAGACGCTGCGCATTGCATCGCTGCATGATCTGAGTTGCATTTCTGGTAGCTCTTGAGTTGATCCCGCAAGGTCGAACGCGGGATGCCTAAGGAGCGCGCCGTCGCCGATAAATTGCCACCATGTTTGCCCAGCAAATAGGTGAGGGTGTTGAAGGAAGGCGGTGTTGAGCTCGACTGCCCTTGGGCGCCATGACTTTGGTACGCGTGATGCAAATCGCTGACGTCAATATAGGGCGAGGCGCTATGCAGCGCCGCCGTGCACAACACATTACGCAGCTCCCGCACGTTGCCGGGCCAGGAGTAGCTGAGCAAGGCATCGTAAGCCGCCTGGGTCAACTGGCGGCGCCCCACATCCGCGGCGATGCTGCGGAGAATATGATCGGCCAGTGGCGCGAGATCATCTGGCCGCTCGCGCAGCGACGGGACATGCAGGCAAAGTTGGCTGAGTCGATAATAAAGGTCGGCCCGGAAACGCTTTTCTTTGACCATGGCGCGTAAATCACGGTGGGTGGCGCAGATGACCCGCACATCCACATGCCTGGTTTGGGTATCGCCCACGCGGCGCACTTCGCCATTCTCGAGCACACGCAGCAGCTGCGCCTGCAGGGCCAAGGGTAGCTCGCCAATTTCGTCCAAAAAGAGAGTGCCTTGATGCGCCTGCTCAAAGACCCCTGCCCGATGGGTATCAGCGCCGGTAAAGGCACCGCGCAGATGCCCAAAGAGCTCGCTTTCAACCAGCCCCTGCGGAATAGACGCTGCGTTCAGAGCAACATAGGGCCGCTGGGAGCGGGCACTCAAGCGGTGTAAGGTATGCGCTAACTGCTCTTTGCCCACACCGCTATCGCCCATGATAACCACCGGCCAAGACAAGGCCGCGTAACGCTGCACCTCCTGCCACACCTGCTGCATCGGCAAGGATTGACGAACGAAGGTGGGCTTGCTCTTCAGTGCCTCTTCTGCGTCGATGAGCTGCAAGCGCGTGCGCCCCACCTGCCAACGTGCGCCGGGACGCAGGATGGCGACATCGACCCGGGCGCCTTCCATCCAGGTGCCATTAAGGCTGTCGAAATCACGCAACCGTATCCCCTTGGGGTGCGGCTCTAGACTGCAATGCAGCGCATCAACCTCTTTATCCACCAAGGTAATGCTGCTGCTATCGGCACAACCGATGGTGGTGGGCACATTAGGGCATAACTTAAGGCAGCGCGCCGAGGGACCTTGGCCCACGATCACACGCAAGGAGCTAAAGCTCAGGGTATCTTCCTGGGCGTGATCGCATCGATGCTCCTGCTCTTGTGTTTTTTGCACCTGCGGCCTGCGACGTTGAATGCGTTGCAGCGCGTAGTCCTCACTCAGTGGTACCCGTTTGTCGCAGGGCAGCACCTCGGGATTGCGGTATGCACCTGCATCGAGGGTGTGGAGCCACACGCTGCCGTGACCTTCGGCAATCCAATAGCTGGGCGCATTGCCCTGCAGGACCACATCGCAGTTAAGCTGGGGCCCTATCGCCACCCCGCCGCGATTGAGATCATGGTGATGAATAACGCAATCACCTCGGTAAATCCGGATGCTGTTTTGCATAGTACCTCCTTGTGAGAGGTACATCGGTCATAACTCGCAAAGGTTGCGACGTTTTTAAGAATTAGAATTGCTGTCGGCGAAGCTACGCAGCTGCTTGGCGCGACTGGGATGCCTGAGCTTACGCAGGGCCTTGGCCTCGATCTGCCGGATGCGCTCGCGCGTCACTTCAAAGTCCTGGCCCACTTCTTCGAGGGTGTGGTCGCTCTTTTCAGCAATGCCAAAGCGCATGCGCAAGACCTTCTCCTCGCGAGGCGTCAGGGTTTGCAGCACGCGGCGGGTATGCTCCTCCAGGCTGCCGGTAATCACCGCTTCCACAGGCGAGGTGGTGTTTTTGTCCTCGATGAAATCGCCCAGATGGCTGTCTTCTTCTTCGCCGATGGGCGTCTCCAAGGAAATGGGTTCCTTAGCGATTTTGAGCACCTTGCGCACCTTCTCGAGAGGCATCTCCATACGCTCTGCGATTTCCTCGGGCTGGGGTTCGCGCCCAAGCTCCTGCACCAGGTAACGCGAGGTACGGATGAGCTTGTTGATGGTCTCGATCATGTGCACGGGGATGCGAATCGTTCGCGCCTGATCGGCGATGGCACGGGTGATGGCCTGGCGAATCCACCAGGTGGCGTAGGTTGAGAACTTGTACCCCCGCTTGTACTCAAACTTATCCACCGCTTTCATCAAGCCGATGTTGCC
>CAYWAT010000038.1:0-20799 GCA_964456305.1 uncultured Polyangiales bacterium | reverse complement strand
ATGAGGGGTTTGTTCACCAGCGGCAACATCTCTTTGGGCATGGCCTTGGTTGCCAGTGCCGCAGCGCATCTCGATACCGTGTTGGCGCGTCAATTGGTACGCGATCTACTCAATGATTTTGTGAGCCATGCAGTGCCTGGCGAACTGCGTATGGGCCGCCTCACTCGGTTGTCGCCCTGGCTTGCCGTGGCTGAGCAGGTAACTTGGCGCGACGGCGAGGGACGACCTGTCATCGGGGCGAAAGAGGTGCGTGTTATCCCCGATGCCCTTGCGCTCCTGCGCGGGACTCTTCGTTTTGCCCACGCCGAGGTCAGTGATGGTTATATCCACCTTGTGCGCGAGAGTGACGATGTAGTTTTCCCGTCCATGATCACCTCCTTTATTCCGCCGGATGATGGCGAGCCCGATGATGGTTCCCCTCCGCCTATTCGGGTCATCGTCGATGACTGGCATGTGCGTAACTTTAAAGTGAGCGGGCAAATCCTCGACCTCAAAGGTCTACACATGCGCAACTTCAGTGCTCACATGCGCATGGAGGTGTGGGACGAAGTCGACTTTCGTATTTACGAGGGGCGCGGCCAGCTTGTTGAGCCTTATGACTTCACTGGCCACCTGGAACATGTAGAGGGACGAATCAGCACACGTGCCCATGTGGGATTGCAGTTGGATGCGCGTGGACATATCGACGAAAGGGAGCGTATTCGTGCCCGCTTTCAGTACCGCGTTCCCGATGGGCAAAAGCCAGAGAAGCCGATGCAGGTTGACCTTGCCTTGTATACACAAAACCTTGCTCTCAAACGTTTGCATCAGGTTGGCTTTGACTGGGCTCGCCCGCTAAAAGGCCGTCTGCTGAATGGTCTTACCCGTTTGCAAGGACCGGTCGATCGCCTTGTGCTGCGCACCGATGCACGCACCAGTGGAGGGGATATCCAGCTCGAGGCGAAGCTTCCTGGTCAGCAGCAGGTCAGTGTTGATCTGCGCTCCCCCAAGCTCGCTTTACACAAGGTCATTCACAATGCGCTCGATGTGACGTTGGCGGTGAAGGGGCATCTGGATATGCCCGACGATCAGGCTCTGCCGCAAATTACCTTATCCACGAAACCCTTTCGTTTTCGACAGATGTCGATCCCTTCTCTTTATGTCAGTGCAGGGCTGGCCGATGACCATCTGGTGATTCAGCAAATGCAAACCCGTGGCGCACCACTTGCGGTCAAGTTATCGGGTCGTCTTGGTTTTGATGGTGCGCTTGATGTGGATGTGAACGCATCATCAGCGCAGATTGCGAATGACCGGCGTATCCAGTTGCTTTGGCCTGGAGCGGAAGGTGGTTTGAGTGCAACGTTGCGGGTGCAAGCCTTGTTGACCGACCTGCGCACCCTGCGCTCACGCGGTGTGGTGCGTTTGCGGGACTGGAGCTATGGCTGGCTGAGCGCTTCCTCACTTGAGCTTAAGGGCAGTTTTGCCGGCGATCCGCAACGGCCAACATTGGATTTGCAGTTGGATGGTGAGGCGCTGCAATTCGCAGATTACTTAATGGGTCAAAGCCTTCTGAGCCTCAAAGGTGGACCACAAAGGTATCAGGCTACCGGTGTTATGAAGAAAGAGGGCGCGCAGCGTTTTCGTTTTGCCGCCCAGATCAATCGCAGCAAAGAAGGTTTTCTCATCGATGCTAAGCCCATCACGCTCACGGTGGGCGCGCTGACCTGGAGCGGGGAAGCGCATCAGGTCGAAGTCAGTCCGGGCAAGCGCTTGCGTGCCGAAAGTATTCGCATTGCAAGCGGTACGCAGCTGCTCGAGGCTCAAGGCCTCTGGGGATTTAATCAGGCCAGCGATGCGACTCTGCGCCTGCGGGATTTTGATCTGTCAGGGTTGCACGCTTTGCTGGGCAAGCGGATGATCGACATTTTTGGCCGCGCCGACACCACCCTGATAGTGCAAGGCGAGCCGGGCAAGAAGGCCTTTATGCTTCAGGGCGCGTTGCGACGTGGCACTGTGTACGGTGTTGAACGTGTGCAAGGGGCCTATGCCTGGACCTTTGATCCGCAAAAAGCGATTTTACGTGCCGAGGTGGATTTAGCCGAGCGGGGTAAATTTATTCTCAGTGCCGATACTCTCTTTGATGCTGGGTTTGACAACATTATCGAGGCTTTTGAAACCGGGACGCACGAGGTCAAACTGCGCGTCGATAGCCTTGATGCCGCGGTTGTGCATCAGCTCACCGCCTTGCCGATCGCATGGATGGGTGGGCGTATTGTGGGAACAGTAGAGGCGTCTGGAAACATGCTGGCACCCAGCTTTCGTCTCGATCTCAAAGCGCCGGCAGTGCGTTTGCCGGATTGGCCACCTCTCTTTGTGCGCACGCGCTGGAACTATGAGCAAGGTGTGCTTGCTGCGCGCGTCGAAACCCGCGATCGCTTAGGTGAGTTGCTTGAGGTTGAAGGGAGTTTGCTTATCGATGTGGTGAGCTTGTTGCAGCAGCCGGATGTCGCGCTGGACTCTTTACGTACCGTTCCTTGGCGTTTCTCTCTGCGCTTGCCGCCACGCCAAATAGGGGACTGGCCTCGACCGCTGCGCGCGTTCGTGCCGGAGTTCATGTACCCGGCCCAGGGCGGGGTGGTCGCGACCCTTGCAGGTGGTGCCTTTCAAACGCGAGGTGATATGCATGCCATCGCCGAGTGGAAGGGAGACCTAAAAGATCTTCCCTGTGGCGGTGCAGGTAAGAATCCACGCTTTTTTGTTAATGCCAAGCTAGGTCAAGGGAGGCTATCGGCGCAGCTACGTGGCTTTTTGGGCGCCCAGCGGGTGCTGCAGTTGGAAGCCGTCGCCCCTCTGCCTTTGGATCAATGGCTGGCAGATACCTCCACCATCAAAGCCCCCCCTTTGCAGATCGACGCCAACGTGCAGAGCGCCAATCTTGAGCAGGTGCCGGTGGTCTGCGAGTTCGCCTCCGGTCCGGTCGACGCCTCTTTTCATGCAAAGCGTATTTTCACCGACACCCCGGTGATGGATGCTACGATTCGCGCCTTAGCAGCGCGGGTGCGGCGGGTGAGTCGTGCCCGCAACTATCGCAAGGCGCGTATCGTTAGCCAGGCGCCTTTGATGCGAGCGACGGTGAAGGTGCACGTAGACCATAAGCAAGCTTCTACCATCGCAGATGCACGGTGGCAGGACGATGCGCAGGCACATATTGATGCCTCGCTGCCTGTGCGCTGGGACGCCACAACCTTGATGCCGGAGATTCACCTCGATCAGTCTTTGGCCATCGATGCCACTATGAAAAAGGCTCCAGTGAAGGCCGCCTTGGTTTGGCTGCCGCATATTTCGCATGCGGATGGACAACTAACAGGGCGCTTGCGCTTGCGCGGTTCCATCGACGATCCCTCGATCCAAGGGCAGCTCAACTTGCGTCAGGGGTACTTGCAGCTGGTTAGTCTTGGTCAGCAACTCAGCGGTCTTGAGGGGAATATGACCTTTCGTGGTAAGCGCATTACCTTTCGTCGTTTCAGTGCCCGTGATTACCAAGGCAAGCTGAGCATGGAAGGGCGTTTGGATGCCTCTGATAAACAACGTTCACAGCTCGAACTAGAGCTCGATGCGTCAAAGTTTCCCATTCGGCGTGAGGGGGTCATCCTGAGTGAGTTGAGTGGGCACGCAAAGGTTAAATCCCAAATCGGTGCCAATTCCCTGGATAGTGACGTGTTGGTGGATGGTCTCACGGTGCAATTGCCCGATCGCTCGACGCGTTCCCTGCAGGAACTGGAGAAGCACGGCGACATTCGCATTGTTGGTGAAGAATCACTCAAACCCTTGCGTCAAAATGTGGATAAGCCTTACGAAGCGCGTATTCGCATTGATGCTACGCGTCCTTTTACGGTGCAGCGTAATGATTTTCTTGCACGCATGCGGGCGGAACTGATGGCGGTGTATCGCGAGCCCAGACTGCGTATCGCGGGGTATGCGCAGCTGCGTCGCGGGCATGTGGATGTCTTTGGTAAACGCTTTAAAGTCGAACGCGGCACTTTGGATTTTGATGGTGGTGCGACCATCGATCCGGAAGTGTCCCTGGTGCTCAATCATGAGCTGCGCAGTCCTCAAGGCGCGTCGGTGACCGTTGCGATCAGTGGGCGTTTGTCTCGACCCACCATCGAGCTTTCTTCAACCGAGAGCAATGATCGCGCTGAGATTATCGCCTTGCTGCTCAGTGGTAACCGTAGCTTCAGTCGTTCAAACAGTACGGATACTGCTGCGGATGCCGAAGTGGGGCAGCAAACGGCTTCGTTTGTGTCGGGGCTCGCAGGCGGGATTCTTTCCCTCTTTGCGAGTGAGCAATTTGGCGAGCTCTTCCCGGAGGTCGCGCCGGTTATTGCCATCGAAAGCGGTAGTCAAGGTTTTCAGAGCGCACGGGCGCGTGTGGGCTTGCAGGCGGATTGGGTGATTCCCGATGCTTTGCGCGATGTGGTGTTGGGGGCCTATATCGAAGGGTCAGGGAGCTTCAGTCCTGGTAATGCCAATGGCGCAAATACCAATGCGAACACGAATGACATACAAGGAAACGGTGTTGGTTTTCTGCTTGAGTTAGAATTCCCGCATGATATTTTTGGCATCGGCCGTTATGCGCCACCGGATAACTGGGGAATCGATCTTACCTGGGAGCCCTAAGCTCTATGGAGAGGGACCTAGGGTTGCTTACTGAGACTGCACTGTGAAACGAAAATTTTTCGGCACTGATGGCATACGCGGCTTGGCCAATGATAGTGTGATGCGCCCTGAAATCGCCTTTCGTTTGGGTGCTGCTTTGACCTATCAAGCGAGGCAACGCTTGGGGCGTGTACCTCGCATCGTGGTGGGTAAAGATACGCGCATCTCGGGTTATCTTTTTGAGTCCGCGATTGCCTGTGGGGTGTGTGCGATGGGAGGGCGGTTGCTCTTATCGGGACCACTACCGACACCTGCCGTGGCTCATCTTACGACGAGTATGCGCGCTGATGTGGGTATGATGATCAGCGCCTCGCACAATGCGTATGAGGATAACGGCATCAAAGTGTTCGGTGCCGATGGCTTCAAGTTGCCCGACGATTCAGAAGTAGAGCTCGAAGCATTGATGTATGACGCGTGCCTTGATGCAGACCGGGCGACGGGTACAGATATTGGTCGCGCGGAACGTTTAGATGATGCCCCAGGGCGTTATGTTGCCTTTGCCAAAGCAACCTTTCCCAAAGAACTCACCCTCGATGGTTTGCGTATCGTTGTGGATGCAGCACATGGCGCGGCGTACCGCACCGCCCCTGCGGTTTTTGAAGAGCTTGGCGCTGAGGTGATAGCGCTTGGCGTCCAGCCCAACGGCACCAACATTAACGACGAGGTAGGTGCGTTGCACCCGCAGACGGCATGTCGCGAGGTGCTGCAACACAATGCGGATATCGGCATCTCCTTAGACGGTGATGCGGATCGGGTCGTGCTCATCGATCATCAAGGGCAAGTTGTTGATGGCGATGCCGTGATGGCCTTATGTGCGGCGCACATGCTGAAAAAGGAAAGGCTCAAGCAGCAAACCTTGGTGGCAACGGTGATGAGCAACCTTGGTCTCGAGATTGCGCTCAAGAGACGTCGTGGCTCGCTCGTACGTTGTGATGTGGGTGACCGCTACGTGGTCGAAGCGATGCGTCGCGGTGGCTACAATCTGGGTGGTGAGCAATCTGGGCATATGGTCTTTTTGGATTACACCACCACGGGGGATGGCTTGGTGACAGCTCTGCAAGTGCTTGCGATTATGCAAGCCGAAGAAAGAACGCTGAGCGAACTCGTTAACGATGCGATTGAGCCTGTGCCGCAGGTATTGCTGAACGCTCGCTTCGCGTGCAAACAATCCCTCGATGCGATGCCTTTGATGGCCAAAGCACGCTCCTCTGCCGAAACCGCCTTAGGCGAGGAAGGTCGGGTGTTGGTTCGTTGGAGTGGGACCGAACCTAAACTGCGGGTGATGGTAGAGAGCGCTGCCGGGCATGACATCCAGCAGCTCGCTCAAAGCATTATCGATGGTGCTCAGCAGGACTTGTCCTAGATCACTCTCACCTCACGCTGATCCTGGCTTACGCTGCTCATCACCCTAGTTCCTGCAACGCGTTAGACCCTGTGCGATGCGCCAGTCACCGCTACGTCAACTGTGAAGCGTCAGACCGTGTGCGTTGTGCCAATCGCTACCAAGATTACTGCAAATCACCAGACTCTGTGAGCTGCGTGCGACCAACGGGAGCGCCCGCACCGCGGGTAGCAGCTCCTGGCATGTATAGGAAAAGCATCGAGAGCGTTTGCGAAGCAAGTAACAACGCCTGGCATTCACAATCAACTCCCCAAAGGGAGCGCCCACGGAGTGGGTAGCATCGCGTGGCATTTATGGGAACTCCCATCGCAGAGTACGCATAGAACTTCTCCATACATTTTCGGCGCTGTGGTTCGGGCGCGCTCAGGCTCAACGTCAATTGAGAGCGATCTAACGGAAGACCACGGTCTTATTACCGTTCAACAACACCCGTCCTTGGGTATGTGCGAGCACGGCGCGCAACAGTACCTGACTTTCGATGTCTTGCCCGATGAGCTTGAGCTCGGTGGGGCGTTGAGTGTGATCAACGCGAATCACTTCTTGCTCAATGATGGGACCCTCATCCAAATCCGGCGTGACGTAATGCGCTGTGGCACCGATGAGCTTAACCCCGCGATCGTAGGCTTGTTGATAAGGGTTCGCGCCGCGAAAACTAGGCAAGAAAGAATGATGAATGTTAATGATTTGCCCCTGCATGGTGTCGCAAAAAGCAGGCGATAAAATTTGCATATACCGAGCGAGCACCACTAGCTCGATCGCATGCTTCTCGATAAGTGCACGCAGTTGTCCTTCTTGTTCGGCTTTGCGTTCCGGGTGCAAAGGAAGATGTACAAAGGGTAGGTCGTACCACTCCACCATGGTGCGCAACGCATCGTGGTTGGAGACCACCAGCGGGATATGGATGGGCAAGCTGCCTTGGTGAAAGCGATGTAGTAATGTGTTGAGGCAGTGACTTGCCTTCGACACCATTAGCAGCACCGCGGGACGATGCTGCGTGGAGACGATATTCCAATGCATGGCAAAGGGCTGGGCGACCTTCTGCGCAAAGGCATCCCTAATGGTCGTCGCCTCGTCGCCTTCATTGCGCTGTATAAGGTTAAAACCACAGCGCATGAAAAAGCGATCGGTGGCGTAATCACCAAACTGTGCAGACTCAACAATAAAGCCCCCATACCGAGCCAAAAAACCGGTAACCGCGGCGGCGATTCCCGGTCGATCAGGACAGGACAGGGTGAGGATGTACGCGGGCGCTGTCATTCGGAAGTGTGCTGCTGAGCAAGTTGTCGCAACACGAAAAGCAGAATACCACCGTGTCGGTAGTAGCGAATCTCCTGCGATGAATCCAATCTTACGACGGCTTCAAAGCGTTTTGAATCTGCCTGTACATTGATCTTTTGTTGTGGCTTGAGGGCATTACTCAGACCTTCAATGCTGAATACTTCGTCTCCAGTGAGACCAAGGCTTTCACGTGATTGCCCATCGCAAAACTCCAGAGGAAGCACTCCCATGCCGATGAGGTTGGAGCGATGGATGCGTTCGTAGCTTTGAGCGATAACTGCTCGCACGCCTAAAAGCAGCGTGCCCTTGGCTGCCCAATCGCGCGATGAGCCCGTGCCGTACTCTTTGCCTGCCAACACCAACAGAGGTGTGCCTTGCTTTTGATAGCTCTGCGCCGCCTCGTAAATTGAGGTTACCTTACCGTCGGGCAGCAAACGGGTATATCCCCCCTCGGTGCCTGGAGCGAGTAGGTTGCGCAGACGGATGTTGCCAAAGGTACCGCGTATCATCACCTCGTGATTGCCACGCCGACTGCCATAGCTGTTGAAGTCCCGTTCTTGAATGCCCTGCGTGCGCAGATAGTCGGCTGCAGGACTCTGCTTGGGAATCGCGCCTGCGGGCGAGATATGATCGGTGGTTACAGAATCTCCCACCATGACTAACACCCGTGCGCCTTCGATGTTTTGAATCGCTTCGGGTTCTTCTGCGCGAATGCCTTCAAAGAAGGGAGGGTTACGCACATAGGTGGACTGCGGATCCCAGCTGAAATGACTCCCGGTGGGTGCTTCGATTTGCTGCCATTCCTCGGGACCTTTAAGCACGTCGGCGTAACGCTCTTCGAAATGCTCGCGTCGTATAACCTTGGCCAGGGTTTGATGGATATCCTGAGGACTGGGCCAGATGTCACGCAAGAAAACCGCATCGCCCTTGTCATTGTGGCCGATGGGTTGGGTGTCGAAATCGATATCCATGGTGCCTGCGAGGGCGTAGGCCACCACAAGCGGAGGAGAAGCGAGGTAGTTTGCTTTGGTTAATGGATTGACTCGACCCTCAAAATTGCGGTTGCCCGAAAGCACGGAGGCCACCACCAAATCACCCTCTTCGATGGCTTTTGCAACAGGCGGGTCGAGAGGACCAGAGTTACCGATACAGGTGGTGCAGCCATAGCCCACAAGGTGAAAGTTGAGCGCCTCGAGTGCCGTCATCAGACCCGCTTCGTTCAGGTAATTGCTGACCACCTGCGAACCCGGTGCGAGGCTGGTTTTCACCCAGGGCTTTGCTTTGAGGCCCTTGTTGATGGCATTTTGTGCGATGAGTCCCGCGCCTAGCATCACCGCGGGATTGGAAGTGTTGGTGCAACTGGTAATGGCTGCGATCACCACCTTGCCATGCTCTAGGGTGTGCGTTTCATCATTGACCTGCAGTTGCGCGGAGGCTTCTGGCGTTTGGCTGCTCTGGCTGAGGTAGTTGCGCCATTGCGATTGTGCCTCGGTGAGGGCAATGCGATCTTGGGGGCGCTTAGGACCTGCAATGCTTGGGACTACCTGAGCTAAATCAAGCTCGAGGGTTTGGTCAAAATGTGGCTCTGGTGCCTCTGGCGAGTAGAACAAACCTTGAGCCTGGTAATACGCTTTGACCAAGGCAATGGTGTCAGAAGGTCGCCCCGTGAGTTCGAGGTAGCGTAAGGTCTCTTGGTCGACGGGAAAAAATCCCATCGTAGCACCATACTCAGGGGCCATATTGGCAATGGTGGCGCGGTCGGGGAGCGCCATGTTTTGCAAACCCTCGCCGTAGAACTCGACGAACTTACCGACGACACGCTGCGCGCGCAGCATCTGTGTGACGGTGAGCACAATATCGGTGGCCGTGGTGCCTTCGCGTGGCTTGCCTTTGAGTTTGAAACCCACCACCTGAGGGAGCAGCATGCCGATCGCTTGTCCCAGCATGGCTGCTTCAGCTTCGATACCGCCCACGCCCCAGCCCAGTACACCCAGTCCATTGATCATGGTGGTGTGTGAATCAGTGCCCACCAGAGAGTCGGGGAAAACCATTGGATGTGGATCTGTTTGTGTGAAGGCGACGCAAGCCAAGTGCTCCAGGTTAACTTGGTGCACGATTCCCGTGCCCGGCGGAACAACACGGGTGTTTTTAAAAGCCTGCTGACTCCACTTCAAGAACTGATAGCGCTCATGATTGCGACTAAACTCGCGTTCGATATTTTGACTGAATGCCTGTGTAGATCCGTAGGCGTCTACTTGCACTGAATGATCGATGACCATATCGGCGGGCAATGCGGGATTGATTTGATCGGGGTCACCACCCATCTTGGCAAAAGCCTCGCGCATGGCGGCCAAATCAACCATGGCAGGTACGCCGGTAAAATCCTGCAAAAGTACGCGTGCAGGATGAAAGAAAATTTCCATGCTTTTGCGGCTTTGGCCGCTGCTGATGTGACAGGCTTGCAGGATGCTATCGCGGGTGATCTGTTCGCCATCTTCATGACGCAGTAAGTTTTCGATAAGAACACGTGTTGAGTAGGGGATTTTCGCGGTGTCAACACCCTGATTATCAAGCGCTGGTAGCGCATAGTAATCAAGTTGAGAGCCATTCTCATTAAGGGTGCGTCGCGTTTGCAGAGAGTCTTTTGATACGAACATGCTGAGACCCTTAACACAAAGCTTCGGCGGGCCCAAATTCTGTTGACTTTCCCCCTCACTATTTCTTTTTTTAGTGCTTTTTTTTGCGAAAAAAACTTGAGCTTAAGTACATCAATGGTTAAGTTCCACGTCCGATTCTAACTCTATTAATCTTGTTATCTATGTGAGGTCAGTGAATGGTTCGTCAACGATCAACAAAAAGCTCTTCCGGCGGCCGCGGTAGCGCGGAAGCTGTCGAAAAGCGTCGTGTCGCAAGGCACTTTAACAATGTATTGAGCGCGGGATCCAAAACAGGTTCCAAGCTCGATGGCCGTGTTGAAAAACGTCGGCAACGTCTCTTTCTGGAGTTGAAAGAGGGTAAGTCAGGCAAAGCTCTCAAGCCGATTGATTTTATTTCTCACGTTGATGAGTTACTTGGCTTGGGTGAAACGATCGCATCTATTAAGAAAGAAGGGGTTAAACCTCATAAGGTGGATACCTCTCTACCCCAGGTGCAAGATGCTGTTGAGAAAGCAAAGCAGGCGTATAGTTTTCGCGAAGATGCATGGAAAATGATGGGCGTGTCCGCAGGTTCAAAGCCTCGTAAAGCAACCTCTTCCACCGCATCGAAAAAGAAGGCAAAAGCATCAAAGCGTTAACCAGCATTTGGTTGTGCCTGGTCGATAGTGATATCTGCTCGCCATGCATTGTCTACTTTTCCCCTAAAAGCAGACTTTGCTTCGTAAGTGGCCGTATACCGATGTCTCTCGTCCGGGCACATCTTTGCTTTTGAAGTATTTCTTAATTAACCTTGATCGCTTAGCTCATGCTTGACGGTTCAAATACTTTGGTGGTCTGTAATGCGCTTTGTATTGCAAACATCAGCAAGTCACTACGACCGAGACAGTTTATTAACTGTTTATGAAAAGATGGTGTGCGCAAAAAGGGGAGTGGGATTTGTAGACACGCTTAGGTCTGTGAGTTATATCGCAGCTCACATTAGACAGGGCGCCGTAGCCAAGTGGTAAGGCAGAGGTTTGCAAAACCTCCATGCACCGGTTCGAATCCGGTCGGCGCCTCAACGTAAAGTTTTAGACTAGCTCGAGTGCCTGCTTAACATCATCAATGATCTCTTGCGGCTCCTCAATGCCCACAGAATAACGCACTAGGTTATCGCGAATGCCTACAGCTTCGCGCTCTTCTGTGCTGAGCTCGAAAAAGCTCATCAGTGCGGGCTGCTCGATAAGCGATTCAACACCGCCCAAGCTGGGTGCAATACGCGGAATGCGGCACGCGTCGATGAAGCGACTCGTGCCTTTTTCATCGGCATCAAGCTCGAAGGTTACAACTCCGCCAAAACCCCGCATGAGCGTTTGAGCAACTGCATGATTGGGGTGTGATGCCAAGCCGGGGTACCAGACGCGTTTGATCTTAGGGTGTGCTTCGAGCGTGGTTGCTAATGCTAGCGCTGCCTGGTTTTGATGCTCCACACGTAGTGCCAGCGTTTTCATACCGCGGTCGATAAGGTAAGCCGCATGGGGATCACAGATCGCACCGAAGACATGGCGCAGATCGCGAATCAGTGAAATCAGGGCGCGAGGACCCGCAAGCACTCCGCCCAATACATCGTTATGTCCAGCGATATATTTAGTGGCACTGTGGATAACCAAGTCGATGCCGTAACTAGCGGGCTGCATGTTGATAGGTGTCGCAAAAGTGCTGTCGATCACTGTCTTGATTCGCTTAGCCCGACATATGCGCGTAAGCTCGGCAAGGTCGACTACGCTTTGGTAGGGGTTGGTTGGCGCTTCGCTGATCACCAAACGCGTTTCAGGGCGGATGGCCTTTTGCAATGCATCCAAATCGGTGGGTGGTACCAAGCTGTGTTTGACCCCAAATCGCTCTAGAAATTGCATCACGAACTGACGCGTCCGTCGATAGCAGTCGGCAAAAAGAATGACGTGAGAACCCTGCCGGGTAAGTGCCAAAATCGCCGAAGTAACCGCGGCCATTCCGCTGGAAAATAAAACCGCGTCTTCGCAGTTCTCCAGTGCTGCGATTTTTTCTTCAACCAAGCGCACCGTGGGATTACCATAACGTCCGTACTCTTCGCGCTCGATTTGCCCTTCCATATAGGCCACCAGCTCTGCGGTATTGACAAAGCTATAAGTTGCGGTTTGAACGATGGGCGGTGTGAGGGCGTTAAAAGCGAAGCGGCGAGGCGCCTGACCGTGCACGACCATGGTGCGCACAGACGACTTTGCAGGCGATTGGGACATGTCGCAGCTTAGTATAAATCCATCCCAGCGCATTGAACTTAGAGCACTGATATCGATTGTGACGCAACCGTGCGCCTGTCTTGCCGATACTAAAGCATGCTTTTGTACCCAACTTTCCTGCCTGCTCTGCTCGCTCCTGTCATTGTGATGATCATTGTTGTGTCCAGTGTTTCCGCCTGCGCAACAACAGTCCTTGCCCCTCAAGCCCTTCAATACAATCGCAAAGGGGTTGAGCTTCTCAAGACTGATCAGCTTGATGCGGCCGAGGCCAATTTACGCTTAGCTTTGGAATACCACCCCCATTTTATTGAGGCGCGCGCAAACCTAGGGATTGTCATGGCGGAGCGCGGTCATTATGCACAGGCGGAGACTTTTTTACGCGATGCTATTCGTCTTTACGAAGACTTTGCCGAGGCCTGGAATAGTCTTGGCGTTGTGTTGCATCGCCAAGAGAAGCTCGATGAGGCACGCGAAGCCTATACGCAGGCTTTGTCGATCAACCCTGGTTTGCGTGAGCCGCGTTACAACCTTGCTCTTGTATTGATGCGCCAGGGTGATTGGCGTCAGGCTCGCGCGCATTTGCTACGGCTGGTTCAAATCAACCCCGCCTTTGCGTATGAGCACCTGTTGCTGCGACATTGTCAGCGAAAAATGGGTATCAACGCATCACCCCGTTTTAATGCAGATTCGTAGGGATACCTAGATTGCCCTTCGATGAATGAAGGCCCATGCTACCCCCATGCTGGGAATCGGCGCTGGTGAGTTGCTCTTCATTGCTCTCCTTCTCTTACTCGTCGTGGGGCCAAGTCGTATGCCTATTGTTGTCAAAGCCGCGGCGCGAACGGTGCGCGAGTTCAGGCGCCATACCCGGGAGCTACAGTCCTCCATCGGTCTTGACAATTTATTGGCCGAAGACGAGCAGACCGATCTGCGCTTTAAGGCATCTGCTTCGCCTAAGCCTGTGGAGCGCGATGCAGTGCCTTTGTCTGAGACGAAATCGTCCGAGTCATCCTCATGACCCAGCAGGATGCTGCCCAACCACTCTTTGATCACTTGGGTGAGCTGCGGCAGCGTTTGCTCAAGTCGTTGATCGCTTTTGTGCCCTTTTTGGTCGCGTGCTGGTTATTCAAAGAGCATTTGCTCGAGCTCGCCATCAGGCCTCTTGGCCAGGCTTGGCATGCGTTGGGGCTGGGCACACCGGCCTTGCATTTTGCGAGTCCGGTTGCGCCCGTGGTGAGTTATTTGCAGGTGTGTGCGGTATCGGCTTTGGTTTTAAGTGCCCCTTGGGTGTTTTGGCAGCTCTGGGCTTTTGTGGCGCCAGGGCTTTATACACGTGAAAAGCGCTTAGCCTTGCCCTTTGTGCTGCTGTCCACGCTTTGTTTCAGCGGCGGGGTATTCTTTGCGTATCAGGTGGTGTTTCCTTTGACCTTTGAGACCCTGCTGAGTTTTGGCGGCATGTTGCCCAGTCAGCAGGCAAGCCTTGAACCCACGTTGATGATCGATACCTATTTGAGTTTTGTGCTGCGCATGCTTCTCGCTTTTGGTGTGGTGTTTGAAATTCCTGTGGTGGTGATGTTTATTGCCGCTCTGGATTGGGTGCAGTGGCAAACCTTGTTGCGTTTTGGACGTTGGTGGGTGTTGATCGCAGCCGTGTTGGCGGCATTGTTGACGCCTCCTGATGTGGGTTCTCAACTGATTATGTTAGGGCCTTTGATTGTGCTTTATTTTGTTTCTGTGTTGGGGGCCTACCTGATCCAACGCAGCCGGCGAAAGGCCACTTGATGCAGGCAATCTTGCTTATCGATCACGGCAGTCGGCGAGCTGAGGCCAATGCCATGATTCATTGCGTGGCGCGGATGGTGGCGTTTCAGGCTCAGCAACTGGGGCAACCTAAGCATGTGATCGGTGCGCATATGGAGCTTGCCGAACCCACCATTGCCCAGGGCTTAGCGAGCTGTGTTACTGCCGGTGCGCAGGAGGTGATCGTGCACCCCTACCTTTTGGCACCAGGGCGGCATGCCAGCGAAGATATCCCGCGCATGGTTGCAGAGGCAGCCAAGGCTTATCCCGAGATTCGCGTTTGTGTATCTGCACCCTTGGGCGTTCATGCCGCAATTGCCCAGGTGGTTCTCGATCGATGCGAGCAGGCTCTTCATGGTGATTCTAACAATGTAGGTTGTGCTGCAGATTCGGTACAATGCTCACAGCCTTGGTGTCTGTATTCTTCCGGCAATAAATAACGCTGGGTCGAAACACTAGCTGTCGTCGCCCAAGTGCAATGCCAGTTCAAAGAGCTCCCTTACTGTGCTGCGCAGGCAAAGCCATAAACCTCGACAAAGGTTGTGTCGGATCCAGTCATGCTGCCTGCCTCTGGCGCCTGCCAATCCGTATCTTGGTCACGCACCTGACTGAGGTCGTAAGATTGAAACTCCGGGTCATCGCAGGGTTTAACCTTGGTATCTTCGCGATAAAGGGTGCGTACATCGAGCCCTTTGCAGGCTTTTTGCGCGAGCTCCAAATCATCGGTGGTGTAGCCGAGTATGCCCTCATCGACGCTATCCGCAGGGCAGGGCTCCTGGCTAAGCCAATGCGTGCTTGTGCTGGCGTTGTAGCAGCGGCGCAGTGCTTCAAAGCCCTCCAAGTCATCACTCAGCAAGGAAAACACAACCGGGTTGCCAGCACAGTCTTGGGCTGTGGTGCCACCATTGCATCTGTACACATGATCTTGCTCATAGGTCTTACCGTTACTCGCTACACGGCTGTTCTCAAAACGCTCACCCACCGAGTCTGAGGCACTGGTGCTGTAGATTTGGTCACTTTGGATGTTGTAGCTAAGGCATACGCCATCGCCGTAACCATTGGGAAGTTTGACGCCGTAGCTTTTGAAATTAGCCATTCGGTAAATATCATAAATCGGCACTGTTTTTTGTGTTTCGGCAAGCTTAAGTAAAGCGTCCCTGGTGCTGATATTGTCAACTGTGTCGTTAGGTTTTTCATCATTTGAACCCTCGTTGGTTGTGCCAGGGTTATCGTCTTCACTACAGGCGCTTAGGCTGAGACACATAAGGATTATGAGAAGAAATGTTTTTAGTAAATAATTCATTTTATTCCTGAGATGTGATTAACAGTGAAAATCTAACGGTGTCAAAAGCATATGTATTTTGATCTGTGTTAAAATTTGTTTCAACGATAAAAATCAATGCTGAGCTGATGACTCATGGGAACATGGCTCTCGGTGATGCTGAGGATTCCATTACTGCAACGATACGCCCTGGCTGGGACCACCTTACCGGTGGTGGTGTTGGTGATGCGGGCAATGCGCTTGGTGGCCAAGCCTTGAGCGTTGCCATTGCAGGCTTCGCCATCCGCAGTGGGCGGGCAAACGTTGCCATCGGCGTCGACGTGGTGAGCACACTCGGGATGGTCTGCAAACTGAGCCCCAAAAAGTAGCGCACAATGTGGACCAGGACGGTCGTTGTTGCTGGTGTTGTTCTTATCGCAGGCGCTCAAAAGAGCGAAGCTCAATAGAATCCAGCTAGACAAAAAAGTCATCAACAGTGGGCGTGCCATACAAACTCCTTTGGAACTCACGCTCTAATCAATCAAAGTTAATGCCACTAGATACAGCGATGGGCCACCCAGATGTAGGTATATATCGGCACTCAAGTCTGGGGAGACCTAATGTTTTCCTGAGGAGTTGGTCTCTCCGAGTTGAGATTGGCGAGATCCATCGACACAACTTCTAATGGTTTATGCCAGCATGGTGATATGCTGCGTCTACCGGATACTATAAAGATTGTCATTTATGACCTCGACCCGAGAATACTATCGAAACAAAAAGAAAGTGTGGTTTCTCAGCTCTGCCTTACTTGTTCCCCTTTCTATTTTGCTCGCTTTTCTGGTGGGTATTCTGATCCAGTACCTTGGTTTTGAACCATTAAAGTTTTTGAGTCTTCCAGTTGGATTGCTTGGTCTCCTAATCGTGAGCCTGTTTGCACTGCCTTTGCTTAGTGCTTGGACGATAGCCGCACTGATCACCCATCGCGGCAAACCGGATATCATCATTGATGACGAGGGCGTGCATGCTCCTCGAATCCCGCTTACGGTTCGGTGGAGTAACTTAACTGAGATCCAAGTAGGAAAGCTGACTTGGATGCCAAGCATTCTTATCAAGGTAAAGTCTATCGATGAAGCGTTGATAGGCGTTCCGAGTTTATTGCAGACGGGTATGCGAAAAAAGGGAAACGCTATCGAGATTCCAACTTATTTTATCGCCGAGTCTGCATATGAGATTGTGAAAACTATTCACTCATCATGGACTGCGCATTGCGGAAACTGAACAAGGGCTAGAACAAGAAATCAGCCTTAATGTTGCCGCTGCACCGTTACTCATCTCTTCGGGTTGGACCCATTTCTCCAGGGTCGGGGTGGAGGGATTCGAACCCCCGACTTCTTGCTCCCAAAGCAAGCGCACTACCAGGCTGTGCTACACCCCGTGAATTCTGTTTATGACAGGAGCCATGGCTTAGCTGATTTTTGGTTAGGCATCAAGACTTAGCAGCGGCTTCTGGATGGAATGCGGCAAGAGTGGTTCGGGTCTGGCTTTCGTCGTTGTCAGGGGCAGACTCGCGTTTGATGCGTTCCAAGCGCATCGAGGCTTGACGTAAGCGAGGAATGAGAGGCGCGAGAAAATAGGTGCGCAGGACGAGCCACCAGAAACTTCGCTCATTGAGTTGCGGATGAATGCGATCGGCCACTTGAGCATGCGCCGAGGGAAGCTCGCTCCAATGCGTTGAGGGGTTGTCATGATGCACCGTGTGGTAGCCATTGTTGAACAGGAGCAGGTTCATCAAAGGTCCAACGATATTGCGCGAGTGATTGTAACGCGACTCCTCGTCGGTGCCGACGTGCTGCAGGTAGTTGAAGGTGAGCACGGTGAATAGAGCAACTTGGTGGGGAATGATCACCAGGTAGAGGGCCTTGCGCCAATCCAGCCAGAGCAACACACCCACGTAGATAACTAAGGTGATGTATTGCCCGATGTAGCGGAAAAAGCGCAAACGGTTGGTGTGCCACATGGTGGCGAGAAACAGGCGCGTCGGTTTTTGTTGATAGACCGTGCTGATGGCTGGATAGCTAAGCAGGGTGAAAAGGTTGTTTCGCTCGGAGAGACGATAGGTGATGGTGTAATCGCCCTCGCGATTCGTATAGCGATGGTGATTGAGGTTATGCGTGGGGATCCAAGCAAAGGCTGGAAACCCGTAAAGCAGTGTTAGCCAATAGTCAGTGATGGCGTTGAGCTTTTTGCTCCTCCACATGGGCAAGTGATTGTGGTTGTGGCTAATCACTGTCATCGCGATGGACAGAAAAAGATGCAGCACATAGAGCGCGGGCTGAATAGTATTGAGGGACCACTGCCAAGCGAGCAAAGCGGTCATTCCAACAAGGTAAAGCAGAGTGCGTCGGTCGGCGGAGTAACGTAACATCGGGCTCTTTCTAGTGAGAACGCAGGTCGAGTTGGCTGCAAATATAGGCGCTCATGCGCTGCCATGCACGCGCTCGATGACTAAGCATGCGCTTTATCTCGGGTCCTAAGGTGGCAAAGGATTGCTGATACCCCTCTGGGATAAAAATGGGGTCGTAGCCAAATCCCTTTGTACCGGTGGCTGCAAAAGCAATGTAGCCACGGCATATTCCTTCCTCGTAGTGAATTTGATGCTTCTCATGCGCCGGGTTAACCCATGCAAGCACACAGCGAAACTGTGCGCCGCGTGCACTTTCTTCCACATGTTGCAGTTGCTCGAGCAACTTAGCGTTATTGTGTGCATCGGTGGCATCGGGACCAGCAAAACGCCGTGACCCAATTCCTGGTTGGCCATCAAGCGCGTCTACTTCTAAGCCACTATCATCGGCGAGTGTGGGCATCTTGCTATGGGCAGCGCCTGCCTGCGCCTTGAGCAATGCGTTGGCTTGAAAACTATTGCCTGTCTCCTCTACGTCGGGGCATTGCAAGTCGTTCAGGCTGTGGATGCAAAGGTCTGGAATATCGGCGAAGAATTGTGCAAACTCGCGCACCTTTCCTGGATTACGGGTGGCGATCAGGAGTTGCTTCATGCTGAAGGCGCAAGCAAATGCTGTAAATCAACCTCTGCTTGTTGCAGACATTGGCGTTGAAATTGGGTCAGCTGTTGAATGGCATTAAGCGCTTGGTCGATCATGGTGTCTACCTGTGCACGGGCAACAGGGCCTTCCTCGGCGGTGCCTTGCACTTCGATCAACTCGCCTTGCTGTGTGCCCACCACATTAAGGTCAAAGGACGCTTGCGAGTCTTCTTGGTAATCCAAATCGACCAGTATCTGCCCTTTAACCAACCCAACGCTGATCGCGGCCGCCATGCTTTGCAGGGGAGGCTGGGACATCGTTTCCTCGCGATGGAGCGCATCCAGAGCTAGCGCCAGGCCGATGAAACCCGCCGTAACCGATGCGGTCCGGGTACCACCGTCTGCATTTAGTACGTCGCAGTCGATGGTGATGGTGCGCTCTCCCAATGCATCGAAGTTGAGTGTTGCTCGTAATGCTCGACCAATAAGACGCTGGATTTCTTGACTGCGCCCGTCGACACGACCTTTGCGTCCATCCCGGGATTGACGCGTGGGATTGGCCCGCGGATGCATGGCGTATTCGGCGGTTAACCAGCCCCGCTTTTTGCCCTCTAAGAAACCCGGCACTCCAGGTTCAATAGATGCTGCTACCAGGACACGGGTGCCGCCACAGGTATAAAGCACCGAACCCTCAGGGTATGCTTGCAGTCCTCGTTGAATGCTTGGCTCACGCCATGCTGCGGGTGCGCGATGGTCAAGACGCATAGGATTCCTAAGGGGTAATATGAAGCGTAGTCCCTCGTTTGAGACGTACCGCATGCCAGTGTTTCGGTAGTCTGGGCGAGGTCCAGTGAAAGAGCCACTTGGCATCTGCCGGAGCGATATTGGTGCAACCATGACTGCGTACGTTGCCGAAGTTGTTATGCCAATAAGCCCCGTGTAGCGCGTAGCTCTCGTGGTAGTAGAGCACCCAGGGAACCTCGCTGACGCTGTAATCGCCATCGATCGGATCTTCGCCGGTCATATCGGTGCTGAGGTATTTTTCGCGAATGCGATAGGTGCCTGCGGGGGTATCGTAGCCCGGTTTGCCGCTGGAAATAAGTGTGGCGTATACCGGTGTGCTGCCTTCGTAGGCGACAATGCTTTGGTTGCGCAGATTCACATGGACCCATTTATGCGCATGCTCGATGGCTTCGGGACGCTCGATGGCTTCAACAACGCGCAGATGATGAGTCGCTACCAGAAAGCCTTCGGAGGATTGCACATAACTCATGCCTTCGTGGGTGACATGTTCATCAACCGCAAAACGTGCGTGCTTTTGCAGCTCTCCGCAGGGATGCAGCATCGCGCTGCTTTGCTTCTGGCAGTACATGGTCGCGTCATCGGTGTGCACAAAAGCCAGAGGCAGATGCATTGCCGTTGAACCCAGTGGCTCTCCGCGCATCGCTGGCATGGGAAGGAGTTCGATGTCGTGATGACGTACGAAACGACCGCGAATAGTTTGCCAAAAGCGGCGACCTTGATCTTCTACAGAGTGGCCGACCGCGAGAAAGACATCGCCACGTAGTCGTTTGGCTAATACGCGTGGTGGTGAGATCGCATCGGACTTGAGTGATCGAACGTAGCGTTCTTCCTCGGCGAGTGTGGGGATGCGTTCGTAGAGCGCGGCATTTTGATTGCGCAGCTGGGCGTACTGAAAGGGGAGGTCGTCGAGGGTGCGTGGCGTGGCTAAGTTACCCCGGGGCGAGGGTATTTGTTTGCTGGGGCGAAAGCCGTTGAGGGTGCAGACATAAGGGCCCCCTTTGACTTGATACCAAGTGCCATTGTTGCAGCCCGCATGACTTTTCATGCGTCGTAAAATGGGTAGGCCCTGACCCCGGCGTAGGAAGCCCACAACGCGTGAGTCTTTGTTGGGGTTGCGGAACATCTCCGCATCAAGCTGGTAAGCCACCGCGTAGCGTGCACTCCGGTGGTGCGTTGTTGCGTGCGCCTGGTGTTGCGCTGTGCTGGGCCAAGAAATCGTTACAGGACCGAGCAGGATGCGTCGAGACGCTTGCTCCTTTGCATCAGTATCCTGTGGTTGTTCGCGTTGAGCGCGCTCCATGCTCAACAGAGCAACGTCGTCTTGCTCGGAGGGCTCCTCTGAGCGATCGCTGCTGGCAAAACCGAGGGCGATGCCGATAGCCAAGATGGCAAACATCACGCGCAAAACGATGCGCTCAATATCGCTTTTTTGCTTGTACTGCCGAGGCATAACACCCTGTTGGTGGGAAAGTGCGTATGGATTTGGTGTCCCGGAAAGGCGCAGCCTAGCATAGCCATAAGCCAAGGCGAGTCGCTAGTTTTTGCGGTGTAAGCCACAGTTATAGATGTCCGGGTTGGCTAACGGCTATAGATGTCCGCTT
>CAYWAT010000037.1:0-20959 GCA_964456305.1 uncultured Polyangiales bacterium | reverse complement strand
TACGCCTTCGTCGCTGTGGTCCGGGCGCGCTCAGGCTCAACGCAAATTGAGAGCGCTCTAAACATTTTAAACAAGACCTAAGGAAACAGCTGTGCGGGTCTGCCACGGTTGAAAATAAACTCGAAAAAGCCGCTCAAGGTCGCGTTGCGTTGATCGGGATCGGAAGGGTCTTCAAAACGCACCTCGCTAAAGGTGGCACTGATGTTGGTGTCGTCATCATCCACTTTAGGCGCATAGATTTCATCAAAACGGATACTGCCCGAAACAGCCACAAAGACGCTTTGATCGCCATTCGGATCAGAAGGACAGGTGTCATTTAGATACAATCCCATCTGCACGAGCGAGGTATTGTCTACCTCGACATCAATATCCTGCCCTAAACGTTCCTGCTTCACCAAAGCAGCATCGCTGACCAAAATCATCAATCCATCGCTGACCAGCGTGCGATCACTACCACGCTGCAAACGAATCTCGAGCAACTCCTCAACATCGTCGGCGCCAAAAAAAGAGGGATTCATTTCATAAGCAGCATTCTCAAGATCACAGCTATCGATGCTAAGTTTACCCATTACCTCGCCTTCGCCAGCACCAACAGAGCATGCAGCACAAAGCAACCCCGCCATGGCCTGCAAAACTACTGCCTGAAATAAGGTCTTAGGCCGCAGCAATGAGACCACCACCTATTACGCGCTCATCGTCATACAACACCACCGCTTGTCCAGGCGTAATGGCACGCTGCGGGGTGTCGAAACGAAGCCGAAAACCCGCCTTGGTCATAGACACTTCAGCCGGTGCCGGCGTGTGACGATAGCGTACCTTTGCGTATGCACGGAAAGACCCAGTGCCAGGCCTTTGCAACCACTGCACCTCGGTCGCATTCAGTACATCGGCTAGAAGTTCTTCTTTGGGCCCCACAATCACATCCCCTGAGTCGGGTAAGATACGAAGCACGTAACGCGCTGCCCCCCCTCCCAGCGCTAAACCACGTCGCTGACCAATCGTAAACCCTGCCAAGCCGGAATGACTGCCCAGTATCTCCCCTGAGGTATCGCGAATATTGCCCGCGGGCTGTGCACCGCGCTCCTTTGCGATAAAGCCTGCCACATCACCGTCGGGGACAAAGCAAAGCTCCTGGGATTCGCCTTTGTGGGCATTGGGCAGCTCAAGGCGGTGTGCAGCCGCGCGAACCTCTGATTTATGCATAGAACCTAGAGGAAACTGCAGACGAGCAAGGATGTGTTGGGGAAGACCATATAAGAAATAGCTTTGGTCTTTCTGTCCATCGCGACCACGGAAGAGCCTAAAGCCATCGGGATGGTGAGAAATGCGCGCATAATGCCCAGAAGCAATCCAGCGTGCGCCAATATCATCGGCCATGCTCACAAGTTCTTCAAGCTTGACCTCACGGTTGCAATGCACACACGGACTGGGTGTTTGTCCGGCCAGGTACGCATCCATAAACGGCTCCACAACTTTGGCGCGAAAATCATGACGGCTATCAATGGTGTAATGGGGCACGCCCAAATGCTCGCAAACCAGGCGCGCGTCATCGCGATCCTCAGGAGCACAGCAGCGTCCAACCTTATGTTCCCCCTGCGCATCCCAAAGATGTAGGGTCACCCCGACTAAATCGAACCCTTGTTCATGCAATAACGCTGCAGCAACAGAGGAATCAACCCCTCCACTCATTGCCACCAGCACTCGTTCACGCGCCATCGCGCTAGTTTATTAGCCGTGGCACACACTGCAACCGCATCCGCACAAAGGGATGCAAACTAATGCATAACGCGTGCTGAGGCGGCAAGCTTGAGCAGCGAACGGCTATCAAGATCCCCTGTAAACGCATAGGTTAAGCCGCCATGTTGCTGTACTGGGACTGTATAGCCATGCACGTCTTTGTATAGTACCTCACGACCTTGAAAATGAGCCCTAGAGGCAGGATTAACGTTGAACTCCGGCTGATCAAAGACGACCACGGTAACCCGTTGTCCATCTACATCGTAGTAAAGCGCAGCAGCGCGCTGACCGTTAACGTTAGACAAACGTGCTCCGACCAGCTCGGCATCGTGGTGCTCAAAGCGCGCCGGGCGCACCGCAAAGTTTAGCTTGTTACGAAAATAACGGCGCACTTGCTGCTCAGGAGCGTCCCTCACATCGGCCGGCAGCTCGCTTGAGTGTAGACGCACGATATCTTCAAACACAGGCATCACGCTTGCGGCTAGGGCGTTTTCGTTGACGCGACTGTGCCAAAACCACCCCCCTGCAGAAAGAAGTACCGTTGCTGCGGCTGCGTAAACCCACGAGGATCGCAGAGTCTTTGCAAACTCATCCGTCTTCCTTGAAGGCAGTTCCTTTGCGTTGTCGGTATTGATTGCCAATGGCTCCACATCAACAGCCTCATCTAAAGCAGCGATGAGCCGTGCTCTTAGGCCGGAGGGAGTAGCCGGTGCATGGTAAGAGGCACTCTCGCGAACATAACGCTTGAGGCTACGCCGGAAGTTAAGATGCGCATTGCAAGGAGTGCACTGATCGAGGTGATGCTCTACGTCACAATGAACCTCGGCGCTGAGTTCACCATCAACAAGAGCATCGGTGTAACGCCTTGCAAGCGTGCAGTCTAAAGTTGTCACGCGGACCTCACCTTCTTGCGGTAATCATTGAGTTGTACAGGCGCATCGGTAGCATTGGCATGTTTGTGATCATCACCAATGATCCCCATAGCCCTAGCTTGTTCACCAAGGTGCTGCTGTAGCATTTTACGGGCCCGAAACAGTCGAGACATGACGGTCCCAATAGGACAACCCATCACCTCGGCGATCTCGCGATAAGAGAGCTCTTCAACGTCCGCTAACAGTACAATCAGTCGATAATCCTCGGATAAATTGTCTAGGGCATGTTGGATTTCTGCCAAAATGAGACGGCGTTGTGCCGACTCTACGGGGTCCGTGAGCATGCGCATGGCCGCATGACTCACGCAATGATCGCTTACACCGTAAGACTTTTCATCCTCAAGCACCCCTTTTTCCATAACCTTACGACGATATCGATTGATGAAGGTGTTGGTGAGGATGCGCAGTAGCCACGCTCGCATATTGCTTCCGGCTTCGAAGCGATCGTAAAAACGAAAAGCGCGCAGAACAGTCTCTTGCACGAGGTCCTCAGCATCAGATGGGTTACGCGTAAAGCGAAATGCCGAGGCATATAAGGTATCAAGATGAACCAACGCTTCCTGTTCGAATTCTTGACGAAGCAAGGATGTGGTGGAGGGGTTCGATGATTTCGCCATAAGAAAAATGCCTTTGCTACCAATCAGAACAACGGCAGTACACCTTCTATTCCATCACGATTCAGCAACCACAGCACTCCTTTGTCTTCAAACAGGTTCTTTGGTCGTTGCTGCAGAGGACATCGAGTTGATCGGGGTCTCACCACTGGGTACCTGAGGCCTCACGGCAGCATCATCTGCGTTATCTTGACCTGGCGTTACGCAGATATCGTCGTCGGAATTCAATCCGCGTTTGAAGGTGCGAATCGCCTTAGAGACACCATCCGCAATCTGGGGAAGCCGACGTGCGCCAAAAATGAGCAAAACAATAAGGAAAAGAAGGACTAATTCCCCCATACCAAGGTTGGGCATGCGTATCACCTTTCCGTCGAAAATGACCGAAACTCATACGAGTATGGCGGGGTCGGGGGGTTCGGGCTAGCCATTTTTTACTAGAGCGAGGTATCAAAATAGAGCACATTGCCCTCTATGTCTTCTCCCCCCCCCCTGGTACTGACCGATAAGGCCATCGCCATGGCCAAACAAAAAATAAGTGAAGCGAAACAAGATGACCCGCAGCAGGATATCCGAGGGTTACGTCTCGGCGTCAAGGGAAGCGGTTGCTCCGGATACAGCTATGTCATTGAATTCGCAGCTGACCCACGCAAGGATCGCGATACGGTATTCATATTCGATGGACTTGAGGTAGTGATCGATACGCGCAGCCTAAAGTATCTCGAAGGCTGCACGCTCGATTGGCACAGCAGCCTCATGGGCTACGGATTCCGCTGGCATAATCCTAACGCATCAAGCACCTGTGGCTGCGGAGAGTCCTTCTCTGTAAAATAATCCCCTTCACCCCAACCTATGAGTTGATGTAAGCTTGGAGACAACCTATGGCGAACCACCTTCAATCGACCGAGACCATCGAGCAGGAGTTATCTTTCGAGGTAATTCTAGGCCGCCTGCAGGCAATCGTAGACACCCTCGAAAAGGGGGACCTTCCGCTCGAAAAATCGCTCACCATGTTTGAGGAAGGCGTCAGGCTATCCCGACTCGGAACAGCCCGTTTAGACGATGCAGAGCGTCGCATCGACTGGCTTTTGTCGGATCCCAACACCGATGATCAAAGCGAGACAGCATGAGCGAACCTCTCGTCATAAACACAGCTTTTTCGGATATCGAAGCTCTGGCTGAGGCTTTTGCAGGTCGATTCGACCCAGAGCAGCTCATTCTCTACGGACCAACCTCCTACGAGCCGGGAGAGCGTATAGCTTTCTCGCTCAACTTTGAAGATGGCAGCGCGGTGCTGAGCGGAGAGGCAGCTGTCTTACAAGTTATCGACGGCGGGGAAGAACGCCATGAAGGTACACGCTACGATATATTCTTGGGAGAGCTGAGAATTGACGACGAAAGGTCAGCAGCTGCTCAGGTCTTATTTGGCACAACGCAGCTTAATGCCAGCAATGAAGAGCCTGCCGAAGATGTCGAGGAACACCACGTTGACGAGCTAGACGACCCTCTCTCGGTTACAGAAGAGCACCCCATCGCAGCCATTGATCTCCCCGCCGATGAAAACATCGCCGAAGACACCCACGACGCTTACCATCATCACGAGATCGCAGCGACCGACCTTAGCCTCGACGAGGAGAAAACAAACAACAATCATGACAATGAACACGAGGCTCCTCTTAATTATCAGCCTCCGGAAATTAGTGAGCCACCTTGGTATCTCGAAATAGAAACCTCTTCTGAAGACGCCTTTCAACTTCTACGTCAACGTAAAGAAGTCGAACCTTTTCCTGAAAGTGAGCCCTACCTCGAGGGAGCCGAGCCTACGGGCTACTTTAACCACGCTAACGAAAGCTTTCCTATTCCTCAATCACCACCGCGCCCAAATGCGACAGGGGCACACCATAATGCCAACGCGGGTGGTTTGACGTTGGATCAGGTCGACGACAACACGCACAGCCTCAACCAGCAAACCTCGGGCACGATTGATGCCGATCCTATGCAAGCCGACTACCAAGATATCGGTCACATTGATTACGCTCAGGTGGACGCCATAGAAGACGTTGAAGACGATCCTATGCCCATGTCTGCGGAGATCATCGAAGAAGCTGATCTCGAACGCTATGCTTAGGTTTTTAATATTATTGTTAACCGCGTGCCTTTTATGATACGAGCCCAACATGTGGCGAGGACAACAGGCACATATCGTTTATTTTCTTAGTCTTTTAGGTGCCCTCTTAGGACTGAGCCTATCCACGACAACCTACGCTCAATCCCATCCAGCGACTTCACTCTACAATACTCAACAAGGCCCCACAGGAGGGCTGCAGACTGTGGGGTATCGAAATGCCTACGCTGGATCTTTAAGACTACAACTTTTAGCCGATTTTTTTATCGTCGATGACTTCTTGTTTGAGGGTGACCAACACCGTTTTACGGCTGGACATCTATCGTTTAGCTGGTCGGTTTTATCTTTTCTCGAACTCTTCGCCTCCACTCGCGTGGTTGGTAGTCACAACACGCAAAGCGATCCCGAGCTTCTACAAGCGTTGGGTGACTTGCATTGGGGTGTTAAGGCGGGCTATTCGCCACTTCCGTGGTTAAGCATGGGAGGAGACTTAAATGTCACTATGCTTAACCGTATCGGTGACCTAGGCTTTGCCGCGACGAGTACCAACGTGGGCTTACGGGCGGGTTTGAGCACTGATTTTCGTTACCTTGAAAAGGGGATCCCTCTTATCCTGCGTTTCAATACTCAGTATCTATTTAATCAATCCGCTAAGCTTGTCAGCGGCATCGAATCACGCCGACTTACGGCCCTGGTCAACGCGGGCAACAATCCCGATAACGAATCACGCCACCTCATCAGTCGAGCGGAGCGTTTTGCATTCAATGTTAATCGCACAGATACGGTGGATCTTAGTGTGGGTATCGAGGTGCCTTGGGATGTCGGTCGAGGCTGGCGTCTCAATCCTCTAGCCGAATGGAACTGGTCGATTCCCGTCAACAGACAAGGTTTTGATTGTGTTCGTCCGTCCGCTGACAACACACAAAATGACGAAGACCGATGCCTAGACGATGTGGGCATCAAAGCTTTTGGCATGACCGCTAACCTAGGATTACGCGTGCGCCCACCCTTACGGGGATTGTCATTCATCGCTGCTGGACAAGTAGGCATCACCGGAACGTCAACCTTTACCCGCGAGTTAACCCCAACGGCCCCGTATCGGGTTATGCTTGGGCTAGCGTACTCTTACGATGCGATTCCGCGTGCTCAAATGACAACGGGATCACACGCTCCATCACAACCTACCCAAGCAGGGCATAGCATCGAAGGCAGAGTGTATGGTGGCAGTCGCAAGGTGCCTGTGCATGAAGCAAAGATTTATTTTACCGACAATCAGCACAGCGCCCTATTGAGCAACGAAAAGGGAGAATTCCGCACAGCGCCCTTGGAGAACACAAGACATACACTGCGTATCGTTCACCCGGATTATCAAGAAAGCTACTGCGCTGTATCAGCCCCACACCCGCCTTCAGCAAAGCAGCAAGACTTCCAAAGAAGGCATTCTACGCAGACCATTCCGGTAGAATGTTTTCTCAACGACTTACCACCCCGAGGCAAACTGGTGATTCAAGTCTTCAATATCGATAACGCACCTATTGCTGGAGCCCAGATCACCGCAACAAGTAGTGCGCAAAGTCTGAAACCCGTGCACACAGATGCAGCGGGCAAAGTCATGCTGCAAAAGCTTAGCATTGGCACCTACCGCATCCATTTCGAAGCGGAAGGTTATTTACTACGCGTTCGCACAATCGATATTAAGCAAGGGAACAAAGAAGCCAAGCTCGCGGTGCAACTCATTCGCAGACCCGAAGAGGCTCAGGTTGATCTCCGTGATGATCAACTGATCACACGTGGTAAGATACAATTTCGCGTCAACAGCGCCCGGCTACATCCTGCAAGTAATTATATTCTTGAACAGGTCGCCGATCTCTTGCTGCAGCATCAAGAAATCAAGCGGCTGCGTATTGAGGGTCACACCGATTCACGCGGTTCTGAGCAATACAACCGCCGACTTTCTCGCGACCGAGCCAATGCCGTCAAACAATGGCTTGTTGAGCAGGGCGTGGAAGCACACCGTTTAGAGGGACGTGGCTTTGGTTCAAGTCAACCTGTCGCACCCAATAACAACGCCAGCGGTCGCTCCCGCAATCGGCGCGTACAGTTCACGGTGCTCAAGAGAGAAGAGGCGAAAAAACCATAGAGCCTGATTCAAGTAAGGTGCAAACGCCTCGCTTGGCCCAGCGGACCTGGAGCGTCGTTGCGCGAGCTCGAAATGCCCCGGCATGGCTTCGCTCACGCGCCTTGCTCAGCTCCACTTCTCCAGCGCGATCCGTTTGCACCTTACTTGAATCAGGCTCTAGCAAGAAGAGCAAGCACTGGGCGTTTTAGACCAAGAGCAAGACAAAAAACTAAGACAGAATCAAGCGCACTGATGACTTGCCCGGACTTCATCGAGACGGGATACCCCTTGTAATCCAGCACCCAAGGCGATCGTGAGCCGTGGATCCATACCTACACAGGGTTCACGACCAAATAACTCAGAGGCATGTGCGTGCACCAGAGGTAAGCAGGTATGCCCGCCCACAAGGATAAGATCGTCGATATCTTGTGGGTCGATCCCCGCTTTATCACAGGCTTGTCGGCAAGCTTGATCCACAGTCTCAAGCGTATCTTGTAACCATTGCTTAAGCTGACTTTGAGATAGAAACATTTGTATGTGAAAGGCATCGTTTCTGTCTTCGGGACTGAAAAAAGGAAGATTGATTTCGGTGGACAGATGCGTGCTAAGGCGATGGCGAACTTTTTCGGCAGCAGCAACGATTCGCTGCATCGACCAACCATCTTCAATCGCCGAAACTTGGTTATGTTGACGCAGCATAACAAGGATATTGCGAATCACTTTATCTTCAATGTTATCGCCTAATAAAAGAACGCTCTCCCATCCAAGTATGTCAAAAGAAGCGCTTTCATTGCTGCGCAAAATGCTACAGTCAAAGGTCCCTGTACCCCAATCACACACGGCAATTGTACGTGCACAACGCTGACCAAAGCCATAGGCAAGTGCGGCTGCTTTAGCCTCGTGTAAAAGCTCAACGTAGCGAAACCCTGCAGCACGTCCAAGATTATACAAGGCCAAACACTGAGCTTCTTGATAGTTCACAGGACAGGTCATCACCACTTCGTCAATGGAATGGCCAGCCTGTTCCTCCACTCGCTCACGCACTTTGCTTAATAAAAATGCCGCAAGATCAAAAATGGTAACGGCTTGAGACTTTAGTTTGACGTTAATATTATTGGGCGGTGATGGAATGAGTGAATACTGAAGATGTTGCCGCACATGATGGGCGTAAAGATCATCCCACCTTAGGCCAAGCAATAACTTAAGGGCATAAATACTATGTTCAGGGTCAACACAAACACGTCGTTTAGCGACATTGCCATGCAATAACTTATCGTTTTCATTAAGCGATAAAGCGGCAGGAAAGATAGATTGATTTTTCTCCCCTAAGCGAATCGGACAAACCCCTTGTGCCGTGCTGAGGGTTACTTTGATACCATCGGTTCCGAAATCTAGGCCAATGATAGCTGGGTGCGTCTTGTATTGAGTAGACACATCTCAACGATATCATGGGAAGAAAGCGCAACAAAAGCAGAGCTCCGATGATGCGTACAAATAAGTAGGAGAGCGTCCCACATCTGTAAAGCTACAGAAATCTTTTATGATGTTGAGGTACTTGCGGCTTTGCTAGGAAGGCGTCGCGATGAGGAATTACGACGGCGGTCAAGCCATAAAACGATTGCAGGCACAGTCACGACAGCGGAGAGCAGACAGGTGATTTCGCTGATCGACATCGCTGCACCAAAGGAATTGAGCGCCAAATTACCGCTGGTGAATAAAGACGCGTAGCCAATGATGGTAGTGAGCGAACACAGAATCACGGCTCCCCCCGTCTCTTCGATTGCCGCGCGAATGGCGCTAGGATTGTGCGCGTCACGTTCCATTGCGTAGCGCCGCATCACATTCACGCCGTAATCCACCCCATTGCCAAAGGTGATGGGGAAAGCCACGAAGTTGAGGAAGTTGAGTTTCATACGCAGCGCCGCCATTAAACCAGCCATCCAAACAATGCCCAGAAGCAGCGCCGTCATGGTCAAGAATCGCTCGCGCAAACGACGAAAGGTGAGAAGCACCAGCAGCAAGGTAGCAATAAAGGAAAGCAGAATGGCCTTGGGACCATCGCGCACGATCACTTGCAGCATATCGGCAAACACCGGCGCTCTACCAGCGAGCGGGGGTCGACTGCCATCGGGAAGGCGAATCTTACGCAGCGCATCGGACCACTGAATCAGATAGGCCCCATCCCAAATAGATACATCTTCTTTTTTCTCTTCGACAATTAGAATGCGTCCTCGTGTGCCGTCTTTTTCTGTAAACAACCGCGCAGCCTCTTCGGGCAGATCCTTGGCATGCAGCTCGCGCAACGACTCAGGAGGCAGATACTCGTCAATGAGTTTTTGTTGCTCAGGCTGCGCGTAGGGGCGCACCTCCAACATCAGTGCGCGAATCTCATGCAGCAAAGCGATGGTCTCACGCTGCCGCTCGGGCAGTAAATCATCGATGCTGCGAATCTTGCCGTAAGGGGCCTGCTGAACATCGCGTCGGTATTCAAGCATGGCTCGCACACGTGATGTATCACTGCGACGTGGAACCAGCATCGCAATGCCATTGCCCTGCTTTGAACTTCCTACGGTCTCGCTAAAGCGACTTTGGATCTGCCGTGCCCGCGTTGCTTTATCACGTACCGACTTGAGGTTGCGAAAGTCGTACTCCATGGGATCAGCAGCGATAGCAACGCACATGAGCACCAAAGCCACCGCGCCTGTGATGAGAGATACCGCCAAAATCATGCGCGGACGACTGTGCACCAACTTGGCAAAGAGAATGCCGTAGAGGTTACGTCGACGGGGCTGCTTATACTTTCGCCACGAAGGCAGATACTCAAACAGAGCGGCCAAAGAAGGCAGCAATAAGGTTGCCCCCGCCCAACACAAAATCATGCCGATGCTACCGATAATGCCGAAGTCACGAAAGCCGCGAAAATCGGTGACGACTAAGGAGCCATAAGCAACAGCAGCAGCAATAGAGGCGGTGAGGGTTGCGATCAGTGTGCTGCGATGCGCTGCATAAATAGCCGGGGTGACAAGTTTACCGGAGCGGCGCTCCTCGATATAGCGCGCAAGCCAGATGATATTGGGGTTAATACCGTTACCAATGACGATGCTGGCGAGAAAGGCCGTCGAGGTGTTGAGGTAGTCAACGATCCACTCCGCTAACGCAAAGGTCATCAACACAGGCACAAACAAGGCGATGCCCAAGGCCACCACACTGCGAAAACGGCGAAAGAACAGGTAAATCGCAAAGAGCACGCAGGTAATGGTGAGCAACGTCGCAGTGACCAATTCGCTTTGAATGGCATCTTGCTCTTCTTTGGCGACAATCACATCACCGGCATATTCAACACGCAAATCCTTGGCGTAACGCGCGGGGTTTAGGCCTTGAACATGATCGTTGACCGCCTGAATCAAGCGCTCGGAACCCTTGGAATCTCCCCCTGCCAAATCGGTGCGCACAAACAAAAACAGTAGGTCTCTGTCGGGGTGAACGTAAAAACCACCGGGAAAGCGCTCTAACTTTTTCTCGCCCTTTTCAGCCTGTTTGCGAATGCGCGCGACCAGCTCATCAAAGGTTGGCGGTGGATCATCATCGAGATCGACAAAGAAGGGATTGGCACGACCTTTTTCGAGCGTGAGTCGTTCCTGCAAATCATCGCGCAGCTGCGTCAGCTCCGCATGACCCACATACATGTGCTGATGCTCGCGTACGAAATTCTCGTAGGTGAGCACATTCCAATCGACAGTGCGCACTAGTCCCTTGGGAATGCTCTCAAGTTTAGGCACCAGATCATGCGCGAAGCGCTGCATCGCATCCAGGTCTTTAGATTGAATGGCAACGGTGAGCGTAGACAAGCCGCCAATGCGATTACGCAACTGCTCAAGGTCGTGAACGCTAGGCTGATCCTTGGGTAGAAGTGCTGTCCAAGCACTATTCAAACCGAGCTGCGATACGGGGATAATCGACAGGCCGGCGAGCAAAAGGCCGGCGAGCGTTATCCACAGGGCATGGCGTTGCTGAAACACGGCCAGTTTGCGCAGCATCCGATCCCAGGAAATCATGGCGGAGCGTTAGCATATGGAACAATGCCTGCCATGGTTCGGGACGTGACGAAGGACGAATACTGGATGCAGGAAGCGCTCAACGAAGCTCAGCGTGCAGAGACTCGAGGTGAAGTTCCGGTGGGTGCGATCGCAGTCTATCAAGAAAGGGTGATCGGACGGGGGCACAACCTGCGTGAAACTCAGCAAGACCCCACGCTGCACGCCGAGATTATTGCGCTGAAAGAAGCCGCAGCGCATTTGCAAAGCTGGCGTCTCGAAGAAGTCACCCTGTACGTAACCCTCGAGCCCTGCATCATGTGTGCGGGTGCATTGGTGCAAAGTCGCATCGCGAGGGTAGTTTACGGATGCCACGATCCCAAAGCCGGTGCGCTCGAATCACTCTACGCCATGGGCTCCGACCCACGTCTCAATCACCGTTTCGCACACACCGCGGGTGTTTGTGAACATGCCTGCGCGCAGCAGCTCTCCGCCTTCTTCCAGGCCATCCGACAACGCAAACGCGATGAACGACGTCTGACAACATCTGCCCGAAATCGCACGAACAAGACTTGACCTCCCTCTCCTTCGGACCATGTCCTTCGAGTGCCCCACTCTGCACGCTGGAGCGCCTGGCTTAATCAACGCCCCGGTTACGAAATCACGCTCGTCTATCTACTAGCCACGCTGCTTACGATCGGGGTGCACGCGCTTAAGTCCCTGCCAACCATCGGCGACCTCGCTCATCTCGGTCTCGCTTGCTTCTTCCTCTACGGAGCGCTGCGTCTAGCACAACGCGAGGATCCCTATGCATCGCGTTACGGCTTATCGCTTGGAGGTATCCTAACCCCTACTCAACCACCACTTAAGATGCGGTCCCGGCTCTTCAGCGTGCTACGCGAGGTGGGCGTCGTGCTGCTGCTCGCCGCACTCATATTCCCGCCTTATGCCTTTGCCTACACGCAGTGGTTCAGTCCCCAGCAGCCTTTCCATTGGCCCAGCGATAAAAACTGGTGGATGTTAGCCTTGCATCATCTGATCGTGGTGGGTCTGCCCGAGGAGGCTTTTTTTCGCGGCTATCTCCAAACCCGTTTGCACGATATTTGGCCCAGCAAGCGACGTATTCTCGGTGTGGAGCTCAACCTCGCCGCCTGGATTATCCAGGCCTTGCTCTTTGCCTTGATCCACGTTTGGGAAACAGCACATCCCAGTCGACTCCTCGTCTTTTTCCCTGGATTGCTATTTGGCTGGATATACGCATGGCGGGGAGGAATCGGAGCCGCTATGGTCTTTCACGCCCTTTGCAATCTCTTCTCACACCTCGTGTTCCTTGGATGGTATCGCTAGAGAGCCCATGAAAGAAGCCGCACTTTTTGACGTCGACCGCACTCTGGTGCGTATTAATACGGGCAATCTGTACATGTGGTGGCGTTACCGTCAGGGCGAAGCGGGCCTGCGTGACGTGCTGCGCATCGGTCGCTGGATGCTGCAATACACCATCGGCATTGTAGATGCGCCCAAGGTCACCAAGCTAGCACTCGAAGCGCTTGTCGGCGTCGAGGAGAGCACTTTTCGCAACGAATGTCGACGTTGGTACCACGATGTTGCGCGCGCTTACGTCACTCAGTGCGCACGCGCTGAAGTGTTACGACAGCAACAACTGGGACGCGTCTGCGCTATCTTAACCGCGTCGACACCTTACCTCTCTCAGCCTTTGGCCGAAGACCTCAACATCGAACATGTGCTCTGCACCAAGCTCAGCGTCAAAGATGGGCGCTTCACGGGCAACTACCTCGAGCCCCTATGTTACGGACCAGGAAAGGTAAAAGTGGCTGAGAGCTGGGCAGAGCAGCATCACATCGACCTCGAACGCAGTGCCTTTTTCACCGACAGTATTAGCGATTTGCCCATGCTAAAACGCGTTGGCGAACCCCGCGTTGTCAATGCCGATCCACGCCTTCGTTGGCTTGCCCGGCGACAAGGCTGGCGTATCGAACGCTGGCAATCATGATGAGCTCAGCCAGCCACGCCAACTACGCGCCACCCCCGCGACAGGTGCTGCAAGAGCTTGCTCAAACTGCCATCGCCGAAGACTTGGGCCGCGGTGACATCACGACGCAAAGTTGTATTGACCCCGCTCAGCAAGGCAAGGCGCAATTCATCGCGCGTCAGGATCTAGTGGTCTGCGGCTTGCCTATCGTCGAAGAAATCATGACCTTGGTCGACGCTAACATCGGCGTCCATGTTAACTTGCCCGACGGAGCTCATGCCGGCGCACGCGACTGTATTGCGACGCTTTCAGGTTCGGCAGCTAATATACTGATGGCAGAACGCATCGCCCTCAATGCCCTGCAACGACTCAGCGGCATCGCCACCCTCACCCAGCGTTACGTCAACGCGCTGCCCAGCGATAGCCACACACGCATCACCGATACGCGTAAAACGACTGCAGGCTGGCGAGCTCTGGAACGCTACGCCGTGCGTTGCGGCGGCGGTCATAACCATCGCAACGACCTATCAGCAGCAGTGCTCATCAAAGACAATCACATTGCAGCCTGCGGCGGTATCACGGCCGCTTTGCGTCGAGCTCGCGCGACTGCACCCCACACCAGTCGAATTACCTGCGAAGTCGATACCCTCGCTCAGCTCAGCGAAGCACTCGAAGCGGGCGCTGATGCAATTTTGTTGGATAACTTTAGCGACCAAGACACCCGCAAAGCGATAGAGCAGGTTGCAGGACGTGCGTGGGTGGAAGCCTCGGGGGGCATTACCCTCGAACGCATTTCCCTTCTGGCACAGCTCGGCGTGAACTCGATTAGCGTAGGCGCGCTCACCCACTCCGCAGCAGCAGTGGATATCGGCCTGGACTGGCAACTGGATGCTTAATGAAGACGAACTTATTAACTTATTATCAACACGCTACATCGGCCGCTCATTAGCACTGCATACGCAGGTCAGCTCGACCAACGACCTCGCCTTGCAACGTGCTCAGGAAAGCGTTGTCTTGGGTCATGTCGAAATTGCCGATGCCCAAACATCCGGGCGAGGGATGCGCGGTCGACAATGGCATTCACCACCCGGTGAGGACCTGTACCTCTCTGTAGTCGAAGCCCTGCCCCACGACATGGCAACGTTGCCAATACTCAATCTCGCCGTGGGGATGGGTGTGCTTGAAACCGTCGATGAGTGCGTACAAAAGCAAGCTCATCCATGCCAAGCCGCCCTGAAGTGGCCTAATGACACCTACCTCAATGAACGCAAATGCGCGGGTATTCTGATCGAAACCCTCACACCGCCGGCGAAACACGCTGCAGCGGTAATTGGCATCGGTCTTAATATCAACCGCCAACATTGGCCCGTTGAACTACAAGGCAGCGCAACCTCTCTGCGCGCCGGCACTCAGGCCACAGCCCCTTTGGATCGCCATTGGGTCTGCGCGCGGATGCTTCATCATCTGGAGCGTTGGCTGGTGATTTTTTACGCCGGCAAGCATGCGAGCATTGTGCGCTCTGCCGAAGCACGCTTGTTATGGCGAGGCCAAAGGGTCCTATGCGAGGGCATCGAAGGAACCCTCATCGGCCTTGATCCCCAGGGGGCTTTATGCTTGCACACCACGAAGGGCGAGCGGGTAATGTATAGCGGTCAGCTGCGCCAAGCCTAGATCAGGTTCACGTCTCATAAACTCAACACCAAGAATGCCACCATCCACCACAAATTATCATCAGCGCGCAGCTAAGACCGCAAGCCATGTTGGGCTGAGCAAACCCGAGCTAAGCCTCCTCCAGATCGAAGGCCAAGACGCCCTCAGCTGGTTGAACGCGTACGTGAGCAATGACTTGGCCGCACTACCCGTCGGACAGACTCTCTACACCGCCATCCCCACTCACAAGGGCAAGATATTCGCCGAAACCTGGGTGTTTCGCCATCGCGAAGAGACCCTGTGGCTGCTGCTACCCACTGCAGAGCGTGCCCTCATCATGGCGCATCTCGATGCACACATCATCATGGAAGATGTCTCACTCAGTGCCTCTGAGCACCGAGTGTTCAGCCTGCATGGGCCGCTAGCAATAACGATCACACAAGGGCTCAAAACACCCTGCCATCACATCCCATGCTCCCCCTTGGGACTGGCCGCTTTACATCTGATCACCCCTAAAGATCACGCAGAAGCCTGTGAGGCCGAACTGATGCAGGCAGTGCAAAGCAATCAGGGCGTATCTCTCGATAAGCAAGCTTGTGATTGGCTGCGACTGCTTCACAGTGCACCCGCCTGGGGTCCGGAACTTAGCGCCGAGATCTTCCCTCAAGAAGTAGGCCTACGTGATGCCATGATCTCCTTCACCAAGGGTTGCTACTTCGGCCAGGAAGGCATCTCCATGCTGGAGCATCGCGGTAACTTGCCCAAGCAGCTTTTCCAAGGACGAATCGAAGGCGCTGAGGTTTTAGAGCCCGGCACACCCTTTCACGACGGCGCGGGCAAGAAAGCTGGCTTCATTAGCACCTGCTTACCCGATGAAACATCCTCCCATTGCCGTTTGCTCGCCTTTCGCAAACGCGGTGCTGATGCGCTTGTATTCGACGTCGAAGGACGCAAGCTCGAGCTCAGCTCAGCGGTAGCGATCGCGTCGAGGTAAGGTCAGACCATCGCCCGCAAAAACTCAAGTGCTGTCGTTACCCCGAAACCCGTGCCTCCTTTAGGAGATACACCATGAGGTTTATCCAAAAACGAAGGGCCTGCGATATCGAGATGCAACCATGGAACCTCGCCCACGAATTCTTGTAGGAACAAAGCAGCACTGATCGATCCACCATAAGGCGCGCCGGTATGCTTAAGATCGGCCACCGAACTCTTGAGCGTCGATCGTAAGTCCTCATCAAGAGGCATGTTCCAAAAGGACTCGCCGCTATGTTCAGCTGCCTTAAGATAGGACTGCCTTAGCTTGTCTTGGTTGCCATAAAGGCCCGCACGCCATGGACCCAAAGCAACCATACAGGCACCCGTCAGGGTCGCGTGATCAACCAGCACATCGGGCTTTAGGTTCGCAACCGCCCAACCCAATACATCCGCCAACACCAAACGGCCCTCGGCATCGGTGTTGATCACCTCGACGCTTTTGCCGGTATAGGCAGTGTACACATCACCGGGACGATACGCGCTTGCCCCGGTCATGTTCTCGGTTGCTCCGATTAAACCATGAACTTCTAAGGGCAGATTCAAGCGCGCCACGGCAAGCATCACCGCCAAGGTCACCGCGGCACCTGCCATGTCGCATTTCATACCCAGCATCGATTTGGCGGGCTTAAGACACAAACCGCCCGCATCGAAGGTCAGGCCCTTGCCCACCAGGACCACACGCTTACTTCCCTTAGGCAGCTTCTTAGGGACATGCTGCAAATGCAACATGCGCGGCTCGATAGCACTGCCCTGGTTCACCGCCAAAAATAAACGCATCCCCTCTTTGGCGAGTTGCTTAGGACCAAAGCTCTTCACCTTAAGACCACAACGCTTGCCCTCTTTTTCGGCAAAGGTCGCAAAGGTCACCGGAGTTAGGTCATTGGGGGCACGGTTGACCAGGTCACGCGCAACATTGGCAGCGTCGCTATATACCTCGGCATCTTTGGCAGCGCGTCGCAACGCCGTGCTCACGTTTTTCTGAGGCACAAGCAAAGCCGCCGAACGCAGCTGCAACGATGATGAGGGCGCGTCGCTCATATAGTCGGCGAATCGATACAAACCTCCCCCCAAGCCTTGGACAACACCGGACACTGCATCTGCATGCGCATCATCAATTGCAATGGCCACATCTCGATAGATGCGGGCATGACGAGCGATATGCACTCCGAAGCGCTGCATCCGATAACGCAAGGTCGTGTCGGTTTCGAGACCAATCAATAGGAGGCAATCAACCTTGGTGGACGACTGGTACAGAGGAAGCTTTAGCACTTGGCCCGGTTTGGCCTGAAACTGTTCCTGTTTAACGCGCCCCGCGACATCAATGCCAAAGGCGGTTTTGAGCTGGCGAAATGTAGAAGCCGAGCGCTTAAGATCGGTCACGCCAATCGCTAACACGGTGGCCTTAACAGAATCAAATGATGTGAAGGGAGAAAGCGTCAATCGCATGATGCGAGGAATCGTATCACCGCGTTTTGCGTTTTGCGAAAATACGGTCCGCCAACCCGTGATTTATCCACCTCTAAGTGTTTGATATCGAGTCGCAGGCAGTCGGTCCGCAAACTGCTCTCCACTAAGGCAGTTGCACTTTCGCAACCCAACACAGGAGAACATTGATGACACTAAAAAAACGCACCTTGCTTTTACCTCGCCTACCACAAGCTCTGCTCATCGCGCTAAGCTGTCTTCTTGTAGGGGTCGTCTTGCCCGCTGCATTGCATGCAGAAAAAGCTGCCAAAGAAGCACCGAGCAGTGCGAGCAGCGCTAAAATTGACCTTAACCACGCCTCTCCAGAGCAACTCGAGAGCTTGCCTGGGATTGGACCGAGTAAGGCCGCAGCCATTATTAGTCTGCGTCAGCGCCTCAAAGGCTTTAACCGAATCGAACAACTGCTGCGCGTCAAAGGCATCGGTCGTAAAACATTTCGGCGCCTGCGCGAGCACATTGCACTTAGGCCCATGAAATAAGAGAGCGAGCACGCTGGGGTCATCCACCGCAAACGTTTTTTGGATCTTCACTCCAAAGGGACTTACTGTGAGTGCGATGACCTTACAGCTTCTTAGGTCGCATAGGCGACCTCACGACAACGCGGAACTTAGGCGGACAACGCATGACAGAGCCCCAAGTCACAATGCGCCAGCACGCAAGAGCGACGCGCTGCATTTTTTTGATGCCAGAGGCATTTGCATTGACGCGATGCCCCCTCTCAATGCACTGCTCACCAGCCTGCTCGATCTCGCGTGTGCCGAGCGACGCAAAGTGATTCTGCCCCTTGTTGATCATCCCAGCGAAATGGTGCTGGAGCGCGATGGCGATACTTTATATGTGAGCCACTACACCTTGGACAACCCACCGGAGCTGTATCATTGGGACCAAGCGATTCACTATCGCGAACTCTTAGATTTTAGCATTGAAGCCCTACAACAGAGCATCGACACTTCAAGCACGCCACAGCAAGACAAAGCCCTAATCGATAGAGCATTCAACACGGTTATCGCCCCTGACATTGAGGGTCGCCCCCACGCCGTCGTTTTCAGAGCCAACACGCAGGCTAACTCCAAAGTTCGTGTCCAAGGCTTAGAGTTTGGTTTCACTGCCTCGGTTCGTCCCTCGGTCGATAAGCGAGCCCAGGACATCGATTTTTCGGATCTGCATGCTCTGCTTTTTCAAGGCAGCATGTGGGTGTGGTTCCAAGGCAAACGCATCCCGTTGATTAAAGGCCCAATTGCGCTGGCCGTACAGCACATGTTGCGTCTTGCCGACCGCATTGTGGATCACTGGATGCACGGTCGCCCAGGCAACTACAGCTTTTGCACGCATAACCTCCGGATGGGCATGCGCCTTAATCCCCAGGGTCATGTGGAGCTCAAGTTCAGCGATGCCCAACACACCCATTTGCGCATCCCCTCAATGCAGATTCGCGATGTGGTGTTGCCTTTGGTGCGCCTCGCAGCAGCTATGACCCGTAGTTTAGTACGGGTTGACCAACAGCAACGACGCAATCTCTACGTGCGAGAGCTGCGCGATCTCATGCGCTCGTTGCGACGCCGTGTCATGACGGATCCTGCTCAAGAGGGCTTTACCAACCAAAATCCCAATCGCTTGCAGGCACTCAGACATGCTCAAGATAAGCCCGACAGCACCTCTGCTCTCAACGCAAGCACGAGCACGCTGCCAGCTCTACAATTTGAAGCGCGCTGGAGTGCCGAAATCGATGGCCTTGATATTGGCTCTACTTTTTATTGTGGAGATCGCTTTATTATCCGCCACGCAGACATGCTCTCGGCACTAAGCAGTGACACGGGTCAAACCCTCTGGTCACGTCCATGCGGTCCGATAACGGTTATCGGTCAGACGCTGCTTGATCTCAGTCACCCAGAGCACATCGAGCTTTGCGATATCAAGCAGGGTGAGAGCTTTGCCCGCATCGATGCCAGGGCACCGACGAACTGTCAGCAAACGTTGCTCTCTGTTAATAGCCCGCATATTCCCCCGACTTGTCTACTACTCACCCAAGATCATCACTGTATCGCCTTTGATTTGAGGCACGGGCAGATGCGCTGGCGCCTACGTCATTATCATCACGCTCAACTTCATGCCGCATGCTCAGGACGCGTCGTCGTCATGGCCGCCGATCATCACACTTTAATCGCCTTGGATGCGTTGCAGGGCGATATCCTATGGCGCTTCTCGGCACGGGCTCAATTCACCTCAACGCCGGTTATCTTTGATGACACCGTCGTTGTCTTCTCGGGAGACATCGGCCACGCCAACTGCCGCGCGATTGGCATCGATTTACTGAGCGGCGCCGCGCGTTGGGAATGCGAGCTTAAGGCACCACGCACGAGCGCCGCGTTTGCGATGAATGACTGCGTGCTTGTGGGCATTGGCGAACCGGGGGAAGAATCACTCACAGCGCTTGATCCGCATCAAGGCAAACGTTTGTGGACACTCCCCGATCCCGGCATCGCTTCAGGCGGATCGTGGTTCACTGTTGATCACAAGCTGCTGATTAATAGCTTACAAGGGGAACTGTCCTGCATCGACGCCTCAACTGGCGAACTCACTTGGAGCCAAATGCTCACGGACTCACCCTGTGTCGATATGCCGCGTCATTTGCGTCCCGTACTTCGTCATGGCGCTCTTTTCGTGCCCTCGAACACCTTGCACATGATTCGCCTCAACGATGGCCAAGCGCTTGCCCATCTCGATCAGTGCAAACTGATCCCTGATTTATTGCGTGTTGATGATCGCAGCTGGATTTACGTCGCTGAAGAAAGCGGACACATCTCAGCCTTCGCACCCAAGCCCCAACTGCGTCTTATTAAAGGCGGTCAATAACAAGATCCCTCATCTGCAAGAGAGATTGGCAGGGCAAGTTCATATAATATGGTGTTCCAGCTACTATGCCTGAGAATGATGCAGTTGCCCTGTTACGAGATGTTGTAAGGAGGTTCGAAGCAGCCTCAATTGCACGCGACGAATGGACTCACGAAGCGCATGTGCAGGTAGCAACATGGTATATGGCTCACTACAACAGCGAAGTTGCGCTGGAGAAGATGCGCGCTGGAGTGCAAGCGCTGAATCAGGCGAACGGGGTACCCACAACCGATACGGAGGGGTACCACGAAACATTAACACGGGCCTGGGTCGGGATCATCGCCGCCGAATACAAGCAGCAACCCGCGACTGATATCTCAGTACGGATGGCAAAGACCATCCATGCCCT
>CAYWAT010000036.1:16865-21087 GCA_964456305.1 uncultured Polyangiales bacterium | reverse complement strand
CTGGATCACAGGCAGACGCCCGTTGACAAAGAGTATTGGCGGGTCTGCATTGGTGATCGATGCAAAAAAAGTCTTCGGCGCACTGGCTCGAATCGGAGCAACCCGCACTTGGATTCGTGCTGGGGTTGCCCTGGTCGTCAACGCCGCTTGGAACGCAGGTATCGCGCTCATCGCAGTAAAAATTCTCCCGACAGACTGGATCGCTGCTGTTACAGGCTACACTGGCTTGGCAGATCCCTGTATCGCGATTGCAAAAAAAGCCCGCCTCACAGTCTCCATGCGATTGACATCCGGTGCTGCAGCTTTCGTTATTACAATCGCGATTATCTTGCTGCTGATTGGGCGAGTCCTTAGAGGTGAAGATAGGACAGGCCCAAAGCAGGCATGCTGCAGTGAGCAGGCAACAGTGGTGAAAAGCAGGCATAGAGCGCGGCATGACGCCTATCTAGTACGCCTTTGGCGCTAAGCCCACGATCCTAACCCATGTGAGTTTGCTGCAGCGCCCCAATTTGGCGCAATCCCTCGTAAACGACGATAGCAGCGGCATTGGATAAGTTGAGGCTGCGCACCGGTCCCAGGGTTGGAATCGCCCAAAGAAACTGAGCATGGCGATCGATAAGCTCTGCATCTAAGCCTTGCGACTCTTTGCCGAAGACCAAGGCGTCGCCTGCTCTAAAGTCCGCTTCCAGATAACTCGCCGAAGCGCGGGCGCTGAACATATGCAGGCGTAAATCAGGGTTGGCTTCGCGAAAGGTATCGAAGTTGCGATGCCGTTGCATGTGCAGATGCGGCCAATAATCTAAGCCGGCACGGCGTACTGCTTGGCTATCGGTGCGAAAGCCTAGGGGTTCGATAAGATGCAGATGCGCGTTGGCCGCCACACAGGTGCGTGCGGTGGCGCCGGTGTTCGGAGGTATTTCAGGTTCGACGAGGACCACATGAAAGGTTAGTTGCTCGTCAAAGACCGCTCGGAGTTTGGGACCTGCAGACATGGTGATTTAATTGAAGTCGTTGAAGACCGTTATTGTTTTAGCGTTAGCCTTGCTTGGCCTTGCCATTGGGATTTGGCGCGTGTTTGTGAGTAACGCGGCAGGCATAGCGCTGGATGCCTCAATGCGCATGCACCTACGCGATCGAGGAACCTTGCTTTGGGTCGATAGCAATGAAGCGCCTGTCTATGCGAGCTGGCAACAATCCGGCACGACTTATGCGCATTCGTTAGGCGCGCCTTCTGTTATTCGTACTGCTCTCGAAAATGCTTCGCTGGATGCGCTCACAAGGAGCATGCGTCAGCGAGGGTATGAAGGGTTGGTGCTTTTTGATTCGGTGGCGACGCGATCGCGTTATGGCAAACTGCTGCGGGCCCTAGGACCCTTGACCGTCGTGCCGCAGCTACGTGGTTTGCTCTTGGCGCCTGGGTATCGGGTTTACCTAGCGGATAAGCTCACCTTTGAACTCGATGAAAAGCATCGCGACGCCCTGTGGGTGGTCGCTGCAGCGATGTTGCAAGGAATGACGCCGCCTCAACCGGCCTCATTCCCAGCGATGTTGAGAGAAGCACGCTCGGTGGAGGTAGCGATCAAGCTTTGGTATCGTGACCGCTTACAGATCTGGCGTTCGTCTCGAGGGGGCTCGATTGCCGACGCCCTACTAAAAGCCAGCACAGAGTTAACCAAACGTTGGCAAGAAAAAGCAGTGCTGCTTGAAGGGGGGAAAGAGCAGGCCATCAACGCGGTTGCTCTGCAGGTGCTGCTATTGGTTCACGATGGCTGGATCGCTGAGCAGCACTTCGATGGGCTTAATCACCTCATCTCGTCGCAGCATGGCATTGGTTATGAGCGGGGTGGGAGCTGGCGTTATGTGTTGCCATCGCGGGTGATGCATCCACCCAAAGGGACCCCTGCGCAAAGCCTCAAAACCTTGATGCAAGCGCAGGGACTGTCCTTTGACGATCGCTTTCGCAGCGATATGCGTGTGTATCGCTTTATTGAAAAGCCGCTAACGCAACGGCGCGCTGTACGCGAGTTCGATTTTTCTTTTACCAATAGGCGATCACAAGCCAAGCCGTGAGCGCCAAGACAACGATGGCTTGGATGCGGTAGTTGCGATACCAAGGCGCGTCGGGCGTTTCAGCGGCAGCTTCTGCGAGAACGCCTTTGCTCCACACAAAGTTATCGAGCTGCTCGTCTCGGCTAGATGCGCTGAAGTAACTGACAATCACGATAATCAGTGCGGTAATGACGAAGAGAACAATGGTGATGTGTAGAAAATGCAATCCAGGCCATTGGTAGGACTTGTTGGCAATAAAGAGGGCCACGGATACGGCATGACCGACAATGAGACCAGCGAGGGCGCCGGCGCTGGTGCTGCGTCGCCAAAACATACCGAGCAAAAATACGGGTACGATGGGGGTGACAATATAGGCCAGGCCGCTTTGCAGGTAGTTGAAGAGGTTGTTAAAGCCAGCCACCACGGGCACCCAGAGGGCGCTTACCACCATGAATATAATGGTGACAGCCCGGCCGACGATGCCCAGGGTCTTGTCGCTTGCCTGAGGTTTGAGGCGTTTGACAAAATCCATGGTGACCAGCGTGGACGCGGAGTTGAGAGTGGAGTCGATGCTGGACATGATGGCGGCGAGAAAACCAGCCAATACCAGGCCTTTGATACCGATGGGCAAGAAGGTGTTGATCAGCGTGGGATAAACCAAGTCGGCGGTTTCTAGGTTTGGAAAGAGTTGCCGGGCAAAGATACCGGGGAAGACCATGATAAATAAGATGGGCAGCTTGAGAAAGCCGGCCATGATGGCGCCGCGACGCGCATGATCGATATTGCGCGCGCCCAGCACACGCTGCACCACGAACTGGTTGTTGCACCAAAAGAAGAAGCCCAGGATCGGGACACCGATGAGTGTGCCTAACCAAGGCATGGTGGCATCGTCGATAGGGCGCACCAGGCTGAGCATCTCGGGTGGGGTGTTGCTGATGCCCTCGCTCCAGCCCCCGGTTGCTTGCACGGTAAGAAAGGTAATGATGATGGCCCCGATGATGAGCACAACAGCTTGGATGATATCGGTGTAAACCACCGCCGATAGGCCGCCGACAGCGGTGTAGAGTCCAGCCACGGTGGCTAGCACGAGTCCCGTTTGCCAGATTTCGATGCTGGGAAAGTACTGCTGAATGAGCAATGCGCCGGCGTAAAGTGTCCCGGCGGTTTCGATGAAGACGTTAATAAGAATGGTGAGCGCTGAGAGGTAGTAGCGCGAAGCTGGGCTAAACCTACGTTCGAAGAACTCTGGGATGGTGAAGATCTTCGAGCGGATGTAGTAAGGAACGATAAAAATTGCGAAGAAGGTCAAAATGCAAGCCGCCATCCATTCATAGTTAGAAATGGAGATGCCTGTGCGATACGCGGCGCCGGTGAGGCCGATGATGGTGGTGCTCGAAATATTGGAGGCGAAGAGGGAAAAGCCGATGGCGAACCAGCCCAAGCTGCGCCCGGCCAAGAAGAGATCTTCGGTGCTGCGGTGCTGTTTTGAGAAGTAAAAACCAATGCCTAAAACAACACAGAAGTAGGCAATGATAATGGTGATATCAATGGCATGAACCGTCATGGCATCAGTCCTTGAAACTCAGCGCGATGGCTTCGAGCAATTCGTTAGGTGTAAAGGGTTTGCGCAAGTGACTGCGCCACCGTTGTTGCGGAAGAGTGTGACTCGCATCTTCCCCGGAAATGCTCATAACACGGTTGACCTGTGTTGTGCCGTTCAATTCGTGAATGAGTTGTGCCCCGGGCATGTCAGGTAGGTTCAAATCAATGATGGCAAGGTCGAAGTGCGCGTGGATGTCCTGGGTTTGCTTAGCTTCGCAGACATGTGTTGCCGTGTGCCCTTGTGATTCGAGAGTGGTGACGATGAGATCGCCCAGCATGGGGTTGTCTTCTACCACCAAGATACGCAACGCTGGAGGCATGTTTGGCGGACTTGAAAGATAAGGCTGCTGGGATGGATAGCGCGGTGTCAGGCTGGGATGCGAAGGCTTCAAATGCAGGCTGAAGCAGCTGCCGCAAGGGCTGTTGTCCTCCACCTCGAGAGTAGCATTGAGCATCTCGATGTAATGCGCGACGATCGCAAGGCCCTCGCCTTTGCCCTCTGCTTTGGTCGTGAACTTGGCGTCAAAGATACGCTCGCGCATGTGCGAGGGTATTCCAGGGCCCAGGTCGC